>JAHWJP010000237.1 GCA_019348355.1 Actinomycetota bacterium
GCCGCAAGATGAGCAAGCACCTCGGCAACGTCCTGGACCCGTTCGAGCTGTTCGAACGGCACGGCGCCGACGCGCTGCGCTGGTACATGCTCTGCGGCGGCAGCCCCTGGTCGGCCCGCCGCATCGGCCACGAGCAGGTCGAGGAGGTGGTGCGCAAGGTCCTGCTGACCTACTGGAACACCGCCGCCTTCCACACCCTCTACGCCGGCGTCAACGGCTGGACGCCCGGGACCTCGGCGCCGCCGCTCGAGGACCGGCCGCTGCTCGACCGCTGGGCGCTGTCGCAGGTGCACGCCACCGCGCTCGGCGTCACAGCGGCGCTGGAGAACTTCGACTCCCAGCAAGCCGGCCGCCGGCTGGCGCAGTGCATCGACGACCTGTCCAACTGGTACGTCCGCTCGTCGCGTCGGCGCTTCTGGGACGGCGACCCGGCCGCGCTCAGCACACTGCACGAGTGCCTGTACGTCGTGACGCTGCTGATGGCGCCGTTCACGCCGTTCGTGACCGACGAGGTGTGGGCCGCGTTGTACGCGGGCGGCGAGCTCGATGGCGGCCAGCTGCCCGACTCGGTGCACCTGGCCGGCTGGCCCTCGGTGGACGGGTCGTTGGTCGAAGCCGAGCTGGCCGACCAGATGGCGCTCGTGCGCCGGCTGGTCGATCTGGGCCGCCAGGCCCGGGCCGAGTCGAAGGTCAAGACCCGCCAGCCGCTCGGACGGGCACTGGTCGCGGCGCCGGGCTGGACCGCGCTGCCGGCCGAGCTGCGGTCACTTGTCTCGACCGAGCTCAACGTTGGCAGCCTCGAACCGCTGTCCGAGGCCGGCAGCCTGGTGGACGTCACCGTCAAGGCCAACTTCCGCGCTCTGGGTCGGCGGTTCGGCAAAGGCGTGCAGGAGGTGGCGCGGGCCGTCGCCGCGAGTGATCCGGTGTCGCTCGTCGCGGCCCTGCGGGCCGGCGCGGCGACGGTGGAGGTCGACGGGGCGGTGGTGCCCCTGGCCGAGTGCGACGTGGTCGTGACCGAGACGCCGCGCAGCGGCTGGGCCGTCGCGACCGGCGGCGGTGAGACCGTTGCGCTCGACCTGCAGATCACGCCGGAGCTGCGCCGCGCGGGGCTCGTGCGTGACGTGGTGCGGCTCGTTCAGGATGCGCGCAAGAGCAGCGGGCTCGAGGTCAGCGACCGGATCGAGCTGTGGTGGTCGACGGGTTCGCAGGAGCTGACGGCGGCGCTGGTGGAAGGCGGCGGCCGACTCGCCGAGGAGGTCCTCGCCGTGAGCCTCGAACCGGGTCCCCCGACCGCCGACCTCGTCGCGCGCGACGACGACGAGTTGGGGCTGCGGTTCTGGCTGCGCGTCGCGGGCGGTTGAGCCGCCTTCGGCCTTCAGAGCCGGTCCGGGCCGACGGTCACCCGACTGGCCCCCTCAGGAAGCATCCGCCAGGTGCCGATGACCGGTGCAGCACCTGCTCCGTTCGGAGCGGTCGAGATGCCCGGAGGAAGCGGTGAGCGTCCACGCCGTCGAGGGGGAGCCGACGCTGGCTTCCCGCTCGTTTCGTATGACCCGTTCCGGGCCCGCCGCGCCGCCCGTCGCAAGCCAGGTCCGTCCCGCCATCGTCCTGCCGGACCGCGAGGCGCGGGCCCTGCTGGTGGCCGCCGAGGGCGCCGACGTCTCCCGAGGCGGCTGCTTCTCCGCCGGGCCGGCCGGAGTCCAGGTCTGGAGCGGTCCCTGGGACGGGCCGATCGGCAGCCACGGCAGCGCCGAACACCTCGGGTCGGTGGACTGGTCCTATGACACGCCGAGTCGGCACTACATCACCGTCTACCGGGTTCTGGTCACCAGCAAGGGGATCAGCGCGGGGCTCACCCCTGCGCAGGTCCTGCAGCAGGTGCTCGATCTCGCCGGCGTCGTGGCTTCGCCCGACGCCCTCACCATGACCGCCCCACCGGCGCGCGACCCCTTCCGGGCCGCTCCGCGGTCATAGGCCGGGTCCGGACGAGTCGGCTGGCCGACGTCCTCAGCAGTTGAGCTGAACTACCCCGCCGACAGCCGTCGACGGGCGGCGCATCACGAGCCGCCCCACCGCTGCGGCGTGCTGCGAGCCCGGGCCACGCTGGCCGAGCTGCCCGTAGCGGGCGGTGGCTTGGGGGCAGTGGGCCTGGCCGGTGCTGGCCGCGATGTGCGGCTGGCGACGGGTGGCTTGATGGACACCGGCTTGGCGACCTGGGGCTCGGTCGGCTGCGGCTTGTGCGGAGCCGTCCCGACCGTCACCGCCTTGCTGCCGGGCTTGCCGACTCCTGGCTTGCCGGTCGCCGACCTACCGGTCGCGGCCTTGGCCGGCGCGGCCTTGGCCGGCGCGGCCTTGGCCGGCGCGGCCTTGGCCGGCGCGGCCTTGGCCGGTGCGGCCTTGGCCGGCGTAGCCTTGGCCGGCGTAGCCTTCGGCGCAGCCTTGACCGTTGCGGGCTTCGCCGGGGCGGGCTTCGTCGGCGACGCTCCCTCTGTCGGCTTCACCGAGACCGGCTTCACCGAGACCGGCTTGGCCAGCTTGGGCTCTCTCGCTGGCGGCTTGTTC
>JAHWJP010000238.1 GCA_019348355.1 Actinomycetota bacterium
TCGACCCGATCGAGCGGGCGTTCGCCTGAGCCCTGCGTCCACCGGAAATAGTTAGCAAGGCTCACGACTTGCAAGGGGCGTGCCCACCCGCAACGACTCCGCCCTCGCCAGCGCGCTGCGCCTGTCGGTCATGCGGCTGGCCCGGCGGATGCGGGCCGAGCAGTCCGACAGCTCACTGACGCTGTCCCAGACCTCCGCCCTGGCTACCCTCGAACGCAAAGGTCCGCTGACCCCCCGCGAGCTCGCGGCCCAGGAGCGGGTGCAGCCGCCGTCGATGACCCGGATCGCCGCCGCCCTCGAGGTCGCCGGCCTGGTGACCCGCACCGGCCACCCGACCGACGGACGCCAGGTGCTGCTGGCGGCAAGCCCGGCCGGTGCCGCACTGCTGCGGGAGGACCGCCGTCGCCGGGATGCGTGGCTGGCGCAGCGCCTGCGCGAGCTCGAGCCGGACGAGGTGGCCGTGCTCGCGCGGGCAGCTCGGATCCTCGACCGGCTGGCCGGCTCGTGAGCACGTTCCGTTCCCTGCAGGTCCGCAACTACCGGCTCTTCGCAGTCGGCCAGGTCGTCTCGCTGTCCGGCACGTGGGGGCAACGCGTCGCGCAGGCCTGGCTCGTCCTCGAGCTGTCCGACAACTCCGGTGTCGCCCTCGGCATTGCCACGGCGCTGCAGTTCCTGCCGGTGCTGCTGTTCGGGCTGTACGGCGGGGTGCTCGCCGACCGCTACGACAAGCGCCGGCTGCTGATCGGCGCGCAGGCGGCCATGGCCGTCCTGGCGCTGCTGCTGGCCGTGCTCGACCTGTCCGGCGTGGTCGCGCTGTGGCAGGTCTTCGCGCTGGCGTTCGGCCTCGGCCTCGTCTCGGCAGTGGACACCCCTGCGCGCCAGTCCTTCATCGTCGAGATGGTGGGCCCGGACGACCTGCCGAACGCGATCAGCCTCAACAGCGCGACCTTCAACTCCGCGCGCATCGTCGGGCCGGCCCTCGCCGGCGTCGCCATCGCCGCGGTCGGGACCGGTTGGGTCTTCCTCGCCAACGCCGTGAGCTACGCCGCTGTGCTCGCCGGGCTGCGCGCGATGCGGGCGGCGGACCTGCACTGCTCGACGCGGCTCGTCCGCGGCAAGGGCCAGCTGCGGGAGGGTCTGGCGTTCGTACGGTCCCGGCCGGACCTGCTGGTGCCGATGGCGCTGGTCTTCATGGTCGGCACCTTCGGTCTGAACTTCCAGATCACGTTGGCGCTCGTGGTCAAGGAGGTCTTCGGCCGGGGAGCCGGTGCGTACGGGTTGCTGACCTCGATCTTCGCCGTCGGCTCGCTGCTGGGGGCGCTGCTCAGCGCCCGACGCGCCGGCCCGCCCCGGCAGCGCACGCTGTTCATCGCGGTGCTCGCCTTCGGACTGCTGGAGGTGCTGGTAGGGCTCGCACCGACGTATGCACTGATGGCGCTGCTGCTCCTGCCGACCGGAATCGCGGTGCTGACCTTCACGACGACCGCAAACGCGATCGTGCAGCTCGGCACGACAGCGCAGATGCGCGGTCGGGTGATGGCCCTCTACATCCTGGTCTTCATGGGCGGGACGCCGATCGGGGCGCCGCTCATCGGCGCGCTGGCGCAGGCCTTCGGGCCGCGCAGCAGCATTGTCGTCGGAGGCGCGGTCACCGCGCTGTCCGGCCTGGTGGCCGCCGCCGTCATGATCCGGCTGCGCGCCTTGCGCCTCGAGCCGCACCTCGTTCGCCGGCGCCCGCACATCCACGTTCGCCAGCTCGCCCACCCTGGGCGGTCAGCGGCGCCGCCGCAACGAGGCGGGGAGGAACCACAGCGTCGCGGTGAGCAGGCCGAAGGCCGCGCTCAGGACCACCGCCGCACCGCGGGCCATCAGCAGGTCCGCGACCAGCAGCAGCACCGCGGTCAGGGCGAGACACAGCAGGCCCAGGCCGCAGATGGCAAACCGGTTGGCGACCCGGACGACCCTCGGCTTCTGACGCTGGGCGAACAGCAGCCGGTGATAGGCGACCGGCGCGATCAGCACGACGAAGGACGCAGCCGCCAGCAGCAGCGCTGACAGGTAGACCCGCCGTGGGAAGTCCTCCACCGTCTCGAAGCGAGCGGAGAACGGCACCGTGAGCAGCAGGCTGAACAAGATGGCAACGCCGGTCTGGGTGACCCGCAGCTCACCGAGCAGTTCGTCCCAGTTGCGGTCGGCCCGCTCGAGCTCGCTCTCCCCGCGATGCTGCTCGCCCGTCGAATCTTGCGGTCGGTCAACCACGGCGGCGCAGCCGCCGGGCGGTTCGACCGAGCGACCCCGGCCGGAGCGCCGAGGCGAGGCAGGCGATCACCAGCGGCACGACCAGCACCATCACGCCGACCAGGGCGATCTGGACGTACACCGGCTTGCCGCCGAACCGCGTGACGATCGGCGAGACGATCAGGATCAGCACGAGGGCGAGCGAGGCGTTCATCACCCGCGGCACCCACGCCTGCGGCAGCTCCCCGCTCAGAGCAGGTGCTCGAGAACGTGGTCGATGCAGGCGGTCAGCGCCTCGACGTCGGCCGGCTCGACCGCCGGGA
>JAHWJP010000113.1 GCA_019348355.1 Actinomycetota bacterium
ATGAGCGAGGGCACCGGCGGCGTCGTCAACGAGCTGCTCGTGCAGATGCAGTCCTTCGACAACCCGACCGGGGGCCAGCGCCTGCGCGGCTGGTTCGTCGACCGGCTCAACCTGTTCCTGCCGCCGCACCGGCAGCTGCGGCGTCCGGACGTCGTGCCGACAAACATCCTGCTCATCGCCGCCACCAACCGCGCCGACAGCCTGGATCCCGCCCTGCTTCGGCCCGGCCGCTTCGACCGGCGGATCACCTTCGAGCTGCCCGCGAAGGCCGGGCGGCGCGAGCTCGTCGACCACTTCCTTGTCACCAAGGCACACACCGCGGAGCTGGACGACCCCGCGCTCCGCGACACTCTGGCCGGCGTCACCCAGGGCTACAGCCCGGTGATGATCGAGCATCTGCTGGACGAGGCGCTGGTCAACGCCGTACGCCGCGGCGCCGGTCAGCTGAGCTGGAGCGACGTGGAGCGGGCCCGCCTCGTCGAGGAAGTGGGGATGGGCCAGCCGGTCGGCTACACCGCCCACGAGCGCCGGCTCATCGCGACGCACGAGTCCGGTCACGCCACGGCAGCCTGGCTGACCGCGCCGGAGCGCCGGCTCGAGGTGCTCACCATCGTCAAGCGCCGCAGCGCCCTCGGCCTGCTCGCCCACGGCGACCGCGACGACGTGTTCACCCGGTCCCGGACCGAGATGCAGGCCCTGGTGAAGATCGCGCTGGCCGGCCAGTGCGCCGAGGAGATCTTCTTCGGTGACGTCTCCACCGGCCCGGGTGGTGACCTGCTCTACGCCACGAACGCCGCCGCTGAAATGGTCGGCGCGCACGGCATGGAGGGCAGCCTGCTGTCCTACGCGGCCATCTCGAACAGCTCGTTCAGCGACACCAACATCGTGGGTCGGGTGCTCGCCGACGGGCGCGGGCGCGATGCAGTGGAGTCGCTGCTGCAGACCCAGAAGCGCGAGGTGAAGGCGCTGCTCGAGGCGAACCGCCACCTGGTCGAGGCGTTGCGCGACGCGCTGCTCACCCGTGAGGAGCTCGTCGGCGCCGAGATCACCGACGTCCTCGAGCAGGCCGCGTCCGCTCCCCGGGTGGTCGACCTGACCGAGCCGGTCCATTCCGAGGGCTGAGCAGGACCGGACACCGGCCGATCGGGGTGGTGGCAGGCTGATCCGGTGTCCGAGCCCGAACCGTCCGTCGCCACGGACGAAGCGGCGACGCCGCTGACGGGAGGGCGGCGGGCATTCGCCTATGCCCTGGTGCTCGTCCTGACCGTCCAGTTCACCCTCTGGGGAGCGTTTCTCGTACCGTTTCGGATCGGGGGCACGTCGGTGCCGGTGTCCTGGCTGATCGCCGTCGCCGGAAACGTGGCGGTCGGACGCGCGGGTGCCCGGCTCGCCGGCAAGATCGGGGCGGCGATCCCTGCGCTGCTCTGGCTCGGCCTCGCCTTCACCCTGGGGGCGCGCCGGGCCGAAGGCGACCTGATCGTGCTGGGCAGCGCGACCGGACTGGGATTTCTCGTGGTGGGGGCGCTGACGAGCGCCGTGATGTACGGCCTCGCCGCCGGTTCGCTGACCGCGCGGCGCTGAGTCGGCTTCACCCGGACGCGGGCGGCGCCGACAACAGCGGCGTGGACCACGCAGCCCTCGCTCGCCCCGACCTCGTGATCGTCCGGCTGGGTGGGTGCCGCTACGCCCTGCCGATGAGCTCGATCGCGGAGGTCGGACGGCCACCCGGCCTGACCCGCGTACCCGGTCTGCCCGGGTGGGTCGCCGGCGTCGCCAACTGGCGTGGCCGGGTGCTGGCCGTCCTGGATCTGCGCATCCTGCTGGGCGAGCAGACCGGCGGGCTGGACCGCCGAGGCCGGCTCGTCGTCGTGGCGCACCTGGGCGTGCGCGTGGGGCTGCTCGTCGAGAGCGTCTCGGGCGCGACCGTTGTCGACAGCGAGGCGGTGGAAGCCGTGCTGGCTCACCTGCCCCCGGCCGCCGGGGCGCTGCTGGCCGGTCAGGTGACCGACGAGCAGGGGCCGTACGGCGTACTCGACCTGGACGCGGTCTTCGCGCTGGCCTCGACGCTGCCGCGAGCCCGACGAGCCGGCTGACGCGCTACAGCAGTCGCCGTCCCGCGCCGAAAGGCATCCCGTGGACTTCTGCGTCCGGCTCGCCCGAGCCGCTGCGATCATGACCTGGCTGTCGATCGCCGTGTCCGTCGTCGCGGTCACGCTGATGGACCGGCTGGGCAGCCCGCCGGGGGTCGTCGTGCATGCGGGCGCCTTCTACGCCTGGACGCTGCTCGGCGTCACCGCTACGGCGCTGCTGAGCGTCCTGCCGGCCCTGGAGCGTCGATCGCGAGCCGTTCGGGAGAACGCCCTCGCCTGCAGGATGCTGCTGCTGAGCGCGGACCTGGTCTGGGCGACTGCGATCGTCGCCGTCACCGGCGGCGTACGTGGTCCGTTCTGGTTGTGCCTGTTCGCTGTCGTCCTGCTCGCCGCTGTCTGCCTGCCGACCCTGGCGTCCGTGCTGTTCGGCCTCGCAGCGACCGGTGGGCTGGTGCTGGCCTCGGTCATCGCCCACACCGTGGACCCGTTCACGGTCGGTCTGCTGGTCGTGATCGGCCTGTCCTTCCCGATCGGGGCAGGGCTGCACTCCTCGCTGACCACGGCCGTCGAGGATCTGCGGATCCGGGCCGGCAACGACCACGAGGCGTTCGAGAGCCGCCTCGCCTCGCTGTCGGCCTGCCTCGAACGGGCGGCCGGCGGCGATCTCGCGGTCGAGGTGGACGCCATGCAGGGCACCTCCCAGCTGCAGAGCCTGTCCACCGCCTTCGCCCACACCATCGGCAACCTGCGGGAGCTGGTCAGCCAGATCCGCAGCGGTGGTGAGCAGATCGGGGCCAGCGCCGGGGAGCTGCTGGCGACGGCGGAGGAGCACGCGGCGTCGGCGACGCAGCAGTCCTCGGCCGTGTCGGAGACGACGTCGACGATCGAGGAGCTGGCGGCGACGGCGGCGCAGATCGCCGAGACCTCCGAGGCGGTCGCTCGGTATGCGGCCGAGACGCTGCGCTACGCCGAGCAGGGTCGCGCGGCGGTGTCGGCCTCGGTGGAGTCGATGGACAACATCGCCGTACGGGTCGACTCGATCGCCACGAGGGCGCTGTCGCTGGGGGAGAAGAGCCACGAGATCGGGCGGATCCTCGACGTCATCGACGACCTGGCCGACCAGACCAACCTGCTCGCCCTCAACGCCGCGATCGAAGCCGCGCGGGCGGGCGAGCACGGGCGCGGGTTCGCCGTCGTCGCCTCCGAGGTGCGCAAGCTCGCCGAGCGGTCGCAGGAGTCGGCCGGGCAGATCCAGGCGATCGTCGGGGAGATCCAGGCCGAGACCAACAGCACGATCATCGCCTCGGAGGAGGGTGCGAAGGAGGTCCGCGCCGGCACCGAGCTCGCCCAGGGCGTCGTCGAGGCGCTCGAGCGGATCAGCGGCATGGTCGACGAGACCACCACCGCCGCCAAGGAGATCTCGATCGCCACCCAGCAGCAGCGCTCGGCCTCCGACCAGGTCGTCGCCGCCATGACCTCGGTCTCCGACGTCAGCCGGCAGTACGCGGTCGGCTCGCGTCAGTCGGCCGCCGCGGCCGCCCAGCTCAACGTGCTCGCCGCCGAGCTGCGCGCGTCGATCGCGCAGTTCAAGGTCTCCTGAGCTCTCGATGACGGCATGGGGCGACGACCCCGAGCTGCTCGCCACCTTCCGCGCGGAGGTGGAGGAGCGGCTCGGCTCGCTGCAGGCAGGGCTTCTCGCCCTCGAGGCGCACGGCGCACCACGCCAGGTCGTCGCTGGGCTGTTCCGGGACGCGCACACCGTCAAGGGCTCGGCCCGGATGCTCGGGCTCGGGGGCGTCCTGCGGGTCTCGCACGCGATGGAAGACCTGCTGGGGGCGCTGCGCGACGAACGACTCACCGTACGAAGCGATCTCGTGGATCTGCTGCTGAGCTCCTGCGACGTGATCGGTCGGGCACTGCCCGGCGGTGAGCTCGACGAGCAGGCGCTCGAACCGGTCCTCGCGGCGCTCGCTGCCGCCACCGGGGGGCAGTGCCCGGTCGCCGTCCCCGTGCTCGCCGCCGCAGCCCCGGCGGCTCCGGCCCCGGTTTCGGCCCCGGTTTCGACGATGGCCCAGCCCCCCTCGCCGCGGGAGCCGGTCCGCGCGCTGGTGCCGGCCCAGATCGTCGTACGGGAAGCGGTCGCCTCAGAGGTCGTGCGGGCCGGCAGCGACTCGGTACGCGTCGCGGCCAGCAAGGTCTACGAGCTGCTGGACGTCGTCGGCGAGGCCGACCTCGGCGCCCGCCGCATCGAGCAGACCGCCGGTCAGCTGCTGCGCCTCGCCGCCGAGCAGGCCCGCTGGTCACAGACCCTGCGCCAGGCCGGGCTGCGGTCAGCGACGACGCTGCCCCCTGACGTGGCGCTCGCGCTGCACCGGCTGGTCGGCGCGGGAACCGAGCTGTCCACCGCCGTCGGGGGGCTGCGCGAGCTGGTCGAGGACCACCGGGGCGGCATGGCGCAGGTCCGCGACGGTGCGATGGGCCTTGCGATGGTGCCGGTCCGGCGCGCCTTCGCCCCGCTCGCCCGGATCGTGCGCGACGTGGCGCAGCGGACCGGCAAGGCCGTTCGGCTGGAGACCGCCGGTGAGGACGTCGAGATCGACAAGCAGGTCCTGGACGGCGTCGCCGAGGCGCTCAAGCACCTGGTCGTCAACGCCGTCGACCACGGGTGTGAGCCCGCCCCGGTGCGCCTGGCCGCCGGCAAGCCGGCCGAGTCGGTCGTCCGCGTCACCGCCCGCGGCGTGGCCGGCACCGTGGTGCTCGAGGTGGCCGACGACGGCGCCGGCGTCGATGACGACCGGGTGCGCTCCCAGGCGGTGCGACACGGCCTGCTGCCTCCGGACAGCACCCTCACCGGGCCGCCCCTGCAGGAGCTGCTGTTCACCCCGGCCTTCTCGACGGCGCCGCAGGTCACCGAGACCTCGGGCCGCGGGGTCGGGCTCGACGTCGTGCGTGACGCGGTCGAGGGACTGGGTGGCACGGTCGAGGTGCGCAGCGAGCGGGGCACAG
Source organism: Actinomycetota bacterium (assembly GCA_019348355.1). Lineage (GTDB taxonomy): Bacteria > Actinomycetota > Actinomycetes > Mycobacteriales > SCTD01 > SCTD01. The sequence goes on from JAHWJP010000113.1 coordinate 5,097, forward strand.
GTACGGCCTTCGTGCTCACGCTTCCCGTCACCCTCGGGGTGCTGCGCTGCCTGCTCGCCCGGGTCGGCGACGAGCGCTACGCCATCCCGGTCTCCGGCGTCGTGGAGTCGCTCTCGCTGCGGTCGGGGTCGGGGGCCCCCGCTGTGCACGTCCTTGGCGGCGCAACCGTCGTCGTACGGCACGGGGCGAGCATCCCGCTGCTCGACCTCGGCGCGGTGCTGGGACTTCGTCGGGCTCCGGGCGACCTGCCGAAAGCTGCGCTCGTGGTGCGGCACACGGGTGGCGCGGGCTCGCAGCTCGCCTGGTCGGTCGACCGGCTCGAGGGGGAGAGCGAGCTGGTCGTCAAGGACCTCGACGGCTTCCTCGGCCGGGTGCCCGGCATCGCGGGCGCGACGATCGCGGCTGACGGCAGCGTGGTCTGCCTGCTGGACCTGCGCGAGCTCGCCGAGCGGATGCTCGGTGGAGCCCCGGTCCTGCCCGGCGTGTCGAGCCAGCAGATCTCGCCCCCGACGCCCGTCCCGGCCCGCCGTGCCCGGGTGCTCGTCGTCGAGGACAGCGTCGGCGTACGTGAGCTGCAGCGGGTCATCCTCGAGGGAGCCGGCTATCAGGTCGAGACGGCGGTCGACGGCCTGGACGGCGCGGCCCGCCTGCGCGACGAGCCGGCCGACCTCGTGCTGTCCGACGTGGAGATGCCTGGCATGGACGGCTTCGACCTGACCCGGACCATCCGGCGCACCAAAGGGTGGGAGAACGTGCCGGTGATCATCATGACCTCCCGCGGCGAGGCGTACGCGCGGCAGGCCGGCCTCGAGGCCGGCTGCTCGGCGTACCTGCTCAAGACCGAGTTCGACCAGGACCAGCTGGTCCAGACCGTCCGACGATTGGTAGGCAGGTAACCCCATGGCCAGGATCGTGATCGCCGACGACAGCCCGACGCTTCGGCGGATCGTCACCAGCGTGCTCACCCGGGAGGGCCATGAGGTCGTGGCCACCGTGGACGGGATCGGCGCCGTGCAGGCGGTGTTCGCCTGTCAACCGGACGCTGTGGTGCTCGACGTGCAGATGCCGAGAGTGTCCGGTTTCATCGCCGCCCGGCTGCTCAAGGACGACTGGCAGACCGCGGACATCCCCGTCGTGATGCTCACCTCGCTCGACGCGGCCAGCGACCGCTACTGGGCGGGGCAGGCGGGCGTCGACCGCTACCTCACCAAGGACTTCGAGGCGGGCGAGCTCGCGGCCACCGTCGAGGAGGTGCTGCGCGCTGCGCGCGAGGGGCGGCCGGCACTGAAGGCCGAGCCGCTCGAGCTGTCGGAGGAGGACGTGCTGTCGCGCGTGTGCGACCTGCTGGACCGCAAGCTGTTCGAGAGCTCGGTCGCGCAGTCCGTCACCGCCATCGCCGTGACGGCGAGCGGTCTGGAGGGCTCGGTCGCCTCCCTGCTTGGCGTGCTCCAGCGCTTCGTCGGCTACGACCTGGCAGCGGTCCTGCTCAGCGCGGAGCGGGAGGCCTACGTCGCGGTCGGCAAGCCGACGGCGCGGGAGCACTACGACGCCTTCCTGTCCGCCGCCGCCGACGCCATCTCCTCCTACGGTGGCCAGGCCGTCGGCGCCGGTGAGCTCGCCACCCGGGTGGCCATGGCAGGCGGGAGCATCGTCGAGGACGTCGAGGACCTCGCGAATCCTGACCAGACAGAGATGTCGACCTACCTGTCAATGCCGCTGCGCGGGCACGGCGGCGCCGTCGTCGGGGTGCTGGCGCTGTCGAGCTCGGTCCCGAACGCCTTCGGCGAGACCGCCCTGTCCACGCTCAAGCTCGTCTCCGGGCCGGCCGCCATCGTCATCGACAACGCGCGGCTGGCAGGGGCGCGTACGGCGTCGTAGCCGAGCCGGCCCGCGGGGGCAACCCATACCGTGGAGCTTGTGCCTGCCGTCTCCCGCCGTGCCCTGCTCGTCGCGGCCATCGCCCTCGCCGCGGTGGGTTCCGGGGTCGCCGTGGCGGTGTCCGCGGACGAGGGCATCCCACGCGGCGTCGAGGTCGCCGGGATCGAGGTGGGTGGTCTGTCCCGGGCGCAGGCGGAGTCGACGATCGAGGCGGGACTGCGCGCGCAGGCCTCGGAGCCGTTGATGCTGGCTGCGGACGGCGACACGCTGACGATCGACCCGGCGGCCTCAGGGCTGTCCGTCGACGTGCCGGCGACGGTCGCGAGGACGCTGTCCGCCGGGCCGCTCGACCGGTTGGGCGGCGTGCTCGGTGTCGACCGGGACGTGGACCTGGTCGTCGTCGCCCCGCCGACCGCGCTGTCGGCGCAGCTGCGGCGGGTGGCGGAAGGCTTCGACCGACCGGCGGTCGAGGGATCGATCACCTTCACTCCGGAGGCGGTGCCGGCGGCGGTCGAGGCGGTGACCGGGCGCGAGCTCGACATCGCGGGGTCGGTGGAGGCCATCGGCGAGCGGTGGCTGCGCACCGGCTCGACGAGGCTGGAGGTGCCCGTCGACGTCACGCCGGTGCGCACCTCAGCGCAGGAGGTCCAGCGAGCGCTCGAGCTGGTGGCCCGCCCGGCAGTGGCCGCGCCGATCACCGTCGACGTCGAGGGCGATCCCTTGGTCGTCGAGCCGGCCGACATCGCCCAGGCGCTGCGGCTGGAGCCCGATGTTTTCGGAGCGCTGGTCCCGCGGCTGCTGGAGGACGTCCTCTACGAGCAGCTGCGCTACCGGCTCCGCACGGTCGGCGACCCGGTCCGGGATGCCACCTTCGACGTGTCCAGCGGCACGCCGGTCGTCGTCCCCGCGAAGGACGGCCGCAGCGTGTCCGCGCCCGACCTCGCCGCTGCGGTGCTCGGCGTGCTGGGCGAGCCGCCACCGCGTACCGCCTCCGCGCCGCTGTCGGTCGCGACGGTCCGCATCACGACCGAGAAGGCGGCCACCCTCGGGGTCCGCGAGCAGATCGGCACGTTCACCACCCGGCACCCGTGCTGCCGGCCCCGGGTCGAGAACATCCACCGGATCGCCGAGATCGTCGACGGCCACGTAGTGCTGCCCGGTGAGACCTTCGACCTCAACGCGATCGTCGGACCCCGAGACGAAGCGCGCGGCTTCCTCCCGGCGCCGCAGATCCTCAAGGGCCAGTTCGTCGATGCGGTGGGCGGGGGCATCTCGCAGTTCGCCACCACGCTGTTCAACGCCGTCTTCTTCAGCGGCCTCGAGGACGTCGAGCACGTCCCGCACAGCTACTACATCAGCCGCTACCCGCCGGGGCGCGAGGCGACGGTGTCCTTCCCGAAGCC
>JAHWJP010000239.1 GCA_019348355.1 Actinomycetota bacterium
GGGGGCACGGCCTCAGACGAGCTGGTCGACCGCCACGGCGAGGAAGAGCAGCGCCAGATAGGTGATGGACCAGTGGAACAGCCGCATGGGGGCGGCGTCAGCGCCCGAGCGGACCCGCGCCCGCAGCAGATGCGCCTCGCGCAAAAAGACCGCTCCGAGCACGACGGCGGCCACCGCGTACAGCAGGCCGGAGGGGCCGAGCGGGGCGATCAGCAGCAGCGAGCTCGCCACCATCGCCCAGGAGTAGGCGACGATCCGGGACGCCACGACGGCCGGGCTCGCCACCACCGGCAGCATCGGAACACCCGCTGCGGCGTAGTCCTCGCGATAGCGCATCGCCAGCGGCCAGTAGTGCGGCGGCGTCCAGAAGAAGATGATCGCGAACAGCACCCAGGGCGCCCAGGCGAGCGACCCGGTCACCGCGGCCCAGCCGATGAGCACCGGCATGCAGCCGGCCGCTCCGCCCCAGACGATGTTCTGGGAAGTGCGCCGCTTGAGCACCATCGTGTAGACGACAACGTAGAAGGCGATGGCCACCACGGCGAGGGAAGCCGCCAGAGCGTTGGTCGTGAGCAGCAGCAGGGCCGTGGCAAGGACGCCGAGGACCAGGCCGAAGACCAGTGCGCTGCGCGGGGTGACGGTGTGCCGGACCAGCGGGCGGCGGGCCGTTCGGGCCATGACCTTGTCGATGTCGCGGTCGACGTAACAGTTCAGCGCGTTGGCGCTGCCGGCTGCGAGTGCGCCGCCGAGCAGGGTGGCGAGGACCAGGCCGAGCGGGGGCATTCCGCGCTCGGCGAGGACCATCGTCGGCACGGTCGTGACGAGCAGCAGCTCGATGATGCGCGGCTTGGTGAGGGCGACATACGCCGCGACAGTGGTCCGGACCCGGCCGGACCGGGTAGGCGGAGCTGGCGGAGCCAGCGGTTCCAGCGATTCCGAGGTCTGCGCCGCGGCTGTCTCCACAGGTCCCGCGAACGTCGTCACGGGCGCAGCCTACCGATCGTCGCCGCCCACAGCCTGCCGGCCCGGGGCTGTCCACCCAACAGATATGTCCCCCCGCTAGTGTCGGGGCTGAACACGAGCCGGCTTCCAATCGCCGGTGGCCACGGTTACGACGGAGGAGTCCGCCGATGAGCAGTTCGAAGACCCCCACCCTGGAGTGGAGCGACCTCGACAGCAAGGCCGTCGACGTGTCCCGCGCCCTCGCGATGGACGCCGTCGAGCAGGCCGGCTCCGGCCATCCCGGCACCGCGATGAGCCTGGCGCCCGCGGCGTACCTGCTCTACCAGCGCCTGCTGCGGCACGACCCGAGCGACCCCGACTGGACCGGCCGCGACCGCTTCGTCCTGTCCTGCGGACACTCGAGCCTCACGATCTACGTGCAGCTGTTTCTGTCCGGCTACGGCCTGACCGTCGACGATCTGTCCCGGCTGCGGCAGTGGGGTTCGGCCACCCCAGGCCACCCGGAGCACGGCCACACCCCCGGCGTCGAGGTCACGACCGGCCCGCTCGGGCAGGGCATCGGCAACGCCGTCGGGATGGCGATGGCCGCGCGTCGCGAACGCGGCCTGCTCGATCCCGACACGGCGCCCGGTCAGAGCCCGTTCGACCACACGATCTGGTGCGTCGCGTCCGACGGCGACATCGAGGAGGGCATCAGCTCCGAAGCCTCCTCGCTCGCCGGTCACCAGAAGCTCGGCAACCTGGTCGTGCTCTATGACGACAACAAGATCTCGATCGAGGGCGACACCCAGACCGCCCTGTCCGAGGACGTCGCGGCGCGCTACGAGGCCTACGGCTGGCACGTGCAGAAGGTCGAGGACGGCAACGACGTCAAAGAGCTGCACAAGGCACTGATCGCCGCCCGCGACACCACCGACCGGCCGTCGTTCATCTCGATGCGCACGATCATCGGCTGGCCGGCACCGAAGCTGCAGAACACCGGCAAGGCCCACGGGGCGGCGCTCGGCGCGGACGAGGTCGCCGCCACCAAGAAGGCGATCGGCTTCCCGGTCGACACCAACTTCTACGCCCCCGACGAGATCCTCACCCACGCCCGGCAGGTGGTGGAGCGCGGTCGCGCGCAGCGCGCGACGTGGCAGGAGAAGTACGACGCCTGGGCCGCCAAGAACCCCGACGGCAAGGCGCTGCACGAGCGGATGGGCCGGCGCCAGCTGGCCGAGGGCTGGGTCGACGCGCTCCCGACCTTCGAGGCCGACCAGAAGGGGGTCGCCACCCGCAAGGCGAGTGGCAAGGTGCTCACGGCTCTTGCCGACGTGCTGCCCGAGCTGTGGGGCGGCTCGGCCGACCTCGCGGAGAGCAACAACACGACGATGGAGGGCGCGGACTCCTTCCTGCCCGAGGACAACCCGCTGCCGGAGGCGAACCCCTACGGCCGCACCCTGCACTTCGGCATCCGCGAGCACGCGATGGGGGCGGTGCTCAACGGCATCACGCTGCACGGCGGGACGCGCCCCTACGGCGGCACCTTCCTGGTCTTCAGCGACTACATGCGCGGCGCCGTCCGGCTGGCCGCCCTGATGAAGCTGCCGG
>JAHWJP010000114.1:0-6691 GCA_019348355.1 Actinomycetota bacterium
GTCCACGTCCGAGCCGGAGTGCGGGTCGGCGATGAACGGGAACGTGTTCAGGAAGTGCCGGTTCGTTCTTGTTGACCGCGTCGCCCAGACCGGCGACAGCCGTCCTGAGGTCGCCTTCTGGACGGATGAGAATCCCCTCGAGCACCTGAAGCTCGATGTCGACGACGTCATCGGCGAGCCGCCGGCCGTTCGGAAGCCGGCCAGGTCGCCGCCGACGACACCCAGTCGGTTCGGCCCGGCAGTCGGCCCGACGTTGACGTTCAAGCGCAGGTACTCCGCGGGAGCCGGGCTGGGGCTGACGGCGTTGAGGTCCAGCGAGTTGAGGTCCACGGGCACAACGCCCGCACCGAGTCCACCGAACGTCGTGCCATTGAAGACGTCCTGGGAGAAGCCGGTCAGGAAGGTCGCGACGAGGTCGTTGCGCTTCTTGGCGGGCGGGCTGTCGAGCTTGTTGGGGTTCGGGATCTTGTAGAGCAGCTCGACCAGCGCCGGGACCTCCGGGTCCTGCACCTTGCCCAGGAAGTGAGCGTCGTTGTCGGGGGTGGACCGGTTGAAGAAGTCCTCGAGGTTCGCCGGCACGACGACCTCGTTGACCAACGGGTTGCCGAGGCGGGACACCTGGACGAAGTTCCCGGAGTCGGTGGTCTCGTCACTGCTGTCGGTCGGTGACGTGTTCGGGCCCGCGTTGGTGTCGGCGAACACGCGGGTCTTCTGGCGGCTCGTCGTCGACCAGACGCCGATGACCGGGTTGGCGCCCGCGTCGCCGTTCGCGACGAGCGCCCCCTTCGGAAGCTCGAGCGCGATCGTGCTGACGTTGTAGCCCGACAGGGTGTCGGTGCCGACCTCGGAGAAGTCGCCGCCGTACAGCAGGTCGAAGATCCGCAGGTCGAGGAAGAACGAGTCGTCGCCTGGCCGACATAGGAGCTGCCGGCGGGGGTGGCGGTGTCGGTGACGGCCTCGGCGCGCAGCGTGGCGTAGTCCGGGATCGTCGCCTCACCGACGTTGGACGGGGCCGCGAGGCCGTTGTCGACGATCGTCGTGTGCCTGTGTCGGTGATGACGCCGAGGTCGTAGGTCTGCCGTAACAGCAGGTTCTCGTCCGTCAGCGTCGTGACCGGCCCGTCGGCGTAGAGGAAGGTGCTCTCGCCGCCGTTGCCGACACCGCGGTCGACCGTGCCCCGCTTGTCGACGTCGCTGAACGTCCAGCGGTAGGTGATGTCCGGCTTCGCGTCACCGTCGTTGTCGATGTGAATGTCGTACGCCGCGGTCGTGTCCCACGGGAAGAAGTTCGGGCCGCCGGCGGGCTCGGAGAACGGCGCCCAGTTGGCGATCAGCGACACCTTGCCCGCGTCGTTGGGGCTGACAAAGGCGTACACATCGCTGTTGTCCACCGACGGGTCGGAAAGGATGTACGGCGCTTCGCGGTGGCTGGATGCCGAGGAGGTGCTGCGCCCGAGCATGCGGCGCCGGAGGCGGCCGTCGCGGTGGCAGCGAACAGGGCGAGGGCGCGTCGTCGCGCCGCCGGCCTCGTGGATCTGGACATAGATCTCCTGTACGTCGGAGGAAGCGGTGACGAAAAGCCCTCACCCTCCGTGCCCCGTCGTACCGTTGCCAGCTTGGCTGCAGCTGCCACCCTCGCGGTGCTGAGCGCACCGCTGGCCGCCGTCCCGTCCTATGCCGGCGCTGCGCAGGGCGGTGGCGGCCGGGGGCTGGCCGAGCTGCGGGTGGCCACGTACAACGTGTCGATGTTCCGCGAGACCGACGGCGAGCTGGCCCGCGACCTACGCGACGCGGACGACGAGCCGCAGGACGAGGAGGTCCGCAACGTCGCGGAAATCATCCGGCGCGAGCGCCCGGACGTCCTGCTGCTCAACGAGTTCGACTACGACAGCCGCGGCGAGGCGCTGGATCTGTTCCGCCGCAACTTCCTCGAGGTCGGCCGGGGGGCGCCGCGCCGATCACCTACGAGCACGGGCTGGCCTTCGGCAGCAACACCGGCATCGCCAGCGGCTTCGACCTGAACAACGACGGGAAGGTGGGCACCTTCCAGAACTTCCGGTGGAAGGACATGCCGAGCGCCCGACTGCCCGACGACCCGGCCACGCCGGCGCCGGCCGACTGGTACAGCCCCGAGGAGCTCGAGGCCTTCCGGCTGTCGAGCAAGAACCACGTCGACGTGCCGATCCTGGTCGGCGAGCGGCCCGTCCACCTGCTCGCGAGCCACCCCCGCCGCCGAGCTTCGACGGCCCGGAGGGCCACAACGGCAAGCGCAACGTTCCCGCTGGTCGGCACCTTCGACCGACGCTTCACCAACGGGTTCGCGAGCTCGGACCACCGCCTCGTGCGGGTCGACCTGGCGGTGCCCGGGGCGGGTCGGCACCGAGCAGGTTGATCATTCGCAGGATGGCCGTCCTCAGAGGCAGGCCATCCGGCTGAGGACGGCGAGGCTGCGGACGATCTTCAAAGGGCGAGGGCGGTACGGCTGACGTCAGGCGGAAACGACCCAGCGCACCGGCGCGTCGTACGGCCGGCTTGTCGCACGTCGGACCTAGCGTCCAGGCATGCCTGCAGCACCACCCCTTCCCGCCCGCCAGGTCGCCGTCCAGACGAGCTTCGACGAGCTGGGCAGCCCGCTGCGGGAGACGACGTTCGTGGTGGTCGACCTCGAGACGACCGGCGGATCGGCCGCGGGCTGCGAGATCACCGAGATCGGCGCGGTCAAGGTGCGCGGCGGCGAGGTGCTCGGCGAGTTCCAGACGCTGGTCAACCCCGGGGCGGCGATCCCGGCGTTCATCGCGGTGCTCACCGGCATCACCGACAGCATGGTCGCCTCCTCCCCCCGGCTCGCGCAGGCACTGCCGGCGTTCCTCGAGTTCAGCCGCGGCGCGGTGCTGGTCGCCCACAACGCGCCCTTCGACCTCGGCTTCCTGCGGGCCGGCTGCGACCGGCTCGACCTGCCCTGGCCGGCGCCGGACTCGATCGACACCGCGCGGCTGGCCCGCCGGGTGCTGACCCGCGACGAGGCGCCCAACTGCAAGCTGTCGACGCTGGCGCAGCTGTTCCGGTCCGGCACGACGCCGAACCACCGGGCGCTCGCCGACGCGCGGGCGACCGTCGACGTGCTGCACGGCCTGATCGCCCGGCTCGGCGGGCTCGGCGTGCACAGCCTGGAGGAGCTGCGCACGTTCTCGGCGCAGGTCAGCCCGGAGCAGCGCAGGAAGCGCCACCTCGCCGACGCTCTGCCGGCGCTGCCGGGTGTCTACCTGTTCCGCGACGCCCGCGGCCGGGTGCTCTACGTCGGCAAGAGCACCAACCTGCGCAGCCGCGTCCGGCAGTACTTCACGGCCAGCGAGCACCGGACCCGGATGGCCGAGATGGTCGGGCTCGCCGAGCGGGTCGACCCGGTCGTGTGCAGCACGGCCCTCGAGGCCGAGGTCCGCGAGCTGCGCCTGATCGCCGAGCACAGCCCGCGCTACAACAGGCGCTCCAAGCGCCCGGACCGCGCCCTGTGGGTCAAGCTCACCGCGGAGTCCTTCCCGCGGCTGTCCACCGTGCGCCGGGTGCTCGACGACGGCGCGCTCTACCTGGGGCCGTTCGGCACGTCCCGCACCGCCGAGCTCGCGATCGCCGCGGTGCATGAGGCGCTGCCCCTGCGCCAGTGCACCAAGCGCGTCTCGGTGCGGCGACCGACCGGCGCTTGCGTGCTCGCCGAGATGCGCCGGTGCGGCGCACCGTGCCTGGGCCCGGCTCAGGGCGAGTCCGTCGAGGCGTACTCCCTGCACGCCCTGGCCTATCGCGACGCCGTCACCCGGGACCCGGCTGCGATCGTCGACGCGCTGTGCGCCCGCATCACCGTGCTGGCCGGCACCGAGCGCTTCGAGGACGCCGCTGCCCAGCGCGACCGGCTGACCGCTTTCGTACGCGCGGTCGCCAGGCTGCAGCGGCTGTCTGCCCTGACCGGGGTGCGCCAGCTGGTCGCGGCGCGCCCGACCACTGACCTGGGCTGGGAGCTCGCGGTCGTGCGCTCCGGCCGGCTGGTGGCGGCCGGCACCATCGCGCGGGGCGCGCACCCCGCCCCCTACGTGGACGCGCTGATCGCCACCGCCGAGACCGTGCTTGCCGGGCCCGGGCCGCTGCCCGCGGCGACCGCCGAGGAGGTCGAGTGCGTGCTGCGCTGGCTGGAGCTGCCGGGCACCCGGCTCGTACGCCTGGACGGCACGTGGGCCTCGCCTGCCTTCGGCGCCGGGGGGCGCCGGGCCTGGCTCGAGGCTGCCCAGGAGGCCCGCGCGGCCGTGCACCCCTTCGATGACCGCCGGGCCCTGCGCCCGGTCACCCGGCCGGCCCGCGCCTACGCCTGAGCGGCGGGGCCGCCCCAGTGGATAGCCTGCGAGGCGTGATCACCGCCATCGTCATGGTCAGCGCCGCCGTCGACTCGATCCCCGAGGTGGCCGAGCGGATCGCCGAGCTCGACGGCGTGAGTGAGGTCTACTCGGTCGCGGGGGACGTCGACCTGGTCGCGATGGTGCGCGTGCGCCGGCACGAGCAGCTGCACGACGTCATCGCCGGGCGGCTGAACAAGGTCGACGGCGTGCTCGCCACCTCGACGCTGATCGCCTTCCAGGCCTACAGCAAGCACGACCTGGAGGCCACGTTCAGCCTCGGCCTGCAGTCGTGACGGGCGTGCTCCCGATGCCGACGCGGTGATCACGCGGTGACGGGCAACTCGTTCGGCTACACGGCGCCCGCGCACGACCAGTGCGTCCCGCTGCCCCTGGCCGGACGGTGAGCGGCAGGTCCACGAGCATCGCCTTGTGCTGTGGCCGCGGCCGGAGGAGGAGGTCGTCGTGTTCCTGTCGCTCTACGCCGTCGACCTCCTCGCGGGCGGCCGCGCCGCGCAGCCGCTCCGGGAGCTGGCGGCGTCGGTGAGCTGGACCATCACCTGAGCCGTCTGGGGAGGCTGTGCTCTCTCCTTACGTCGATCGGCCGTCGCCTCGGTCAGCGCCGCCGGACCGATCAGCGCAGCGCCGACGACACCGACACCCAGCGGTCGAGCACGGCGCCGGCCGCCCCGGAGTCCAGCGCCACCGCGGCCCTCGCCCAGCCGGCCCGCAGCCGGTCGACCAGCGGGTCGTCGCCGCCGGCGAAGGCTGCCATCGCCGCGGCCGCATTGAGCAGCACCGCGTCGCGCACCGGCCCGGCCTCCCCCGCCAGCAGCGCCCGGGCCACGCCGGCGTTGTAGGCCGCGTCGCCGCCACGCAGCGCCGCGAGGTCCGCCCGCGGCACGCCGATCGAGGCCGGGTCGAAGGACTCCTCCCGCACCGCCCCTCCGACGACGACCCACACGGTGGACGGACCGGTCGTCGTGAGCTCGTCCAGCCCGTCGTCGCCGCGGAACACCAGCGCGTCAGTTCCGCGTCCCGCCAGCACACCCGCCATGACCGGCGCGAGCCGCGCGTCGGCCACGCCGACCGCCTGCGCGGCGGGCCGGGCCGGGTTCGTGAGCGGTCCCAGCACGTTGAACACCGTAGGCACGCCGAGGTCACGCCGGGGCACCGCCGCGTGGCGCATGCCCGGGTGGAAGACCGGGGCGAAGCAGAAGGCGATGCCGGCCTGCTCCACGCAGGGGCCCACCGCGGCGGGCGGCAGGTCGACGACCACGCCGAGCGCCTCGAGCAGGTCCGCCGACCCGCAGGCCGAGGAGGCGGCGCGGTTGCCGTGCTTGACGACCGGCACCCCCGCGCCGGCGACCACCAGCGCCGCCATGGTGGACAGGTTGACCGAGTTGGAGCGGTCCCCACCCGTACCGCACGTGTCGACGACCCGACCGGCCACCGAGACCGGCGCAGCCTCGGCGAGCATCACCTCGACCAGCCCGGCCACCTCGGCCGCAGTCTCCCCCTTGGCCCGCAGCGCCACGGCGAAGCCGGCCACCTGAGCCGGGCTCGCATCGCCCGCCATCACCTCGCCCATGACCCAGGCGGTGTCCACCGAGGTCAGCGACTGTCCACGCAGCAACGCGCCGAGCACCCCCGGCCAGCTCGCCGGCGTCCGGTCGGCCATCGAGGCGGTCAGTGCAGGGCGCGGCGTACGGGCTGGCCGGCCACCCGCCGGCGCAGCAGGTCGCTCGCGACCGTCGTCAGCTCGGGCGGATCGATCGGGTGTGCCACGACGCCGTCGGCCTGCGACCAGGTCGCGAGCCAGGAGTCGTCCCGGCGGGCGATGATCAGCAGCGTCGGCGGGCAGTCCGGCAGCTCGTCCTTCATCTGCTTGGCCAGCCCCATGCCGCCGGTCGGCCAAGCCTCGCCGTCGAGCACGCACAGATCGACTCCCCCGGCGTCGACCGCCGCGATCACCTGCGGCCCGGTGGAGCACTCGGCCCACTCGACCCGCCCGAGGTCGTCGGCCGGCCGGCGACCGAGCGCGCCGCGGACCTGGTCGCGGACCGCCGCGTCGTCGCTGTAGACGACGACCAGATGGGTGCGCCCCTCGGGCGCGGTTGCGGCAGGCTCGCTCATGCCGGGGATCGTAGCGGCCGGCCCGGCCCGTGGATCACCCAGTGAAGATCATCCGCAGGATCACCGTCCTAGCCGTCGTGGTGCCGCCCTGAGGACGGCCATCCTGCGGATGATCAACCGGAGGGGGAGGCGAGGTGCGAGACGGATGAGGTGCGGACGGATCGCAACCCTCAGCGC
>JAHWJP010000114.1:6791-8339 GCA_019348355.1 Actinomycetota bacterium
GGGGGAGGCGAGGTGCGAGACGGATGAGGTGCGGACGGATCGCAACCCTCAGCGCGGGAGCTGGCCGGGGCCCTTCCACGGCTCGGCGACGGTGTGGGTGTAGCAGTCGGGACCCGCGTTGTAGGCCGACAGGCGCGAGCCGCAGACCCGGCAGGCCGCGCTTCCGGAGGTCCGGGCCTTCGGCACCGGCTTCATGGTTGTCCCGGTGATGCGACTGCCAGACGCCAAGGCGTGCTCCTTCGCTCGGTCCGCCGGAGGGGCGGCGGTCACAGCGCGCACCCTAGAGACGGTCGTCCCACCGGTCAAGACCTCGACGAACAGCGAAGCCGCAGGTCAGGGGCGCAGCCCCGCCCCGCGACCACCGGCTCACACCGCCGCCCGCTCACCCTCGGCCGCCTCGAGCCGGTCGAGCCGGCGGTCCTCCCGCCGCGCCTCCCGCTCGCTCGCCCGCATCCACTGGTGGAGCAGCACGCCGAGGAACAGCAGGCCGACGATGTCGCCCGCCGACCACAGCAGCCCACCACCGAGCTGCTGCTGGAAGACCGATTCGGCCAGCCCGTGCAGCGGGACGTAGTGCCCGGCAGCGAGCAGGCCGCGGCCGTCCGGCTCCACGCTCATGATCGCTACCCCGAGGAACGCGTGGAACGGCAGGGTCGCCGCCATGAGCAGCATCCGGAACGGATGGCTGGAGCGGCCCGGCACCGGGTCGACGCCCAGCATCGGCCAGAAGAACAGCGCCCCCACCACCAGGAAGTGCACGTGCAGCAGCTCGTGCAGCGCCGGTGAGGCGAGCGTCGAGGCGTACCAGCCGGAGAAGTAGAGGGCGAACGGGCTGAGCACGAACAGCATCCAGGCGACCAGCGGGAAGCTGACCACGCGGGCCGCCCGCGAGTGCAGCACCGCGAGCAGCACGCCGCGGGAGCGCCCAGGGAGGGTGCGCAGGGCCAGGGTCACCGGCGCGCCGAGGGCGAGGAAGACCGTCGCCACCATCGACAGCAGCATGTGCTGGGCCATGTGCACTCCGAACAGGCTCGTGTCGTACGCCGCGAGCCCGGACAGGGTCGCGAGCGCAATCACGCCGAGCCCGCCGACCAGGAACGACACGGTGCGCCCGACCGGCCAGGCGTCGCCCCGGGCACGCAGCCGGCGCACGCCGAGCAGGTAGAGCACGCCCGGCACAGCCACCAGCAGGATCGGCACCAACGCCGGCCGCGCCTCGGTGAACACCGACAGCGGCCCGAAGTCCGGCAGGCCGTCGCGATGGGCGAGCGTCGTCGCGGAGGGCTCCACGGGCCCAGGGTAGGCCCGCGGGCGGGTCGCGGCCCGCCCACCGTGACGCGCCGCCGCCCCGCGTGGTGCCGGCCGTCCCGGCCTGCCATGATGCTCACGTGACGACGACCGCCGCGCCCCCGGCCGCTGCACCCCCGCACGGGGCCCCGGCCGGACACGGGTCGCTGACCCGGCCGAACATGGTCAGCGTCGGGACCATCGTCTGGCTGTCCTCGGAGCTGATGTTCTTCGCGGCGCTGTTCGCGATGTACTTCACGA
>JAHWJP010000115.1 GCA_019348355.1 Actinomycetota bacterium
GGCGGTGATCTCGACGAGCACCACGACCTGCTTGCCGGCGTGGGCGGCGTCGATGAGGGCATCGACGATCGGCGAGTCCCCCGAGGTGCGGTAGAGCGTCTGCTTGATGGCCAGCACGTGCGGGTCGGCGGCTGCCTGCTCGATGAAGCGCTGCACGCTGGTGGCGAACGAGTCGTACGGATGGTGCACGAGCACATCGCCCTCGCGCAGGGTGGCGAACACGTCGGTGGCCTTCTCGCCTTCGACGAGCCGCGGGTGCGTCGCGGGGACGAAGGGCTCCTCCTTGAGGTCTGGCCGGTCCACGTCGTACAACTGCCACAGCGAGGTGAGGTCGAGCAGTCCGGGCACCTGCAGCACGTCGTCGTCGGTGATCTCCAGCTCGCGCACGAGCATGTCGAGCACCTGGTCGTCGATGTCCGGGCCGACCTCGAGCCGGACGGCGGGACCGAACCGGCGGCGGGCGAGCTCGCGCTCCAGTGCCTGCAGCAGGTCCTCGTCCCGGTCCTCGTCGACCTCGACGTCGGTGTTGCGGGTGACTCGGAAGGGGTGGTGCGCCAGCACTTCGAGCCCGGGGAACAGCTGCTGGAGATGGGCGCCGATCAGCTCCTCGAGCGGCAGATAGCCGGTGGCCTCGTCGGACTGCACCGGCACGAAGCGCGGGACGTTGTTGGGCACCTTGACCCGCGCGAAGTGCTCGTTGTCGGTCGACGGGTCGCGGACGAGCACGGCGAGGTTGAGCGAGAGACCGCTGATGTAGGGGAACGGGTGAGCCGGGTCCACGGCGAGCGGCGTGAGCACGGGGAACACCTGCGCCCGGAAGTAGTCGTGCAGCGACGCCTGCTGGTCGGCGGGCAGGTCGCGCCACAGTACGAGGCGGATGCCGGTCTCGACGAGCGCCGGGCGTACCTGCTCGAGAAAGCAGCGGGCGTGGTCGGCGGCGAGTGCCCGGGCCCGCTCGCTGATGAGCGAGAGCTGCTCGCGGGTGCCCAGACCGTCGGCGCTGCGGACGCCCAGCCCCATGCTCTGCCGGCGCTGGAGGCCGGCCACCCGCACCATGAAGAACTCGTCGAGGTTGCTGGCGAAGATCGCGAGGAACTTCGCACGCTCCAGAATTGGCAGGTCCGCGTCATCGGCCAGGGCGAGCACGCGGGCGTTGAAGTCCAGCCAGGAGACCTCCCGGTTGAGGAAGCGGTTCTCCGGCAGGCCGTCGTCAGTGACCCCGGGCTGCACCTCCGGCGCCACCACCTGCTCGAGCGTGGTCTCGTCGGCCGCTTCAGCAGGCGCCTCGGTCCCGCGGACATGGATGCTCACCGCTGCATAGTGCACTGTGCTGGTGAACGAGGCGACAGTCCCAGCCCGACAATCGTCGCCGCCGTGTTCGGCCCCACGCCCAGCGCGACAGCTGTGGCGAGGTCGGCCGGCGTGTCGACGTCGCGTTGCAGGCCGGCCGACCCGGGCAGCTCGACGGCGCCGGAGTCCAGATGGCGCAGCCGGGAGTGCTCGCCGTACGCCGGGTCGAGGCCGAGCCCGGGCGAGGCGGCGAGCAGCGTCGTGCCCAAGCGCTCCGCGTCCGGGACGAAGGCCCGGCCGGCGGCGGGCACGGCGGCGAGGACGGTGTCGAGGTCGTCGGCGCGCAGCGCGGGCAGGTCCGAGGACAGGGCCGCGACACCGCAGTCGGGCAGCGAGGCACGCAGCAGCTCCGCCCCGTACCCGAGGGCCGGATTGAGACCGGCGGCCGGCTCGTCGGCGACGACGACCGCCCCGAGGCAGGTGAGGGCCTGCGCCGCCACCGGGTCGTCGGTGACCACGACGACGCGGACAACCAGGCGGCTGCGCATGGCTGCCGTCACGACGTCGGCCGCGAAGGCCAGGGCGAGCCGCCGGCGGGCCGCCTCGCCGTAGGGCGCCAGCCGGGACTTCGCGACGCTCAACAGCTTCACCGGCACGACGACGCCCCACGGCGGCGTCTCGAAGATGGGCACGACGTGGGAGTCTCGCAGACGACGGAGAGTCCGGATCCGGAAGGGAGGCGTCCTTGACGCGCGCGGCAGTACTGGGATCAGGTTCGTGGGGAACGGCGTTCGGCAAGGTCCTCGCCGATGCAGGGACCGACGTCATCCTGTGGGCCCGTCGCCCCGAGCTGGCCGTGGCCATGCGCGAGACCCATGAGAACGCCGACTACCTGCCGGGCGTGCTGCTGCCAGGCAACCTCACGGTGACGGACGACGCGGAGCAGGCGGTGGCCGGAGCCGACTTCGTGGTGCTGGCCGTGCCCTCGCAGAGCCTTCGCGACAATCTGGGCCGGGTCGCGTCCTGCCTCGCGCCCGGGACGATCCTGGTCAGCCTCATGAAAGGGGTGGAGCTCGGCACGACCAAGCGCATGAGCGAGGTCATCTGCGAGGTCGCGGACGTGCCTGCCGGGCAGGTCGCCGTCGTGAGCGGTCCCAATCTGGCTCGCGAGATCGCGGCCGGGCAGCCGGCCGCGACCGTCGTCGCCTGCACCGACGGTGGCGCTGCCGAGCGGCTGCAGGTGGCGTGCCGGACCGGCTACTTCCGGCCATACACCAACATCGATGTCGTCGGCTGCGAGCTCGGCGGAGCCGTCAAGAATGTCATCGCGCTCGCGACCGGCATGGCCGAGGGCATGGGTTTCGGCGACAACACCAAGGCCTCGCTCATCACGCGCGGGCTCGCCGAGACCGCCCGGCTCGGTGCGGCTCTCGGCGCCGACCCGATGACCTTCTCCGGCCTCGCCGGTCTGGGTGACCTGGTGGCGACCTGCACCTCGCCGCTGTCGCGCAACCGCACCTTCGGCGAGCGGCTGGGCCGCGGGCAGACCGTCGAGGAACTGCTGGCCATGAAGCTGCAGACCGCCGAAGGCGTGAAGTCGTGCCGGTCCATCCTGGATCTGGCGCGTAAGCACGACGTCGACATGCCGATCACCGAGCAGGTCGTAGCCGTGGTGCACGAAGGGAACACGCCTGCGGACATGCTGCGGTCGTTCATGACGCGAGAGACGAGAAGCGAGTGAGCCGGGGCGAGCACACGAGAGCGGTCCACTCGCCGGCCGCGCCGGTGCTCGGGCAGCTGCCCATGGGCCTGCCGGTCTACCGGACCGCTGCGTTCCGCTTCTCGAGTGCGCAGGAGTACACCGACGTGCTGGGAGGCGAGGCGGCCGGCTACTCCTACAGCCGGGTCGACAACCCCACCGCCGATGCCTTCGCGCAGGCGGTCGCCGCGCTCGAGGGGATCGGTCTCGACCGGGAGGTCGTCGGTCAGCCCTTCGCCTCCGGGATGTCCGCCATCTCGACGGTCCTCATGGCCCTCACCAGAAGCGGTGCGCACGTCGTCGCGCCTCGCGAGATCTACGGCGGGACGTACGGCCTGCTGACGACGGTGCTGGACCGCTTCGGGGTGGAGACCAGCTTCGTCGACGGCACCGATCTGGACGCCGTACGCAGCGCCATCCGGCCCGAGACCACGGTCTTGTGGGGCGAGACGATTGCGAACCCGACCCTGAGCGTGGCAGACCTTCCTGGCCTGGCCGCGCTCGCCCGCGAGGCGGGCGTTCACTCGGTCGTGGACTCCACCTTCGCCTCTCCGGCGGTCTGCCGGCCGCTGGAGCACGGCATCGACGTCGTCGTGCACTCGGCGACGAAGTTCCTCGGCGGTCACAGCGACGCAACCGGTGGGGTCGCGATCGGCGCTCCCGAACTGATGGATCGGGTCCGGCACGACCGCATCGACCTCGGCGGGATGCTTGCCCCTGACGAGGCGTTCCTGCTCCACCGCGGGCTCGCGACCCTGCCGCTGCGGGTCGACCGGCACAGCCGGAGCGCCGCCATGGTGGCCGCCGGGCTCCTCGGACATCCGGCCGTCGCCGGTGTCGCCTACCCGGGTCTGTCCACTCACCGGGACCACGCGCTGGCCGCAAAGCTCTTCGACGCAGGGCGATTCGGTGGCGTACTGACCATCACGCCGCGTGGCGGTCTGGAGGCGGGCATGGCGCTCGTCGACGCGTTGCGCCTGGTGAGCACGGCGACCTCGCTCGGGGGCACCCACTCGGTGGCCAGCCATATCGCGAGCACCACCCATCGACAGTTCTCCGACGAGGCCCTCGCGGCCGCCGGGATCGATGCCGGAGCTGTCCGGGTCAGCGTCGGGCTCGAGGATGCCGACGACGTCCTCGGCGATCTCGAGCAGGCTTTGGACCGCCTCTGACGTGTAAGGCCTGCCGTTGTGGGCCAGGGACCTGCCATGGACACCTTCGATGTCGTCGTGATCGGTGCCGGCTCGGCGGGGGAGTCGATCGCCACCTCGCTGGCCGAGGAAGGACGATCGGTCGCCCTGGTCGAGACGCTGCGGGTCGGTGGCGAGTGCCCGTACGTCGCCTGCATGCCCAGCAAGGCGATGCTGCGCAGCGCGCAGGCCCGGGACGAGGCCCGGTCCCTCGCCGAGGTGGCCGGCGCGTCGGTCAGCCCGACGTTGGACGACGACGACCTGGCCTTCCGGGCGGCGGTCGAGCGGCGGGACCGGGTCGTCGAGCACCGGGACGACACCAGCGCGGCCGAGGCCGTCGAGCAGGCCGGCGTCACGCTGGTGAGGGGTCGTGGAAAGCTCAGCCGACCAGGCGTTGTCGATGTGGAGGGCCGCGAGCTCGCCTGGACCGACCTGGTGCTGGCCACCGGATCCCAGCCCGTCACCCCGCCGATCGTGGGCCTGGACCGCGTCCCGAGCTGGACGAGCGATCAGGCCCTGTCGGCGCAGGACCGGCCCGCGTCGCTGGTCATCATGGGCGGGGGCCCGGTCGGCTGCGAGTTGGCCCAGCTGCACGTCCGCTTCGGGGTGCGGACCACGCTGGTCGAGGCAGGCCCGCAGGTCGCCGGCAAGGAGGAGCCGAGCATCGCCGGACTGCTCGCGCAGGTCCTGCGCGATGACGGCGTCGACGTCCGGCTGGGGGTCGAGGTGCAGCGGGCCGAGCTGACCGAGGCGGGGCTCGCCCGGGTGCACCTCTCGGACGGCGCCACCGTCGAGGCCGAGCGGGTGCTCGTCGCGGTCGGGCGCAAGCCGACCACCGACGGGATCGGTCTGGACGTGCTGGGGATCGAGCCGCAGGACTCCGGGGCGCTGGCCGTCGATGCGCACTGCCGGGTCGTCGGCCAGCAGCATGTCTGGGCGGCGGGCGACGTGACCGGCACGGCGCCGTTCACGCACACCGCCAACTACCAGGCGCGGGTCGTCAGCGAGAACCTGCTCGGCCGCGAGCGCACCGCCGACTACCGCGCTGTGCCGCGCGCTGTCTACACCGAGCCAGCGGTGGCGAGCGTCGGCATTCACGCGGAGCAGGCCCGCGAGCAGGGGATCGACGCAATGACCGCTGTCATGGATGTGGGGGAGGTGGCGCGCAGCGCGTCCGAGGGCGGCGCCGGCGGCCGCCTGGTGCTCACCGCCGACCGGGAGGCCGGGGTGCTGATCGGCGCCGCAGCTCTCGGCCCGCGCGCCGACGAGTGGCTGAGCGAGGCGACCCTCGCCATCCGCGCCAGGGTGCCGCTCGCGGTCCTCGCTGACGTGATCCATGCCTTCCCGACCTTCGGTGAGGCGTACGAGCCGCCGCTTCGCGAGCTGGCCGGCAAGGTGGCCGGGTGAGCCGCCCGCTGGATGGCCAGGTGGCGCTGGTGACCGGCGCCGGCAGTGGGCTCGGCGCGGAGGTCGCCGGTCGGCTGGCGCAACAGGGAGCGGCGGTCGGGGTCAACGGTCGCAGCGAGCAGGAGGTCGCCGGCACCATCGAGCGCATCACCTCCTCCGGTGGCAGGGCGGTTGCGGCGGTCGGCGACGTCGCGGACCCCGAAGACGTACAGCGCTTCGTCCACGCCGTGGACGAGCAGCTCGGGGGGCTGCACATCGTGGTCAACAACGCGGGATTGCAGAACGAGACTCCTTTCCTGGAACTAGATCTCGCGGAGTGGCGCGCCCAACTCGCCGTCGACCTGGACGGCGCCTTTCTGGTGGCGAGTGCCGCCTGCCGGCTGATGGCGGGCCGCGGCGGAGGTGTGGTCGTCAACGTGACGAGCGTGCACGAGCACCAGCCGCGCCCTGGTTTCGCCGCCTACTGCACCGCGAAGGCGGGGCTCGGCATGTTGACGCAGTGCATGGCCCGCGAGCTGGCGCCGCACGGCATCCGCGTGGTGTCAGTGGCGCCGGGGGCCATCGAGACACCGATCCAGGGCCAGCGCAGCGAGGCCGAGCGCAGGGAGCAGGAGGCCGGCATCCCGGCGGGCCGGCTCGGCCTGCCCTCGGAGGTCGCGGCGCTGGTCGCCTACCTGGTCTCACCTGCCGCGGCGTACATCTCCGGAACGAGCGTGGTCATCGACGGCGGGTTGATGACCCAGGTCTCGCTGTCCTGACCGGCTCGCGGCTCAGAGGTGGACGACCGGGCAGGTGAGGGTGCGGGTGATGCCGTCTACACCCTGGATGCGCGCGACGACGAGCTTGCCGAGCTCGTCGACGCTCGCCGCTTCGGCGCGCACGATGACGTCGTACGGGCCGGTGACGTCCTCGGCCTGCGCGACGCCGTCGAGCTCGGAGATGGCGGTGGCGACGGCCGCCGCCTTGCCGACCTCGGTCTGGATGAGGATGTAGGCCTGGACCGCCACGGAGAGGGTCCCTTCTGGAAGGCTTCGGGAGTGCCGGACGCTACAGCAAGGGACGTCGGCGAGTTCGGGCTCATCGCCCGGGTGGTCGAGCGGCTGGGCACGTCGCCCTCGGTGCTGCTCGGGCCCGGCGACGACGCCGCCGTGGTGCTCGCCCCGGACGGCCGGGTCGTCGCGACGACCGACGTCCTGGTCGAGGATGTCCACTTCCGGCTCGACTGGTCGACGCCGTACGAGGTGGGTCGCAAGGCGGCGGCGGCCAACCTCGCCGACGTCGCCGCCATGGGCGCGGTCGGTACGGCGCTGCTGGTCGGCCTCGCCGCGCCGCCCGACCTGCCGGTGTCGTGGGCGACCGATCTCGCCGACGGCCTGCGCGACGAGGCGGCGCTGGTCGGGGCGGTCGTCGTCGGCGGGGACACCGTGACCAGCGAGCGCATCGTCGTGAGCGTCACGGCGCTCGGTGATCTGGGCGGCCGGGCGCCGGTCACCCGGGCGGGCGCCCAGCCGGGGGACCGGGTCGTGCTGGCCGGCCGACTCGGCTGGTCGGCCGCCGGATACGCGCTGCTGCGGCACGGTGGGGTGCCGATCGAGGTCCTCGTGCAGGCCCACCTGACACCGACCCCGCCGTACGACCTGGGACCGGCGCTCGCCGACCTCGGCGCCACCTCGATGTGCGACGTCAGCGACGGGCTGCTGGCCGATCTCGGGCACATCGCGCGTGCCAGCGGGGTGCATGTAGATGTCGAGAGCCGCCGATTCGTACGGGAACCGCTGCTCGGCAGGGCAGCCCGCGTCGTCGGCGGGCATCCGCTCGACTTCGTGATGACGGGGGGGGAGGACCACGCGCTGGTCGCGACGGTTCCGCCGGGTGTCCTGCTGCCGGAAGGGGTCGCGCGCATCGGGATCGTCAAGGCGGGGTCGGGCGTCCGCGTCATCGGCTGGAAGCCGACCGGCGTCGGATGGGACCACTTCGCGTGAGGCGCGTCCTCACCGTCGCCGGCTCGGACTCCGGCGGCGGCGCCGGCATCCAGGCCGACCTCAAGACGATGCTCGCCTGCGGGGTGCACGGCATGAGCGTGCTCGCTGCCGTGACGGCGCAGAACTCGGTCGGTGTCCAAGGTGCGTGGGATCTGCCGGTCGAGGCGGTGCTGGCCCAGCTCGACAGCGTGCTGGAGGACATCGGCGTGAACGCGGTGAAGACCGGGATGCTGTCGTCGGCCGCGCTGGTGTCGGCGGTGGCGGGCCGGCTCACGGCGGTGTCGGCTCCGCTGGTCGTCGACCCGGTGGGGGTGAGCAAGCACGGCGACCCGCTGCTGGCTGCCGATGCCGTCGAGGTCCTGCGACGCGAGCTGGTGCCGCTCGCCACCGTCGTCACCCCGAACCTGCCGGAGGTCGAGCAGCTGACCGGGGTGCGGGTCGCCTCGGAGCACGACCTGCGGGCCGGGGCTGACGCGGTGCTGGGGCTCGGCGCCGCCTGGGTGCTGGTCAAGGGCGGTCACCTGCCGGGGGAGGCGGTCGACCTGCTGACCGACGGTACGGCTGTGCACCTGTTCCGGGCGCCGCGGTTGGACAACCGGCACACCCACGGCACGGGCTGCACCCTCGCGAGCGCCATCGCCAGCCGGCTCGCGCTCGGCGACGAGGTGCCGGC
>JAHWJP010000240.1 GCA_019348355.1 Actinomycetota bacterium
CTGTGGACGAGCGACCCGGTTGGTGGCGCCGACGTGCCAGCCTTGACAGGTGCCCGGTCCCGAGGAGGACCATGACCGCCGTGAGTGCGCTGCGACTGTCCGCCGACCCGATGACCGACGAGGATCTGCTCCGCCTCGTCTACGGCGGCGGACACCGTGAGTTGGTCGACGGGTGCCTGGTCATCACCCGCGAGGTCGGGCACTACACCGAAGGCGATCTCGAGGACCTGCCGGACGACGGCCGTAAACACGAGCTGCTCGACGGGCAGGTCGTCGTGAGTCCTGGCGGTCGCCCGATCCATCAGCGGGCCGTCACCCGGCTCGTGATCGTGTTGGACGCGGTCCTACCGCCCGAGCTCGAGGTCCTGGCAGCGCCGGTGGACGTCCACATCCCAGGTCCGCTGCCTAGCAAACTGCTGCCGGACGTGATCGTCGTCCCGACGATCACCATCGACACCGAGCTCGTGTCACGGCCGGTGCTCGCCGTCGAGGTCCTGTCCCCCAGCACCCGCCGCTTCGACCTCGGCCGCAAGCGCGCGGCCTACGCCCGCTACGGCATCGGGATCTACCTGCTCGTCGACCCGCTGGTGCCCTCGCTCACGGTGCTGGTGCTCGACGGGGCGGACTACGTCGAGACCGCGCGCGGCGAGGGTGACGCGCTCGTCCAGGTCGGCGGCCCCATCGGGCGGGAGCTCTCGGCGGCGCAGCTGGTGCGCCATTAGCGTGTGCCGGTGCTCGTCCTGCTGCCGCCGTCCGAGGGCAAAGCACAGGGTGGCCGAAGCCGACCGCTCGACCTCGCCGGCCTGTCCCACCCGGCGCTCACACCGGTGCGCGAGCGGCTCGTCACCGCTCTGCAATCGGCGGCCCGGACCGATCCGATCGGCTTGCAGAAGATGCTCGACTGCCCGACCGGCGACGTCGAGCAGGACGCATCCCTGAGCAGCTCACCTACGCTGCCTGCACTTTCGCGCTACAACGGCGTGGTCTACGGCGCCCTGTCCTATGCCACCCTGACTCCGACCGGCCGTCGCCGGGCCGACCGCTCGCTGCGGGTGGTGAGTGCGCTGTTCGGCCTGCTGTCGCCCCGCGACACCATCCCGGCCTACCGCCTGTCGGGCACCACCTCACTGCCTGGTGTCGGCTCACTGGCCGCTGCCTGGCGTCCGGTGCTCGAACCGGAGCTCGCCGCCCACCGAGGCCTGATCGTCGACCTGCGGTCCGGGCCGTACGCCGCTCTCGCCCGTGTGCCCGGCGCCGTGCACGTGCGAGTGGTGCGTGAGAGCCACGGAAAGCGAACCGTGGTCAGCCACGACAACAAGTACACCAAGGGCCTGCTGGCGAGGGCGCTGTGCGAGCAGGGTGCCCGGTCGGTGGCGGACGTCGCCGCTGCCGGCGAGGCAGTGGCCGACCTCGTCGAGGTCGACGGCCGGCGCGTAGACCTCGTGCTGTTCGGCCTCGCGACGGAGCGGCAGCCCGGCCCCCGGCCCCACACCGCCCGCCCGGGCCGCCCATACCCCTCCCGCCCGCACCCCTCCCTGATCATGTGGCGAACAAACCGTTTTCCACCGGGCCAATCTTCGCAACATGATCAGGGACGCCAAGAGTCCAGTCCGGAGAGGATCACGCACGTGGCAGACCCGCCGCTGTCGCCGACCTTCGAGCACACCTCGTCGGTCGCCGGCGTCCGGGCCTACTTCGACGCCTTCGCGCAGCGTGAGTGGGAGCGTTTGGACAGCAGCCTTGCCGGTCAGGTGAGCTTCGAGGTCCACCGCCGCTTCCTTGCCCGCTTCGTCGCATCTGGGATGCGGGTACTCGAGATCGGCGCCGGGCCAGGGCGGTTCACCATCGAGCTGACCGGGCTGGGGGCCCGCGCCATCGTCACCGACGTCTCACCCGTGCAGCTCGAGCTCAACGAGCGCTACGTCACGGACGCCGGCTGCGCACCGGCCGTGGAGCGCTGGGAGCTCGCCGATGTCTGCGACCTGGGCCGCTATCGCGACGGCGAGTTCGACGCTGTCGTCGCCTACGGCGGTCCGCTGTCGTACGCCTTCGACCGGGCCGGGTTCGCTCTGCAGGAGCTGCTGCGGGTGGTCCGACCGGGCGGTCCAGTCGTGGCCTCGGTCATGTCGACAGTCGGCGCCTACCGGCATCTGCTGCCCGGCGTCGTCGACCTCATCGAAAGATTCGGTGACGACGCCAACGACCGGGTGCTGGCCAGCGGCGATCTGCGGGAGACGCAGCCGCCGGGCACGGGACACACCTGCCGGATGTTCCGCTGGCCCGAGCTGGTCGAGCTGGTGACCTGCGCAGGCGGCAGGGTGCTCGCTGCGTCGGCGAGCAACTGGGCCTCGCTCGGCGATCCGGGCGCCCTGCAGCGGCTGGCGGCGCGCCCCGAGCGCTGGGCCCGGTTTCTCGACCACGAAGTCCGGCTCTGCGCCGAGCCGGGTGTCCTGGACGGCTCGACGCACGTCCTGTTCGCAGCCGCCTCGCAGTGAGTTGACCGCGGCGTCCGAACAGCAGCAGCGGTGGGCCG
>JAHWJP010000116.1 GCA_019348355.1 Actinomycetota bacterium
GTCGCGTTGGCGTCGCCGCTGCCCTCAGAGGTCGTGGTCGAGTCAGCGTTGCTGTTCCCACCACCACCAGAGACCGAATCAACGTTGGACTCGGTGTCACTCGCGGACTGGTCAGAGACCGCGGTGCTGTCTGCGGCGACGCTGATGGGCTGACGGCCCAACGCCGCTTGCTGTACTTCTGCTGGAACGTTCAACACTTCGTCGGCTGAGGCAGCGCCTGCACCGAGGAACAGCAGTCCTCCGGAGACGGCGACGCCGCTCAAACCGCGTCGTACCCAATTTTTGGTCATAAAGGTGCCCCTTCTGGCACTCGTTCAGGAATAGATGAACTGGCCATATCCGCAGTGAAAGAGAAACCGCGGGAAGGGGGACTAGACGGGAACGAGAATCCCGTCGACGAAGTCGGAAGAGTGCATCGCCCTCTCACCGGCGATCGGCGCGTTGAGACCACCATCGGCGATGAGAACAGGGGAGGCGCTCAGGACTGACATGAAGTCGCCAGAGCCGCCGCCGGTGCGCTGTCCGCCACCGGCGCCAGCCGCGCCCGGCGATGCGGCAGGCAGCGGCGCACCCGGGAGGCCGCGCACCGGCATACGTACGGGCAACGACTGACCTGCGTTCGGCACATGCGCACGCGGGCCGGCACGGGCGTCGGCGACACCTAGCTCGGAAGGCGGCAGGGCCGTGGCAAGCGCCATGCTCACCACGACTGCGTTAGACGGTTCCGCCAACACGTCGACCGCGCGGATCGCACTGCCAGGGTCGGTGCCGCGAGCGGCGTCGTCCTCACTGGCAGGATCGGCGCCGCTGATGCGAGGTGCTGCGCCTGAGGACGATGGCATAGGCGGCGCCCCGGCGCCGACCGTTACCGGTCGCACGGCGACCAGACCGGAACCCGACACAGTGGTGGGTAGCACAATGTCGCTGACGCCAGCGAAAGAATTCGCAACCTGAACAATCGTGACGACAGGACTCACAGCGCCGGTCTGCTGCAATGTGGAAGCGGCAATGTCGGCGATGTGTACGAGCGGCGATGTGCCAGTCGCCACAACCGGCAGCGCTGGGTCGCTCGCACTCACGACAGGCTGCGTTACCTCCACAACAGTCGTCAGCGAGGAGCTGGCACTTTCAGTGACGAAGGCCGCCGCGGGAGCGGCAACCGTTTTCGTTGCGTCGCTGGCCGCTCGCAGCGGCTCGGCGGCGCGACGAGCTGTCTCAGCGACGTCGATCACCGGCTTCGTCGTCGGCGCGGCGGCCTCGGCGGCCTGCTTGACGACCGGCGCGGCGGCCTCGGCGGCCTGCTTGACGACCGGCGCGGCGGCCTCGGCGGCCTGCTTGACGACCGGCGCGGCGGCCTCGGCGGCCTGCTTGACGACCGGCGCGGCGGCCTCGGCGGCCTGCTTGACGACCGGCGCGGCGGCCTCGGCGGCCTGCTTGACGACCGGCGCGGCGGCCTCGGCGGCCTCGGCGGCCTGCTTGACGACCGGCGCGGCGGCCTGCTTGGTCACGGCGGCGACGTCTGGTGGGCCGCCCGGCGTGACGGAAGCCGCTTCTGCTGACGATCCGGTCCCCAGCGCAGTGGCGGCGACCGCCCCGGCCGAGACGCCGAACAGCACGGCCGCCCGCAGCGCCATGCGCGCCGGCGACGAAGCCGGGCTGACACAGGCCAGCCGACTCCGCCGCACACCAGGGTCAAGGGACATCGCGGGTCGACTACCCGGGCTGGAGCGATCAAACCGGGCACAAGCCGACAAATCACTAATTCGGCATGTAACGGTACGTAAGGATATGAGGACACTGAGTACATGCTCGAAGCAACGGCCTAGCTATACGTCCGTCAGCGCTCCTGGCGACCCGCTCCTGACTTCCCGCAACGCTTCGCCTCCACGCAGCCACACCGATGCGCGAGCGCCAGGGAGGGCGAGCGGTCGCCACCACACCTCGATCGTGGCGGCGAGTCGCTCGAGCTCGGAGAGGTTCGCGGTGCACCAGGCATAGAAGCGGGTGAGCAGCGCCCGCACCTCCCCGTTAAATGATGCAGGCGGCGACGAATCCGGGCACTGCGGGGAACTGTGCGGCCAGCCCAGCGCCCTAACCTCCGTCCCGCTCCCTTGCCGCGTCCCGTGGAGCACTCGATGCGCCACGCTGCAGCGCGCACCGGGGTGACTCGGCGCGGCGAGCACGCCGTGCCGAGCACCGAGTGGTAAGACGTTGGGTAGCCGGTGGCTACCCACCGGGTAGCCACCTGGGAGGCGGCTGTGTTCACCCTCGCGATCGCGAACCAGAAGGGCGGCGTGGCCAAGACGACGTCGGCCGCGAACCTTGCCGACGCTGCGGCCGAGCAAGGCGCCCGCGTGCTGCTGGTCGACCTCGACCCGCAGGGCAACGCGACCTCGCTCACCGACGCGACGCCGCGGCTGTACGAGGGCAACGCCTTCGGCAAGCCGCAGCAGCTCACAGTCTCGGACGCGCTGCACGCCGCGCAGGAGCGTCAAGGCGCCGGCACCCAGGCTGGCACCGTCTTCCACGTCGCCGTGCCCGCCGGCGAGCACTGGTCGGCGCGCCTGCAGGTGGCGCCGGCGAACCAGGACCTCGCTGCCCGAAACCTCGACCAATTCGGCGGCGCCGACCAGCGGCTGGCGCTGGGTCTGAGCGGCGACGGCGTGCCGTACGACCTGGCCGTTATCGACTGCGGCCCGGCGCTCGGCGGGCTGTTCGTCGCAGCGATGCACGCCGCCGACGCGGTTCTGCTGGTGACAGAGCCGGCCGACAACGCGCTGGAGGGCCTGCCCCGCACGGTCGAGGTGCTGGAGGCCGTCCGGGCGCAGCGGGGGAGCGGCGCGCCACGGCTGCTCGGCGTTCTGCCCACCAACGTGGCCCGGCAGACCCGGCCGACTCAACTGCTGGGTTTCATGCGCGACACATACGGTCCGCAGCTGCTCGAGCCGGTACCGCGCCGGGCGGTCGTCCGCCAGGCCGAGGGCGCCCACGCCCCGGTACGGGCCTTCGGCGGGCCTGGCCGTGACATCGCTGACGTCTACAGCCGACTCGCGACGCTCGTGCTCGAGGCAGCCGGCGTCCGCACCCGCGCGGAGGTCTCCTGATGGCCAAGCCGACGACGCGGCTGCCGCGTGCGACCCCGGCTGCCGCGCCGGCGCCGCTGAGGCCTGCTCCCGACAACGGCGTGCCCTTCGCCGATCCCGAGCGCGGGGCATTGACCCGCCCGCCCGCGGTGAAGCGCCGCGGCAAGCAGCTCGGCGCCCGCATCCCTGACGATCTCTACCAGCGCCTGGTCGCGTGCGCGGCCGCCACCCGCATTCCTCAGGGCCGCCTGCTCGAGCGCGCGCTCGACGCCGAGCTCAAGAGCCACGGCTATTGACGGGTGGTCCGAGTGGTAGATAGGCCGCGCAGTGAAGCTGGCACACGGCGATGACCGACTGAGCCGCCTGGCGCTCCCGCACGGCGAGCATGCGGGCAAGACTCCCGGGGGCTACCGGGCAAGAGCGCCGTCTCGTACTCTCACCGACCACGGCACGCCGCTGACGGCCCGGCCGCCCTGTCCACGTAGCCGCCCACGCACTTGCACCAACGCCGCGCGTCGCTCGTCGATGCAACTGTGTGCCGTCGTGCTTGTCTTGCCCGCGCTCGGGCAGCCCGGCTCTGGCGAAGCGGGATCGGCGACCGCGCCAGCGGCCGGTTTAGGTACCGATTCGCATATCTTGCTCCGTGACGTGCAGTCGAGTGGGCAAGGCCAGTAGGCGGCGGTTACGACGGGTCGCGCGGCCGCGCACGACGCCTGAGCCATCGCAGGGTGCTCAACCACCGCGTCGGGCCCGAGCAGCCGTCGCGCGTCGCGCGTCGACGCGCGACGGCTGTCGGGTCTTGCGGCCGTCGGCGAGGACCTGCACGACGGCTGCGCGCAACACGTGCTGGCGCTCCCGCGCAGCGGCTCGAACGTCCGCCTGAGAGCCGCAGGGCAGCGATGTCGATGCGGGGACGGTCAGCCGCTCGGCGACCTCGCGCACCCGGGCGCGGGCCGTCGCTTCTGCAGCTACGACGCCTCTGTAACGCAGGTCGACAGCGACGTGCTCCAGCAGAGCTGGCCACAGCTCGCCGGCGGCGGCGGTGATCAGTTCGCCGTCGAGGCGTTCCTGCTCGACGGCGGCCATAGACGCGGCGCGAGCTGCCTGCTCGGCAGCACGGCGGTCCCGCTCGTACTGCTCCCAGCGTTCGCCGCGGACCTGCGCGTCGACGGCGGCGCGTTGCCGGCGGATTCCCTCGACCGCGACGGCTGCGCGGGCCCGCAGCACGCCGGGGATGCTGCGGGCGCCGGTGAACGGGTCGGCGCACAACGCGTCGACGAGTGCTGGCACGTCTCCGTCGACCGACCACAAGGCTGCGGACAGAAGCCGGCGGACGTCGGGGCGGGCCTGAATCTGCCAGGCGCCGGTGACGCGCCGCTCGAGGTGGTCGACGAGGTCGGGCAACGCCTGGTGCTCATTGCCGTCTCGGGATCCCCACGCCGGCAGCACTGGTGGTCGACGCGCGGCTGGGTCCGCCGGAAGGTCCTGACCTATAGAGGTACCTGACCTAGAGCACGCTCGCGAACGTGCATTCCTGGTCTCTTCGGGGCTTGCTGGTCGGGTGCTGAACGTGCATTCCTGGTCATCAAGTCGTCGCCGGCGGCCGGGCCCGGCGCTCGACGGGTCGTCCTGGTGTGACGGGGTGGGGGAGGGGGTGTCTCCTGTCTGGGGGCGCTCTAGGGCCTGTCGTCCGACGTAGGCGAGTCGGCCCCGGGACGGGCAGTCGAGGACGCCGGCGAGCAGCTGCAGGTAGCGGCGCAGCGTGCGCGGATCGACCAGCGCGGCCAACTCGCGCTTGGCTCCGCGGGACACGCCGGCGCCGCGGACCGCGGAGTGCCGCAGCAGCACCCAGGCGAGCACGCCCTGCACGGCCAGGCGCTGCCCGCCGTCGATGTCGCGGCCCAGCTGCTCGAGCAGGCCCGCCCGGTAGGTGTCGCGGTGCAGAGAGCGCCAGCCGCCCGGGCGGTAGTGCCGGCCGACGCCCTCGAGCGCGCCGGCGTCTGGGACGGCGTAGCAGCGGCCGTGCTGCTCGAGCAGCCCGCCGGCCTCCAGCAGCGCCGCCAGCTCGACCCACAGCGGCCGGCTAATCCCCAGCGCCGCGGCGACCTCGTCGGCGGTCAGCCACACTGTGCCGTCCGAGCGGGAATGAACGACCCACAGTTGGTGCCACGCGCCGACGGCCTGCAGCATCTGCCGGCCGGACACCGCGTACGCGTGCAGCACGTCGGAGCGGCGGGTGAACTCCCCGCACCCGGTCACCTTGTGCGCCGGCGTCAACAGCCGGCTCCGGGTGTCGATGGTGACACCGGGCGTGTCGTCGTTCGCGCAAAGGCGCGTAGGGGCTATCGTCATGACGGCTTCTCCAGCCAGGTAGATCAAGCAGGACGCCCGGTCCGGTGCTGTTCACACCGGTCGAGCGAACGAACATCTGCGAGACGGCCGCCCCGGCAAGGGCGGCCTCTCGCGCATCTAGGACGTGGTCAGGCGGCTACCTCCACGAACAGCTGGCCGACGTCCTCGGCGGTCGGGTGCCGGCCCAACTGGAGTATCAGCGTGATGTAGCCGCTGAAGCTCAGCCCGAGCGCCTCGCAGCGCCCACGCAGGGCCTCGCGCTGGGCCGCCGTCATTCGGAGGGTCATCGGTACGAGCGCGTCCGGGTCGCGCTGCGGCCGCAGCGGTCGCTCACGTCGCTGCGCCTTCCCGCGGGGTGCTGGCATGGCGGTGATGTTGTCGAACGCGGGCGGTCGATCGTGGGACGTCAGGGCCGTCCGGCGTGTTGTGAAGGCACATCTGGTGTTGGAGTCGGCGACTCGGCCTACGGCCAGCACGATGCGTGCCCGGTTCAAGGCACATCGCTGATCTCGACCACGTCGGCATCTTCGGGTACCTGAGCGTTCGGGCGTAGCGCGTCGCCGATCCTCAGCGGGTGAACCTGCGTCAGGGCTCCTCGGTACCGCCGAGGTAGGCCGCGAGGGTGTAGGTGGCGTGCCGGTCGACCTTGCCGCGGTTCTGGTCGTAGCGCCTGGTCGTCGTCGGGCTCGCGTGCCCGGCGCTGTCCTGCACGTCCCGCAGCGGCACGCCGGCGTCCAGGGCCAGCGTCACGAAGGCGTGCCGCAGGTCGTGCGGGTGCAGCGAGGGCTTGTCCGGCACCGCCTCGGCGCCGATCGCTCGCACGTACCGGTGCACATCGCGGCGGTCGATCCGGCTCGGGCCGTGCTCGCCGCGCTTAACCTTGAAGAAGAGCAGGCCGGTGCCCTTGCCAAGCTGGCCGAGCGCCGCGGCGCGCTCCTCGAGCCAGGTGTCGAGCGCGCGTGCGGTCATCGGCGCCAGCGGCACCCGCACCTTGCCGTCCTTGCCCTTGCGGGTGACCGAGAGCGTGCGGTGGCCGCGCTCGGTCCCCAAGTCCTCGACATCGCACATCGTCGGCTCGGTGGCGCGCAGCCCGTTCAGGCCGAGCAGCACCATCAGCGCGTGCATCTGCGGGCCCCGCCGGCGCGCCTCGGCCAGGAACGCGTTCAGCTCCTCACGGGTGAGCCCGGTGCTCGAGCTCTGGTCGGGCAGCTTTGGTCGACGAACCCCGCGCACCGGCGAGCGCCGCACGGCTTCCTCGTCCTCGGCGTAGGCGTAGAAGCTCGACAGCGTGCTGAGCCGGGCTGACACCGTCTTCGGTGAGCGCCCGCGGTCGTACATCGCCTCCTTCCACGCCTCCACCAGCGGCCGCCGCGCCTGCAGCGGGTCGACGTCGGCGTCGGCGCAGAAGGCAAACCAGTCGACCAGCGCGTAGCCGTAGACCCGCAGCGTGTTCTCATTGTCGAAGCCGAGCAGCCAGGCCCGCGCGACGTCCTCGGCGGTGACCGCCGGCTCCTCCCCCGGCCGCAGCACCTCCCCGACCAGCGGGTCGATCGGCGTCGGCCGCCGGCGGCCGTACATGTGCGCCGGCAACTCCCCGCCGCGGCGGTGCGCGAGGGTGGTCAAACGCGCCTCCGAGTGTGCGTAGTCACTTTTATCGGCGCTCGCGGCGGTTGCTATGGCGAGCCGTGGTCGTCGTTGGGCCGGTGCTCAGGTTCCGGGTGGTTGCGAGCCAGTCGTCGAGGACCCGGCCGCTTCAACTCGTCGAGGGCGCCCGCGGAGCATCGTCGTGACGTGCGAACGGTCGACTTCTCCGCCGATGTGGTGCGACAGCGCGTCGAGGTTCGTGTCGCACCACGGGGCGCGCTGCTCCCCCAGCCACGTGGTCGGCCGGCCACACGTGCGCACAGCTCGTCGACGTCGGCCTGCATCCTCGCCCCCGTCCCTGTCCAGCCACCGGCTACCCGGCGGCTAGCCGGTGGCTACCACATGTGTAGGACACCGTAGGCCTCAGCAGCCGTGGCTCTTCAACTCGACGTGAGCGCGCGCTCGAGCAGGCGGCCCTGAGGGATGCGGGTGGCGGCCACGCACGCGGCGAGGCGCTGGTGGACCTCGTCAGCGATGCGGGCGCCGAGTCGCGCGTGACGACTCAAGCCTAGGCAGCGCGAAGACGCGGGCGCCCAACTGCCTCGGAGGTCCCGGCCTCACTTCGCTACCCGCATAGCGCGGCTGGCACGTCTCGCTGTCGCCACCGCGCACGGCTCCTGGTCAAGAGCGTGAAGGCGGGGCAAGCGGCACCGCTATCACAAGCCGCCGAGCACGTGCCCTGATCAATACGGGCCGATCGCGAGGCTCACCAGAGCGATGACCATTGAGCCGACGACGAGGATCGCCAGGAGCAGGACGAAACGGCGACGCCGGCGGGCTGAAAGCATCTTGTCTCCTTAGTCTCGGTGCGGCCAGTCGCGCTGCCGCCGGACGGACAGGGGCCCCGCCGCGAACGGCGGGGCCCCTGTCTGTGTACCTGCTGCTAGCGAGCCATCGCGGGGCGAGCCCCTGCGAAGTGCAGCAGCGCGCCGAGCGGGATCGCCACGATCGCGACTACCACGGACCACGCGTCGAAGCCGGTGAACGGCAGCGCGCTGGCGGCAACGACCCGTGAACTGACCGGAACCGCCATCACGAACTGTCCGGCCTGGGCAGCCGGCTGCACCTCGACGTCGGCCGGCGCCATCGTGGGCCCGCCGAACGTCGAGTCGGTCACCGCTGCGCGCGGTGTCGAGGCGGCCGGGTCGCTCGACTCGTTGCCGGACTGCGTGCCCGACATCGTGGTGTCGCTCGACTC
>JAHWJP010000241.1 GCA_019348355.1 Actinomycetota bacterium
TTAGCAACGACTTGCGAACCCGCTTCGAGACGCCGCCGTGTCAATCCCTGCTGATTGCGTAGTCCATGCAGTCGGTGCAAATCCGAGGTCGTTCACGTCGGTCTCCATGAGCTGGCCGCACGTCGAGCAGCGGCCTATCGCGTCGGCGCCGGCGTGGAAGCCGCAGGCAGAGCACGCCCAGTGGATGTGGTGCTGCGCGGGCGGGTCCACCCCCTCCACAAGCGCGTCTGCGAAACAGTTCGGGCAGCCTTAGATGAGCCACAGGCCGCCCTGCTTGACCACGCGATAACATCGACTCAGCCAGCACATCGGTGGCGTATGCGTCGGCGGCGTCCTCGCCCTGGGGTCGTGCAGGCAGAATCGGCAATGAGGGCCCTCGTCGGTCAGGAGCATCGCCACCTGCCGGCACCTGGCGCACTCGACGGCAGGCTGCTCGCCGCTCAGCTCAGGCTGGAGCGCGCGGCCATGCGAGTTCTGACGAGCGCGTCGATCGCCCCGAGTGGCCCCGCGACCTCGGCGAGCAGGTCGTCGTTTTCAACACGTCCTCGGCTTGAGGCTTGAGGGCTCAGGCAGGAGGCGTTCTGTTCGGAGGCTGTCGTCAGCTTGACGAGAAGCAGCCCGGGGTCTTATCGTCATCATGACGATAAGGAGTACGATGGCCGACATTCAGAGATTCCCCTTCCTGCGGCACCTGCGCGGGGCCCCGACTGTGCATGTCCGCCACCAGCGGCGCGGCAAGCTGGTGCATGAGGGGGCCGGCCTGGCCTTCTGGTTCCGGCCGCTCACCGCTGTGCTCAGCGAGGTCCCGATCGACGACCGGGAGCTGCCGCTGCTGTTCCACGCCCGCACCAGCGACTTCCAGGACGTCACGGTGCAGGCGTCGGTCACCTACCGGGTCGTCGACCCGGCGCGGGCCGCTGACCGGCTCGACTTCAGCATCGCCCCGGACAGCGGGCAGTGGCGGTCCACTCCGCTGGAGCAGGTCGCCGCGCTGCTGTCCGAGCTCGCCCAGCAGCACGCGCTGGATCTGCTGGCCGCCGCCACGCTGCCCTCGGTCCTTGCCGCCGGGCCGGGGGCGATCCGCGAGCGCATCGCCGCCGGTCTGGATGCGGACTCACGGCTGGCCGACATCGGACTTGCGGTGCTGGGTGTGCGCGTCGTCGCGGTCCGCCCGGAGCCCGACGTCGCGCGGGCGCTGCAGACCCCGACCCGCGAGCAGATCCAGCAGGACGCCGACCGCGCCACCTACGAGCGCCGGGCACTCGCCGTCGAGCGGGAGCGGGCGATCGGCGAGAACGAGCTGCAGAGCCAGATCGAGCTGGCGATCCGCGAGGAACGGCTGGTCACCCAGCGCGGGCAGAACGAGCGCCGCAAGGCCGAAGGAGCTGCTGCGGCAGAGCGGATCGCCGCGGACGCCTCGGCCGGTCGCGAGCGGACGCTCGCTGCCAGCCGCGCCGACGCGACCCGACTCGTCGGCGCGGCCGAGGCAGACAACCAGGCCGCCACGCTGGCCGCCTATCGCGACACCGACCCGCAGATCCTGCTCGGGATCGCGCTGCGCGAGCTCGCCGGGGAGCTGCCGAACATCGGCACCCTGAGCCTGACCCCCGACCTGCTGACCGGTGCGCTGGCCCGGCTCGCCGGTCCCGGGACGCAGGGATGACGCTGTCACCGCGAGCGGTCGTGGTGCACCGGCGTACCGAGCTCGACGAGCTGCTCGCCCGGCACGGCACCCGCGGCGGAGCCGAGTTCTTCCTCCGGTCCCGGGGCCGCACCCTCGCCGAGGTGCAGACGCGCCACGATGCGGTGCAGTCGACGCTCGCGGCGGTCAGCGCGGCGATCCCGATGGACTGGCGCCGGGGGCAGGTCGAGCGCGCCGACCTCGACCGGTTCCTGTTCGCCGCCGAGGACGTCATCGTCGCGGTCGGCCAGGACGGGCTGGTGGCCAATCTCGCGAAATACCTGCAGGGACAGCCGGTGCTCGGGGTGAATGCCGAACCGGGAGTTCATCCCGGCGTACTCGTCCCGTTGTCTGCCGCCGCCGTCCCCGACACACTCGTGTCCGCCGGCTGCGGCCGGGCGCCCGTCGAGCAGCGCACCATGGTCGAGGCCGTCAGTGACGACGGCCAGCGACTGACCGCCCTGAACGAGATCTTCCTCGGTCATCCCAGCCACCAGTCCGCCCGCTACCGCTTGCGCGCACCCGCCGGCCATGCCGAACGCCAGTCCTCCTCCGGGGTCATCGTGGGCACCGGCACCGGCGCCACCGGCTGGTGTCGCTCCATCGGGCTGGAGCGGGGCAGCAGTCTGGCGTCCCCGCGCCCGTGCGAGCGGTCGCTGGTGTGGTTCGTCCGGGAGGCCTGGCCCTCACCGGCCACCTTCACCACGCAGACCGAGGGCGTGCTGGGGACGAAGGAGAGCCTGGTGCTCACCGCAGAGAGCGACGGGCTGGTGGTCTTCGGCGACGGCATCGAGAGCGACCGGCTCGTCCTGTCCTGGGGTCAGCAGCTCACGGTGCGCGTCGCACC
>JAHWJP010000117.1 GCA_019348355.1 Actinomycetota bacterium
GGTCCCCGGGGCGCCTGCACGCGGAGGCGGTGTGCACGGCGGCGGCGGAGCTGGGGCGGGACGAGTGACCGAGCAGGGTCCCCCGGCCAGCGCCGAGGACTTCAGCGGGATGTGCGC
This sequence comes from Actinomycetota bacterium, assembly GCA_019348355.1. GTDB lineage: Bacteria > Actinomycetota > Actinomycetes > Mycobacteriales > SCTD01 > SCTD01. Next base: position 118 of record JAHWJP010000117.1, read on the forward strand.
CCGCGCCGCAAACCGTTCGGGAACCATCGCAAAGCCGGCGTGACCAGGGGCTGAAGACCGGCCGACGCAAGACGAATTGTCATACCCCGGAGGCAGACTGATTCGTGGAGGTGTCCCCATGTGTCATGCACCCGGGTGTGAGCAGAAGGTCTACGCGCGGGGGCACTGCGCACGGCACTATAAGCAGATCCTCAAGCACGGCGGCGTCCTGGCTGCACGGGAGCGAAGCAGGTGCTCCGTAGAAGGCTGTGAGCGGTGGAGTGCCAGCCGCGGCTGGTGTCACGGCCACTACCTGCGATGGGTTCGTACAGGCGACGTTCAGGCCGAAGCCCCGCTGCGGCGCTCCAGCCGGGGAACGTGCTCGGTCCCGGGCTGCGCACGCGACCATGTCAGCCGCGGGTTGTGCGAGACGCACCGGTCCCGCGTTCGGCTGCAGGGGGATCCGGCTCCCGCAGTGCCGGTGGCCGCACCGGGCAACGAGGGGCATGTGCATCAGGGCTACCGCATCGTCGCCGTCGGCGCGGAGGACCGGTGGCTCACCTGCGGCGCGACTCCGATCGCCGAGCACCGGCTCGTGATGGCGCGAAGCCTCGGTCGACCGCTCACCAGCGACGAGAGCGTCCATCACCGCAACGGCGACCGGCAGGACAACCGGCTCGAGAATCTCGAGCTCTGGTCGCGCTTCCAGCCCCCCGGGCAGCGGGTGGCGGACAAGCTCGCCTGGGCGTGGGAGCTGATCGCTCGCTATGACCATGAAGCCATGGAGCACTTGGGCCTGGACCGGTTCCTTAACACCGACCCGCTTCGCTCCCTCGAGTAGCGACTTGCTTACTTTACGTAGCCCCGACCGGATTCGAACCGGCGTGGCCGCCGTGAGAGGGCGGAATCCTTGGCCGCTAGATGACGGGGCCGTGCTGGGAAGAGATTGCCCGACCCTACTCGGCCGGTTCGTGCGCTGGGGTACCTGGACTCGAACCAAGACTAACGGAACCAGAAACCGCCGGGCTGCCAATTACCCCATACCCCATGGCGACCGTCGAGGATCACGCCCTCGCCGGTCTGCGGGAGAGTCTAGCCGACCCCGGGGTCCCGCTCGGCGGACTCCCGGTCGGCCGCCAGCGCCGCTCCCGCCCGCAGCCGGCGCAGCGTGCGCTCCCGGCCGAGCAGCGCCATGGACTCCGGCAGCGGCGGGGAGATGGACGCACCGCAGACGGCAGCCCGCAGCGGGAGGTAGGCCTTGCCCCGCTTGAGCCCGAGCCCGTCCTCGAGCAGCGCCGCGTCGACCACCGCCTGGACCGAGGCCGCCGACCAGTCGTCCAGCCCCTCCAGCGCCTGCGCCGCGGCCGCGAGCACCGGCGCGTTGGCCGGCGTCAGCGCCTTCTCGACCGCGCTCGCCTCCACCTGGAAAGAGGCCTCGGGGGTGAACAGGAAGCGCACGAGCGCGGGCACCTCGGACAGCAGGGCGACCCGGGTCTGCACCAGCGGCACGAGCGCCGTCAGCGCCGCGAGCTCCACCGGCGCCGCCGGGTCCCCCACGAGGCCGGCGCCCTGCAGGAACGGCAGCACGCGGCCGGCGAAGTCCGACTCCGACAGCTCCCGCATGTAGTGCCCGTTCAGCCAGGCCAGCTTGTCGAGGTCGAAGACCGGCCCGACGGTGTTGACCCGGGCCCAGTCGAAGCTCTGCGACATCTGCTCGAAGCTGAAGATCTCCTGCTCGCCAGGAACCGAATACCCCAGCAGGCCGAGGAAGTTCAGCAACGCCTCCGGCAGGTAGCCCTGCTCGACGAACCAGGTCAGCCGCGCGGCCGGGTTCTTCCGCTTGGAGATCTTGGACTTGTCGGCGTTGCGCAGCAACGGCATGTGTGCGAACGCCGGCCGCTCCCAGCCCAGCCAGTCGAACAGCAGCAGGTGCTTGGGGGTCGAGGAGATCCACTCCTCCCCGCGCACCACGTGCGTGATCCCCATGAGGTGGTCGTCGACCACCACCGCGAGGTGATACGTCGGGAAGCCGTCGGCCTTGAGCAGCACCTGGTCGTCCGGGCGCGGCGCCGACACCTCACCGCGCACGAGGTCGTGGAAGCGCAGCGGCGGGTCGTCGGGCACGAGCATCCGTACGACCGGGGTGTCCGAAAAGCCCGGCAGGGCTGCCCGGGCAGCGCGGTCCAGACCGACGCAGCGCCGGTCGTACCCGGTCGGCAGCTTGCGCTTCTGCTGGTCCTCGCGCATCTCGGCGAGCCGCGCGCCCGAGCACCAGCACAGGTACGCGTGCCCGTCCGCGATCAGCCGCTCGGCGTGTGGGCGATAGGTCTCCAGTCGCTCGCTCTGCCGGTACGGCCCGCGCGGCCCGCCCTTGTCCGGCCCCTCGTCCCAGTCCAGGCCGAGCCAGCGCAGCATGTCGTAGACCTGCTGCTCGCTGTCGGCCCGGAAGCGGGCCCGGTCGGTGTCCTCGACCCGGAGCAGGAACTCCCCACCCTGCTGGCGCGCGAAGGCGAGGTTGAACAGCGACATGTACGCGGTGCCGACGTGCGGGTCACCCGTCGGCGAGGGAGCCACCCGCACCCGGACGCTCATCGCGACACGACCGGGTTGGTGAGCGTGCCGATGCCCTCGACGCTGACCGCGACCGTGTCGCCCGCAGCGAGCGGCCCGACGCCCGCCGGTGTCCCGGTGAGCACGACGTCGCCGGGCAGCAGCGTCATGAACGATGTGAGAAACGCGAGAATCGCTGGTACGTCGTGGAGAAGCGCCGAGGTCGAGCCGTCCTGGCGCAGCACCTCGTCCACCTCGCAGCGGACCCGCAGGTCGCCCGGGTCGAGGTCGGTCTCGAGCCACGGCCCGAGCGGGCAGAAGGTGTCGTGACCCTTTCCGCGTGTCCACTGACCGTCGCTCTTCTGTTGGTCGCGCGCCGTGACGTCGTTGGCTGCGGTGTATCCCCACACGTGGGTCAGAGCGTTCTCCGGCGTCAGATCCCTTGCTGGGCGGCCGATCACGACTGCGAGCTCGGCTTCGTGGTCGACCCGACCGGCACCCGCGGGCAGCCGGATCGCATCACCGGGGCCGATCACGGAGGTGGCCGGCTTGAGGAAGACCGTCGGCACCCCATCGTCCGTCGGCGTCCCGGTGACACCGCCCATCTCCGCCACGTGGTCGGCGTAGTTCTTGCCGACGCAGACGACGTTGATCGGCGAGGTGGGGGCGAGCAGGCGGACGGCCGACATCGCGAGCACTTCACCCGTCGGCGTCGGCTCGAACAGTGGGTGCCCATGCAGCGTCGCGAGGGACAGCTCCGAGGGATCCTCCCCCGAACCCTGCACGATCCCGTACGCGATCTCGCCGGAGACGGAGAAGCGGGCGATGCGCACCCGGGCGACGCTACCGGTCGGCGTCGATCCCCTGGCGCAGCAGCCCGGTGGTGTAGGCCTCCTCGAGGGCCTGCCAGGAGGCCTGGATGACGTTCTCGTGCACGCCGACCGTGTCCCACTCGGTGACGCCGTCGGAGGTCTCGACCAGCACCCGGGTGACGGCGTCGGTGCCGTGCTCGCCGCTGACGATGCGCACCTTGTAGTCGACCAATTCGAGCCGGGCGAGGCCGGGGTAGAGCGCCTGAAGCGCCTGCCGCATCGCGTTGTCCAGCGCGTTGACCGGACCGTTGCCCTCACCTGTCGCGACGATCCGCTCACCCTTGGCGTGCAGCTTGACGGTCGCCTCCGAGATGACCTCGCCGCCGCGGCTCTCGACAATCACCCGCCAGGACTCCAGCCGGAAGAAATGCGGGCGCTCGCCCATCTCCTCCCGCAGCAGCAGCTCGAAGCTGGCCTCGGCCGCCTCGAAGCTGTAGCCCACCGACTCGAGGTCCTTCACCCGGTCGATGACCCGCAGGACGGTGTCACGGTCCGGCTCGAGCCCGAGCGCCCTGCCCTTCAGCTCGATCGTCGCGCGGCCGGCGAGTTCGGATACCAGCAGGCGCATGTCGTTGCCGACGACCGCCGGGTCGACATGCTGGTAGAGGTCGGGGTCGGCCTTGATGGCGCTGACGTGCAGCCCGGCCTTGTGCGCGAAGGCGCTGGACCCGACCCACGGCTGGTGGGCGTCGGGGGCGATGTTCGCCACCTCGGCCACGGCGTGCGCGACCCGGCCCAGCTCGACAAGCCGGCCGGGCGGCAGCACCTGCCGGCCGGTCTTGACCTCGAGCGCGGAGATGACGCTGAACAGGTCGGCGTTGCCGCACCGCTCGCCGTAGCCGTTCGCGGTGCCCTGCACGTGGGTCGCCCCGACATCGATCGCGGCCAGCGAGTTGGCCACCGCGCAGGCGGTGTCGTTGTGGGCGTGGATGCCGACCCGCAGACCGGTGCCGACCACCGCCCCGACGATGTCGGCGAGCCGGTACGGGAGCATGCCGCCGTTCGTGTCGCACAGCACCAACACGTCAGCGCCCGCCTCGGCCGCGACCGTCAGACACTCCACCGCGTAGACCGGATCGGCCAGATAGCCGTCGAAGAAGTGCTCGGCGTCGAGGAACACCCGCTGCCCTTCGGCCGTGAGGTGCGCGACGCTGTCGCGGATCATCGCGAGGTTCTCCTCGCGGGTGGTGCGCAGGGCCCGCTCGACGTGACGCACATCGGCCTTTGCCACGAGAGTCACGACGCCGGCGCCGGACTCGCGCAGGTGGGCTAGATCCTGCGCCGTGTCGCCGCCGGCCCGGCGGGTCGAGCCGAACGCCGCCAGCTGCGCTGAGCTCAGGGTCAACTCGGTGCGGGCACGCCGGAAGAACTCCGCGTCCTTGGGATTGGCGCCCGGCCAGCCGCCCTCGATGAAGCCGACCCCCAGGTCGTCGAGGTGACGCGCGATCGCCAGCTTGTCATTGACCGACAGGGACAGCCCCTCGCGCTGCGCGCCGTCGCGCAGCGTCGTGTCGTAGACGTGGAAGGCGTCGGGCGGGACAGTGGTCGGCGTGGTCATGCTGGCAGCACCTAGGAAGCCGGCTGAACGGGACGAAGCCAGCCGTACGGGTCGGCGGCCCGGCCGTACTGCAGATCCAGCAGGGCGGCGCGCAGCCGCATCGTCACCGGACCGGCGCTGCCGTCGCCGACCGACCAGTTGCCGGTGGCGCTCTTGGCGTGGCCGACCGGTGCGATGACGGCCGCGGTCCCGCAGGCGAAGACCTCGCCGATCGAGCCGTCCTCGCAGCCCTTGCGCCAGTCGTCCTTGGAGATCCGGCCCTGCTCGACCGTCAGGCCGAGCGACGGCGCCAGCGTGAGCAGCGAGTCCCGCACCACGCCGGGCAGCAGCGTCCCGGTCAGCGCCGGCGTCAGCAGGCGCTTCCCGCCGTCGAGCACGAAGAACAGGTTCATCCCGCCCATCTCCTCGACCCACCGGCGTTCGACCGCGTCGAGCCACACCACCTGGTCGCAGCCCTGCTCGGCGGCCTGGCGTTGGGCGAGCAGGCTGCCGGCGTAGTTCCCGGCGCACTTCGCCTCGCCGGTCCCGCCGACCGCCGCCCGGACGTACTCGTCCGACAACCACACCGTCACCGGCTTGACCTCACCCGGGAAGAACGGCGTCACCGGGAAGGCGATGAGCAGGAAGAGGTACTCGAAAGCCGGCCGCATGCCGACCTGGGCCTCGGTGGCGATCATGAACGGCCGCAGGTAGAGGCTCTGCCCCTCCGCTGTGGGGACCCAGGCGTGATCGGCGGCGACAAGCTCGTCGACGGCGGCCAGGAACAGCTCATGCGGCAGCTCGGGCATCGCGAGCCGGTGCGCGGAGCGGTTGAAGCGCGCGGCGTTCTCCTCGGGCCGGAAGACCGCCACTCCACCGTCGGGCTGGCGGTAGGCCTTGAGCCCCTCGAAGATCGCCTGTCCGTAGTGCAGCACCATCGCGGCCGGGTCGAGCTGAAGGGGCTGGTACGCCGTGAGTCTCGCGTCGTGCCAGCCCTGATCGACGGTCCACCGGATCGCGACCATGTGGTCGGTGTGGACCCGACCGAATCCGGGATCGGCCATCAGCGCGGCGCGCTCAGCCTGGCTGCGCGGCGAGCTGCTGAGCTGCCTGTCGATCCGGCTGGTGCTGGCCGTCGTCATGTGCCTTCTCCGTCCGTCCCGGTGCGGTGCCGGCGCCCTGCGGCGAGGTTAGCAACGGCCGCCCCGGCGATGCAGGCCGATAAGGGACCGATGCCACCCGATGGACTACCCGGCGCCATCCGAACGGGCTATGGACGTAGGGCGGGCTGCCGTAGATGCTCGCCTTATCGGTCCTGTCCCGGACTGTTCACCCATCGACCTAGAAGTCGGGCCCCCATGACGACCATCGCGCAGAGTGTCATCTCCGGTGTCCCCTGCCCCGTGAGCGCCGTCCACGACCACGATCCCCACCTGCTCGAAGACTTCCTGGGCGACACCGTGTTCACGGTCTCCATGGCCGGCTACCCGTATGTGGTGCGGGGCTGTGGCAGCCGGGTCGAGGACCGTGTGCGCTTTCACGAGAAGGACGACATGGTGGGCCGGGACATCCGCGTCTGGCACGTGACGCCGGCCGCCGAGGGTTTCCAGGCAGAGCACATCGCCGCCTTCTGACAATCGGCTGACTCGAGCGTTCGGGTTCAGCTCAGCCGGTCCCGGATCGCGTCCCCGATCTGACCCGTCGAGCGCACCGCTGTTCCGCGCTCCGCCAGGTCCGCAGCGACCCCCGCCTCCACCCGGCTGGCCTGCTCACCCTGGCCGAGATGCTCGAGCAGCATGGCCACCGACAACACGGCGGCCGTCGGGTCAGCCTTGCCCTGCCCGGCGATGTCGGGTGCACTGCCGTGTACCGGCTCGAACATCGACGGGTTCGTGCGCGTCGCATCGATGTTGCCGCTGGCGGCGAGGCCAATGCCACCCCCGATCGCCGCGCCGATGTCGGTGAGGATGTCACCGAACAGGTTGTCGGTGACCACCACGTCGAACCGCTCCGGTGAGGTGACGAAGAACATCGACGCGGCGTCGACGTGCTGGTAGTCCGTGGTGACATCGGCGAACTCGGCTGCGACGGTGTCGAAGACCCGCTTCCAGAGCCCGCCCGCATGCACCAGAACGTTGGTCTTGTGCACGAGAGTCAGGTGCTTGCGCTTGCGCAGCCGAGCCCGTGCAAAGGCGTCACGGACGACGCGCTCCACGCCGTACGCGGTGTTCATGCTCGTCTCGGTCGCGACCTCGTGCACGGTGCCCGCACGTAGGCGCCCGCCGTTGCCGACATAAGGCCCCTCGGTCCCCTCGCGCACGACCACCATGTCGATGGCCTTGTCGCCGACCGGGCTGACCACGCCCGGGAACAGCCGCACGGGACGCAGGTTGACGTGGTGGTCGAGCTCGAAGCGCAGGCGCAACAGGAGCCCGCGCTCCAGGACGCCAGGCGGCACGCTGGGGTCGCCGACCGCGCCGAGCAGGATCGCGTCGTGACCGCGCAGATCCTCCAGAACGCTGTCCGGCAGCGTCTCCCCCGTGCGGTGGTAGGCGCCCGCACCCAGGTCGTAGTTGGTGCACTCCACGCCCGGCAGCACGGCGTCGAGCACCTTCAATCCCTCAGCGACCACCTCCGGGCCGATGCCGTCGCCACCGATGACCGCGAGCCGCAGGCTCATGAGACCCGGTTCACGGCGCTGACGATCGCCCGGAGCGAGGACGTGACGATGCTCGGGTGGATGCCGCAACCCCACAGCACCCGTCCGGCGACCGCGACCTCGAGATAGGACGCGGCCTGCGCCTCCTCGCCGGCACCGGTGGCGTGCTCGGCGTAGTCGAGGACGCGCACGTCGAGGTCGAGAGCCGAAAGGGCGTGCACGAAGGCGGCGATCGGCCCGTTGCCCTCGCCACGCACCGTCCGCGGCTCGCCCTGCCACTCCACGACCGCCTCGAGCCGGTCGCCGTCCCCGGTCGACGACGTGAACGAAATCAACTCCAGGGGTGCCTCGTGCCGCAGGTAGGTCTGCGAGAACAGCTCCCAGATGCGCGCGCCGGCGATCTCGCCGCCGGCGTCGTCGGCGACCTCCTGCACGACCCGGGAGAACTCGATCTGCATCCGCCGCGGCAGGTCGAGGTGGTGCTCGTTCTTCAGGACGTACGCGACGCCGCCCTTGCCCG
>JAHWJP010000025.1:0-14095 GCA_019348355.1 Actinomycetota bacterium
CTCGGTCTGGTGCTGGTGTCCCACGACGTGGCCGCGGTGGGCAAGGTCACCGACCGGATCGTGATCCTCGACGCCGGGCTGGTGGTCGAACAGGGCCGCTCCGACCAGGTCTCGTGCGCCCCGCGGAGCGCGGCGGGGCGCCGGCTGCTCGACTACGCGCCGGCATTCCCCGTCTGATGGCGCGACTTTCGGGCGGGGCGGACCTGCTCGTCGGCATCGGCGCGGCCGCCCACGCCAGCTCCGATGCGGTGCTCGTGCTCGGCCCCCACCACCCGTCCAGCCACGGCGTGCTGCAGCTCGCCCTCACCCTCGACGGTGACCGCATCGTCACCGCCGAGCCGGTCGTCGGCTTCCTGCACCGTGGGGCGGAGAAGCTGTTCGAGGTACGCGACTACCGCCAGCTGGTCATGCTCGCCAACCGGCACGACTGGCTGTCGGCGTTCAGCAACGAGCTGGGCATCGTGCTTGCGGTCGAGCGGATGCTCGGTATGCGGGTGCCCGAGCGGGCCACCTGGCTGCGCACTCTGCTGGCTGAGCTGAATCGAATCCTCAACCACCTGCTGTTCCTCGGCGCGACGGATCCCGCTGTACAGCAGGGTTTCGCGGAGCGCGAGTCCTTGCAGGCGGTGATGGAGGAGGCGACGGGCGGGCGGATGCACTACATGTTCAACCGGGTCGGTGGGTTGAAGGAGGACCTTCCGGCCGGCTGGATCGGGCGCGCGCGGACGGCGGTTTCCGGCGTACGCCCTGCTCTTGTGGGGTTGGGGCGCATCGTCGACGCGCTCCCTCATGGGGTGGGCGTCCTGTCACCCGCCGACGTCCTGTCCTACGGCGTGTCCGGACCGGTCGCCCGCGCATCCGGAGTCGACATGGACCTGCGGCGTGACGAGCCCTACCTGGCGTACGGAGAGCTGGACGTGCCAGTGACGACCCGGACGGCGGGTGATGCGCACGCCCGGTTCTCCTGCGTTCTCGAGCAGGTAGCCGTGTCGCTGGACCTCGCCGAGGCTTGCCTCGACCGGCTGCCGTCGGGACCGGTGAACCTGCGCCTGCCCAAGACGGTGCGGGCCCCGGAGGGCTCGACCTATGCCTGGACCGAGAACCCGCTGGGCGTGCAGGGCTACTACCTGGTGTCGCGCGGCGACATCATGCCGTGGCGCCTCGCGATGCGCACAGCGTCGTTCAACAACGTGTCGGCGCTGTCCGCCGTGCTGCCCGGGGTGGCGCTGGCCGACCTGGTCACGGTGCTCTGCTCGTTCTTCTTCGTGATCGGCGACATCGACAAGTGAAGGGGGGCAGGGCGCCGGCTCTCAGTGCCGCAGGTAGTCGATGAACCGCGCCCGCAGCAGCGGCTCGTCGTCGCCGAGCGGCTCCTTGCCCATCAGCTCACGGACGACGTGGACTGCCTCGCTGATGGAGCCGGTGATGCCGCCGGAGGACCCGTCCTCGGCGGCGATGGCCTGCGCGCCGCGCATGTGCTTGACCAGCTCCCAGAAGAAGCCGCGGTCCTTGTCCTGCTCGGCCTTGTCGAAGGCGCGCTGACGCAGATCTTCGGTGGACAGGCTGTCGAGTTCGGTCACAGCAGGCACCTTAGCGGCGATCAGGCGTACGGCAGGACCGCTCCAGCAGGAGCGCGGCGACGACCAGTCCGAGGCAGGCCAGGACGGACAGGCCGGCGACCACGGCGTCCCGGTCGGCGAGGGCGAGCTCGTCACGCCGCGGCAGCATCCACGCCAGGACGCCCCCGTAGCCGCCCAGCAGCAGCGCCCCGGTCGTGCTCGACGCCTTGGCCAGCACGGCGGCGCGGGCGGCCTGCAGCGGGTCCAGCGGGCGGCCCTTCCCGGCCAAGCGGTCGCGGACGACCCGCGCCATGCCCGCCTCGGCGATCGCGAGCAGGACGATGGTGACGGGTGCGTAGAGCGGCAGGGCCGGCAATGAGCCGTACGCCAGCTCGACCAGCAGGTAGCCCAGCAGGGCGAAGGCTGCGGCAACCCCGAGCAGGGTGGCCGGCCGGGTCGGGGTCACGGCGGCGCGCTCACGCGCTCAGCAGCAGGTCGTCGCGGCGGCGCACACCCTCGCGACCGAGCCGATCCAGCAGGGCCGCGACCGGCCCGTGACCACGCAGCACGGCCTGCGGCGCCACGTCAACCCACGGTGCGAGCACGAAGGCCCGCTCATGCGCCCGCGGATGCGGAACGACGAGCCCAGCGGGCACGGGCGGGGGTGCGTCCACGACGTCCACGTCCAGGGTGCGCGGCCCCCAGCGCACCGACCGCTCCCGGCCGGCCCGCCGCTCCGCGTCCTGAGCGCACTCCCACGCCGTGTCGGCGGTCAGCGCGCACAGCAGCACCACGTTGAGGAACTCGCCCTGCTCCACCCCGCCGACCGGCGCCGTCGCGTAGACCGGCGAGACGGTGTGCGGCCCCAGCACCGCGACCGCGAGGCGCAGCCAGCCGAGGCGGTCACCCAGGTTGCTCCCCACCGACAGCACCGCCGTCACGGGCGGACCACCGTCACCGACACGTCGCCGAACGGCACCGGGATGGGGGCCTGCGGCTTGTGCACGGTGACCTCCGCACTTCGTACGAGCGGGGACTGCAGACACACGTCCGCCAGCCGGCCGGCGAGCGTCTCGATGAGGTCGACCGGCTCGCCGGCGACGACCGCGGCCAGCCGTTCGGCCAGCGCCCCGTAGTCCACCGTCGTGGCCAGGTCGTCCGACGCGGCGGCCGGCCGCAGGTCGAGGTCGAGCGCGACGTCGACCACGAAGTCCTGCCCGTCCCGCCGCTCCACCGGCAGCACCCCGTGCTGGCCGCGCACCCGCAGGCCGACGATCTGGATCCGGTCGCTACTCATCGACCAGCCGCCCGAGCACCGGCGAACCGTGATGCACCTGGACGCGCCAGCCTCCGGGCCGCCGGACGAGCACGTTGGTGGCGATGACGGCCGCGTTGCCGTCGCCCTGCTCGCTCACCTCGGTGAGCACGTTCTCCTGGCAGGTCACGATCGCGGTGTCGCCGAGGACCGTGACCTGCACGTCGGTGAGGAAGAACTGGATGTAGTCGGTGCCCGCCATCACCGCCGACCACGACCGCAGCACCGTGTCGCGGCCGCGCAACATCGGCCAGCCCGGATGCACGCAGACGACCGCATCCGGGTCCACCTCGTCCCACACCCTGCTCATCCGGTCGACGTCAGCGGTCTCGAAGGCCTCGTAGAGCGCCGCGTTGGCGGCGGCCACGTCGTCGGTGTCAGCGGCGCTCATGAGACCGCCGCAGCCGCAGCCACAGCCGCGACGACGCGGACGGCATCGGCGCTCGAGCGCACGTCGTGCACGCGGACGGCCCACGCGCCGGCCTGCGCAGCCAGGACCGTCACTGCCGCGCCGGCCGCGTCGCGCCCGTCGGTCGGGCGGCGTTCCCCGGTAGGCGCGGCGAGCAGCTCGCCCAGGAAGGCCTTGCGGGACGCCCCCACCAGCAGCGGCTGGCCCAGCGCTGCCAGCTCGGGCAGCCGGCTCAGCAAGCCCCAGTTGTGGCCGGCGTCCTTGCCGAAGCCCAGGCCCGGGTCGAGCAGCAGCCGCTGCGGGTCGATGCCGGCGGCCACTGCCGCAGCGCGGCGCTCCAACAGCTCGGCGCCGACCTCATGGACGACGTCGTCGTACGCCGCCCGACTCTGCATGTCGATGCTCGGCCCGCGCCAGTGCATCGCGACGTAGGCGACCGCGCCGGCCGCAACGGCCGGCAGCATGTCCGGGTCGGCGAGCCCACCCGAGACGTCGTTGACCAGCTGGGCGCCCACCTCGAGGGCAGCCACCGCGACGCTTGCCCGGGTGGTGTCGACGGACACGACCGCGCCGGAGGCCGCGAGCGCCGCCACGACCGGCAGGACGCGGCGCCGCTCCTCCTGCTCCGGCACCCGCTGCGCTCCGGGACGGGTGGACTCCCCGCCGACATCGAGCAGGTCGGCGCCTTCGTCCAGCAGGCGGCGGCCGTGGCGCACCGCATCGGCCGCGTCCGCGTGCCGGCCGCCGTCGCTGAACGAGTCGGGCGTGACGTTGACGACGCCCATCACCCGGGTGCGGCCGAGCTCGGGGAACCCGGTCACCCTCACCGACCGAGGATGAGGCTCATCGCCTCGGCCCGGGTGACCGCCGAGCTCTTGAGGTAGCCGCGCACCGCCGAGGTGACCGTGCGAGCGCCCGGCTTGTGCACCCCGCGCACCGTCATGCACATGTGCTCTGCCTCCACGACGACGATGACCCCGCGCGGGGCGAGCCGGTCGACCAGCGCGTCGGCGACCTGGGTGGTCAGCCGCTCCTGCACCGAGGGCCGCTTGGCGTAGAGGTCGACCAGGCGGGCGAGCTTGGACAGACCGGTGATCCGGCCGTCGAGGCCGGGCAGGTAGCCGACCGCCGCGGTGCCGGTCCACGGGATGAGGTGGTGCTCGCAGAAGCTCGCGAGCGGGATGTCCTTGACGATGATCAGTTCGTCGTGGTGCTCGTCGAAGATCGGGACGAGCAGGTCGTCGGGCTCGGTGTGCAGGCCGGAGAAGACCTCGGCGTACATCCGGGCGACCCGGGCGGGGGTCTGCTGCAAGCCGTCGCGCTCGACGTCCTCGCCCACCGCGTCGAGCAACTCGCGTACGGCGGCCTCCACCCGGGCGGCGTCGAAGGGTCGGGCCACGACCCCGCTCAGGAGGCCGGGTCGGTGCCGGTCGCCCGTCGCCGGCGCCTCGACGGCTTGGCCGCCCGCGCCGTCGAGCCCTCGCTGGTGGTCCCCGGCTCCGCCGTCCGGTTCAGACTGGCGCCGTCCCGCGCCGACGCAGCGTCCGGCTGAACTGCAGGCGTGTCGGTGTCCTCGGCGGTCGCACCGACGGGCGCGCCGCTGCTGTCGCCGCCGTCGGAGGTCCCGTTGCCGGTCGGCGTCCGCCGCCGGGAGGTGGGCTTGACCCGGCTCAGGCGCTTGCGCCCACGGGCCAGGTCCTCGAGGTCCTCGACGTCGGCCGGGCCCATGACCGCGAGCTCGGCCGGGGTCAGGACCGGCGGCTTGCTGGACAGCGGGCGTCGGCCGTTGCCGGTCGGGTGCGCCCGCAGCGGGCGCTTGTCGACGGCCGCGAAGATGGCCGCGACCTCCTCCTTGCCGAGGGTCTCCTTGTCCAGCAGCTTGAGCACCATGTCGTCGAGCACGTCGCGGTACTCGACGAGGATCTCCCACGCCTCGTGGTGGGCGTTCTCCACCAGGGCTCGGACCTCGACGTCGACCTGGGCGGCGACCTCCTCGGAGTAGTCGCGGCCGTGACCCATGTCGCGGCCCATGAAGACCTCACCGGACTCCTGGCCGAACTTGACCGCCCCGAGCCGCTCGCTCATGCCGTACTGCGTGACCATCGCGCGCGCGGTCGCGGTCGCCTTCTCGATGTCGTTGCTCGCGCCCGTGGTCGGGTCGTGGAAGACCAGCTCCTCGGCGGCCCGGCCGCCCATGGCGTAGGCGAGCATGTCGAGCAGCTCTGCCCGACTCTGGGAGTACTTGTCCTCGAGCGGCAGCACCATCGTGTAGCCCAAGGCCCGGCCGCGCGGCAGAATGGTGATCTTGTGCACCGGGTCGGTGTTGGGCAGCGCGTGGGCGACGAGCGCGTGACCGGCCTCGTGATAGGCCGTGACCTTCTTCTCCTTGTCGCTCATCAACCGGGTCCGGCGCTGCGGCCCGGCCATGACCCGGTCGATCGACTCCTCGAGCGTGCTCATCGTGAGCTGCTTGAGGTCGGTGCGCGCGGTGAGCAGCGCCGCCTCGTTGATGACGTTGGCGAGATCGGCGCCGGTGAAACCGGGCGTACGGCGGGCGATGACCTCGAGGTCGAGCTCGTCGGCCATCGGCTTGCCCTTGGCGTGCACCTCGAGGATCTTCTTGCGGCCCAGCATGTCGGGCCGGTCGACCGCGATCTGCCGGTCGAAGCGGCCCGGGCGCAGCAGCGCGGGGTCGAGGATGTCGGGCCGGTTGGTGGCCGCGATGAGGATGACGCCGCCCTTGACGTCGAAGCCGTCCATCTCGACCAGCATCTGGTTGAGCGTCTGCTCGCGCTCGTCGTGGCCGCCGCCCATGCCGGCGCCGCGGTGCCGGCCGACGGCGTCGATCTCGTCGATGAAGATGATCGCCGGAGCGTTGGCCTTGGCCTGCTCGAACAGGTCGCGCACGCGGCTGGCGCCGACGCCGACGAACATCTCGACGAAGTCCGAGCCGGAGATCGAGTAGAACGGCACGCCCGCCTCGCCGGCGACCGCGCGGGCGAGCAGCGTCTTGCCGGTGCCGGGCGGCCCGTACAGCAGGACGCCCTTGGGGATCTTGGCCCCGACGGCCTGGAACTTCGCCGGCTCCTGCAGGAACTCCTTGATCTCGTGGAGCTCCTCCACCGCCTCGTCCGCGCCGGCGACGTCGGCGAACGTGGTCTTCGGGCTGTCCTTGCTGACCATCTTGGCCTTGGACTTGCCGAACTGCATGACCCGGCCGCCGCCGCCCTGCATCTGGGTCATGAAGTAGAACAGCAGGCCGAGGATGAGCAGGATCGGCAGGAAGCTGATGAGCAGCTGGGTGAGCAGGCCCTGGTTGTTGACCCGAACGTCGTAGATGACGTCGGCTTCCTGCAGCGCGTCGGTGAACTGGCGCCCCTGGTCGAACAGGAAGGAGGCCTTGACCTTCGACGCCCCGTCGATCTGTGTGCCGTCCTCGAGCTCGAGCCGGATCTCCTGCTCCTTGTCGAGCAGCTCGACCGGCTCCTCCTCCGAGCTCTGCACGTTGCCGGCCGAGATGGCACCGAGGACCGCTGCCGTGTCGACCTCTTTGTACTCCCCGTCCCCACGCAGGCTGCCGGACACGATCAGCACGGCGAGCAGGCCCAGCGTGATGTAGAGGAAAGGCCCGCGGGAGAAGCGCTTGAGGTTCATCGGCGCGGGGCGAGCAGCCCCGTCCCTCCTGTAGAGAAGACAGTCCACGACGGTACACCGGGACAGCGGCCCCGCGTCCCTGTCCCAACGGACCGGTGGACGACGATGTTCCTTGACCATTCTGGACCCTGCTCAGGCTTCGTACACCTCCGGGCGGAGCAGACCGACGAACGGCAGGTCCCGGTAGCGCTCGGCGTAGTCGAGCCCGTACCCGACGACGAAGTCCGAGGCGATGTCGAAGCCGACATAGCGGACGTGGACGTTGACCTTGGCCGCCTCGGGCTTGCGCAGGAGGGCGACCACCTCGACCGACGCGGGACCGCGCGAGCGCATGTTGCGCAGCAGCCACGACAGCGTCAGGCCCGAGTCGATGACGTCCTCGACCACGAGAACGTGCTTGTCGGCGATCTCGCGATCGAGGTCCTTCAGGATCCGTACGACCCCGCTGCTGCTCGTCGATGAGCCGTAGGACGTGACCGCCATGAACTCCATCGACACCGGCGTGTGCAGGGCCCGCGCGAAGTCGGCCATGAACATCACCGCGCCCTTGAGCACGCCCACCAGGAGGATCTCGCGGCCCGCGTAGTCGGCGTCCACCCGTGCGGCCAGCTCGCTCACCTTGGCCGCGATGTCCTGCTCGGAGATCAGGACGCTCTCGATCTCCTCCGGCACGTCGGCGGTCATCCGGGGCAGGTTAGCCGCCCGGCTTCGCGCGACACCAGAACGCCGCCCGGCAGGGCCACCGGCCCCTGGCCGCGCCAGTGCTCGACCAGCGCCCGCAGCGCCTCGACGTGAGCGGCGGTCACCGCCGTACCGCACTGCACCTCCGCCCACCGCTTGAGCGCCCGGGCGCGCAGGGCCGCCGGCAGGGCAGCCAGCTGCGCCACGTCGTCGGTGAGCGGGGTCATCGCGTCCAGCGCATCGGCGTCCTCACGCTGCTGCCGGGCGGTGCGGGCCAGGTTGCCGGCGATCCCCGGACCGAGCTGCTGCTCGAGCGCCGGGAGCAGGAGGGTCCGTACCCGGACCCGGGCGTACGCGGGGTCGGCGTTGTGCGGGTCCTCCCACGCGGCGAGGCCGGCCTGTCGGCATGCCTTTCCGACGGTGGCGCGGTCGAGCCCCAGCAGGGGCCTGCGGTAGCGGCCTCTTCTCGGCGGCATGCCCGCCAACGAGCGCGCGCCGCTGCCCCGGGCCAGTCCGAGCAGGACGGTCTCGGCCTGGTCGTCGAGGGTGTGGCCGAGCAGGACCGCGGCGAGGCCGTGCGCGTCGGCGGCCGCATCGAGGGCGGCGTAGCGGGCGGCCCGGGCCTGCGCTTCCGGTCCGCCCCCCGCCTCCCCGCCGCCGTCAACGCCTTCGCCGCCCCCCTTCCCGCCAGCCTCTCCCGCCGGCAGCACCTGGGCGGTCAGGCCGAGTGAGCGGCACTGCTCGGCGGCGCGGGTCGCCACGTCGGCGGAGCCGGCCTGCAGCCCGTGGTCGACCACGAGCGCCGCGGCGCCCGGGCGCAGGAAGGCGAGCGCCGCCGCAAGCGCCAGCGAGTCGGTCCCGCCGCTCACGGCGGCGGCCACGGGCGCATCTCCCGGCAGGTCGGCAAGGCAGCGCCGGACGGCCACCCGCACCGCCGCCGTGGCCGCTGGGGGCCCGGTCATGGATCGATCCCCGTCACTGCTCGATCCTGACAGCCGCACCCCGCCTGCGACCCGCCCCACCACGATCTGGGTGCCAGCCCCCACGCCCGGGCCGGGCGCTCGCGGCACCGAGAACGCAGAGCAGCGCGATGGCGGGCTCAGGCGGGGATGGCCTTGGGGCCGTGGATCCGGCGGACCCAGTCCAGCGGCGCGCGGATCTCCTCACGGGTCGGCAGCGTCGCCGGCGACTCCCACACCCGGTTGAACCCGGTCATGCCGACCTCGCGCACGCAGGTGTCGACGAAGACCTTGCCCTCGGCGTACTGCAGGGCCTTCAGGTCCAGGCCGAGGGCGCGGCGCAGGATCTTGTCGATCAGCCCGCCGTGCTCCTTGCGGCGCTCGTCGAACTTGGTGCGGATGTGCTTGACGGTCGGCACCACCGCCGGACCGACCCCGTCCATGACGTGCTCGGCGTGCCCTTCGAGCAGGCTCATGAACGCGGTGACCCGGTCGAGGACCACCTTCTGCTCCGGTGTCTGCAGCAGCTCGATCATGGACCCACCGCGCGGCAGCCCGGTGGCGACGGCCTTGAGCCGCTCGATCAGCTGGGCCGGGTCGTCGAGCGAGGCCGCCTCCAGCAGCGTGGAGATCTCCGACCGCACATGGTCGTGCATCCACGGCACCGCCGTGAACTGGGTGCGGTGGGTGACCTCGTGCAGGGCCACCCACAGCCGGAAGTCGTGCGGGTCGACGCCGAGGCGGCGCTCGGTCTCGACGATGTTCGGGGCCACAAGGATCAGCCGGCCGGACTCGCCTTCGGGACGGAAGGCTTCGTACTGCCCGAGGACCTTGCTCGACAGCCACGCGAGCAACGAGCCCATCTGTACGCCCGCGACCTTCGCGGTGACCCCGGCGGCCAGCGCGTTGGGCGCCTTGGCAGCCAACTTGTCAGTCAGCGGCTCGAGCACGACCTGGAAGCCCTCCACGTTGGCTGCGGCCCAGCCCGGACGGTCCACGACGGTTGCCTCGAGGATGTCGCCGGGCGGCACCAGCCCGGTCACCGCCCGGACATGCTCCTCCGCCTGCACGGCCAAGCTGCGCAGCTCGTCGACGATCTCGCCGGCCTCCGCCCAGGAGACCTGAGGGGGCGCAGGCGCGAGGCGGCGCGCCGTCGCCACCGCCAGCTCGTAGTCGACGGCACTTCGCTTCTCAGGTCCCGGCACCCGGGCAAGGCTACGCCCGGCCGCCCGGAGCTGCCGGGCACTGCGCACGTCAGCGGCAGCCGCAGGCCGCCAGCGAGCCCGCGAGCCGGTCGAGAGCCTTCTCGGCGCCGCCGAGCGCACCCGGCGGCACCCCGTCAGCCGTCAGGTCGAAGGCGAGCAGCCGCCCGTCTGCGGTCTGGACGAGGCCGGCGAGCGCGATCACCCCCTCCAGCGTCCCGGTCTTGGCGCGTACGGCGCCGGCCCCCGGCCCAGCGCCCTTCCCGACCCGGTAGCGGTCGGCCAGTGTGCCGTCGAAGCCCCCGACGGGCAGGCCGCTGAGCACCGGTGCCAGACGCGGCTCCGTGCCGGAGGCGGCCCGGGCCAGCAGCCTGCTCAGGGCGGCCGGCTGGATCTGGTTGAGCCGCGACAGCCCGCTGCCGTCGGCCAGGCTCACCCCGTCGACGCCTACCTCCGCCAGCACCTGCCCGAGCGCCACGGCCGCACCGGCGAACGACGCCGGCTGCCCGCGGGCGATCGCGACCTGACGGGCCAGCGCCTCGGCGAGGTTGTTGTCGCTGCGACTGAGCATCCGCTCGACCAGCTGCGGAACGGGTGGGCTGGTCACCGCTCCCAGCTGGGCGGCGCCGAGCGGCGCGACGCCACGCTCGACCGTCACAGCGGCGCCTGGCGACACGAGCGTGGCCAGGTCCTTGCCGGCAGCAAGGGCTGGGTCACCGTGCCGGCGCGACATCCCCGGTCGTACACGCCCCCCGTCGACCATGAGCGGCCCGACTGCGGCCACCGAGCCCTCGGTGAGGTAGCCGGGTTTCCAGCCCGGCCCGATCCGCTCGCCGGAGTACAACGACTCGTCCACCAGCACGCGCGTGACGACCGTCGCACCCATGGCCGACCGCACCTGGGCCGCGAGTTCGGGCAGCCGGGCCAGCTCGGGTGACTCGGGCTGCGCGGCGGCTCCGGCCAGGGTCGGGTCGCCACCGCCCACGAGCACCACCTCGCCCGGGACGGCGCCGGCAATCACCTGCGTCGTGAGGCGCTGGTCGGCCGGCAGGGCGGTGAGCGCCGCCACAGCTGTGGCGATCTTGGCGGTCGAGGCGGGAATGACGGGCGTACGCGCGGTCCGCTCGAGCAGCGGCTCACCGGTCGAGGCGTCGACGATCGAGACCGAGAGCCGGCCGGCAAGCGCCGGGTCGGTCAGCACCGCGCCGACGGCGGTCCCGAGCCCGGCGGCCGTCGGCACCGGCGAGGTCGCAGCGGGCGCCGGCAGCAGCGCGGAGCGGACCGGCGGACCTGTGGGCGACGGCTCGGGTGCCGCAGTGACCGGCGGCGGCCCGCTGTCCAGGGTCACTGCGGCGGTGACGCCGCTGCCCAGCGTCAGGGCGGTCAGGACGGCGAGAACGGCGCCGCGCTTCGAGGTGCCTGTCGTCAACCCAACCCTCCGCCTCCGGTCACGTGCCGTACGCGACACTAGGCGCCGTCACTGTCGCCGGCTGAGCCCGCAACATCGAAGAGAGGGCCCACCGTGGAGTTCGACGTCACCATCGAGATCCCCAAGGGACAGCGGAACAAGTACGAGATGGATCACCACACCGGCCGGATCCGCCTGGACCGACGGCTGTTCACCTCGACGAGCTACCCGGCCGACTACGGGTTCGTGGAGCACACGCTCGGCGGCGACGGCGATCCGCTGGACGCCCTGGTGCTGCTCGAGGAACCGACCTTCCCCGGCTGCCTGATCCGGGTCCGGGCACTTGGGATGTTCCGGATGAGCGATGAGGCCGGCCCCGACGAGAAGGTGCTGTGCGTCGTCGCGGGCGACCCGCGCCAGGAGCACCTGAACGACATCGAGGACGTGCCCGAGTTCGACCGGCTGGAGATCCAGCACTTCTTCGAGGTCTACAAGGACCTCGAGCCCGGAAAGAGCGTCGAGGGCGCCGAGTGGGTGGGTCGGGAGCAGGCCGAGGCGGAGGTGTTGCGTAGCCGCAGACGGCTCGCCGACAACCCGAACGCCCTCGACCACGTCGGCGAACCGCGCTCCAGCGGCAACCACCTGGACGACGTCGCGCCTGCCGGCTGAGTCGTCCCCCGTGGATGTTCCAGTGGAGGTGCCGGTGGAGGTCGGGCTGGAGCAGGTTGTCCTGCTCTGCGGCTTTGCCTTCCTGGCCGGCGGCCTGGATGCGGTAGTCGGCGGGGGTGGCCTGGTGCAGCTGCCCGCCCTGCTGGTGGTGCTTCCGCAGGCGCCGGTCGTCGCGCTGCTCGGCACGAACAAACTGGCCTCCGTCGTCGGCACGGCGTCGGCTGCGGTGACCTACTCACGACGGGTCGCCGTCGACCGGCGCACTGCCGCCTGGATGACCGGGGCCGCCTTCCTCGGCTCGGCGGCGGGAGCGCTGGTCGCGACGCAGGTCGGCAGCGACCTGCTCAAACCGGTCGTTCTCGTCGCCCTGGTCGCCGTGCTGGCCTACACCCTGCGGCGCCCGTCGCTCGGCGAGGTCGAGCTGCTCCGGCTACGAGCGCGTGCGCAGCGCGGCGTCGCGGTCGGCGGTGGAGCGCTGATCGGCTTCTACGACGGCTTTCTCGGTCCGGGCACCGGCAGCTTTCTGGTCTTCCTGCTGGTCGGCGCCGTCGGATTGTCCTTCCTGCACGCGAGCGCGACCGCCAAGGTGGTCAACACGGCCACCAACCTCGCTGCGCTGGCGCTGTTCGCCTACGGCGGACACGTCCTGTGGGCACTCGGTGCAGCGATGGCGACGGCGAATCTCGCCGGCTCGCAGGTGGGGTCCCGACTCGCGATCCGGCGGGGCAGCGCCTGGGTACGGCGGGTCTTCGTCGTCGTGGTGAGCGCCCTGGTGCTGCGCCTCGCGTACGACGTCCTGGGGTGAAGCGGGGTCGGTGCGCAAAAAGAAGCGACCGCAGGGTCGTGGCGGCCGCTCCATCCTGTGTTCGGATGATCAGGCCGCCCGGATGGTGCGGTGAGCACAGGCCCCACGCAGGCCGCCGAGAATCGTCTCCAAGATCAGCGGGTTACCTCGCCGTGAGGCGGGCAGACCAGGCCGTGGTCCGCCGTGGGCACAGATTCTTTCGCCCATCACCGCAGAGCGCATCTGTGCAACGGCCGCTTCATCGTCACCGACGACCGACCCTATTGAAGGAGACTCATGATCAGCGGTAACGACCTCAACACTCTGTCCGGTCTCACGGTGTACGGCCCGAACGAGGAGAAGATCGGCAAGGTCGCCGATGTCTACCAGTCGACCGAGGGCTCCGACGGCACCTTCGTCACGGTGAGCACCGGCTTGTTCGGCTCGAGCGCCAGCTTCATCCCCCTGTCCGACGCCCGGTTGGAGGGCGACAGGCTCGTCGTGCCCTACGACAAGGAACTCGTGAAGGACGCGCCGCGGGTCGAAGACGACGAGGAGCTCACCGCCCCGGAGGAGGACCGGCTGCACCAGCACTACAGCAACGCGTCCACCCTGTCGGCTCCCCCGCCGCCGCCGGCCGCGGATTCGGGACATGACACCAGCGGGCCGAACACCGACGAGGCGATGACCCGTTCCGAGGAGCGCCTGCAGGTCGGCACGCAGCAGGTGGAGTCCGGTCGGGCCCGGCTGCGCAAGTACGTCACCACCTCGACCGAGACGGTTCAGGTGCCGGTTCAGAAGGAGACCTTGGCCGTCGAGCGTGAGCCGATCACCGACGCCAACGCCGGCCAGGCTCTGGACGGTCCGGCCATCTCGGAGGAGGAGCACGAGGTCGTGCTCACCGAGGAGCGGCCGGTCGTGGCCAAGGAGGCCGTTCCGGTCGAGCGCGTCCGTGTCGGCAAGCAGGTCGAGACCGAGCAGGCGACCGTCAGCGAGGACGTCCGGCAGGAGCAGATCGACCTGGACGAGAGCGCCACTCCTCCCCGCTGATTCCTGCCTTTGACGCGGCCCGACGCGTGCGCCCGTCGTGGTTCCGGGGCCGTATCGTCCGCAACGTGACATCTGGTCGGCCGGCGCCCGGACACCGTGACCACCGCCAACCCTGACCGGCACCGCCCAGGGCTGCGCTCAGTCCTGGCCCAGCCGGACTACCGGCGGCTGTGGGCCGTCCGCACCGTCAGCCAGTGGGGCGACACCTTCAGCGTCGTCGCGCTGGCGATCCTCATCTACCAGCTGACCGGTTCAGCACTCGGCGTCGTCGGGGTCGTCGTCGCCGAGATCGTGCCGGTGCTGCTGCTCGCCCCGGTTGCCGGAGCGCTGGTGGACCGGTTGCCCCGAATCCGCGTCATGGTCAGCGCCGATCTCGTCCGAGCCGGTCTGGCAACGGTTCTCGCG
>JAHWJP010000025.1:14195-23551 GCA_019348355.1 Actinomycetota bacterium
CCGCGTCATGGTCAGCGCCGATCTCGTCCGAGCCGGTCTGGCAACGGTTCTCGCGCTCTGGCACGACGAGGCGGTCGTCGTCTACGCCATCGCGTTCGGGCTGTCAGCCGCCGCCGTGTTCTTCTACCCGGCCGCCTCCTCGGTGCTCCCCGCACTGGTCCGTGACGAGGAGTTGGTCGCGGCGAACTCTGGGATCTGGACGGCCGCCGTGCTCTCCCAGGTCGCGCTGGCAACCGCTTGCGGGTGGGCTGGTGGTGACAGTCGGACCGGGCGCTGCCTTCGCGCTCAAAGGCGGTCAGCTTCGTGGCGTCAGCGGTCTTCCTGCGTGGCCTGCGACTGACCGAGCCCGCCCGGGAGGTGGGTAGGCGCCACCTGCCGGCTGACGCGCGGGCCGGAGCCGGGCTGGTCCGCACCGACCCGCTGCTGGTCGTGCTGGCCACCGAGCATCTGCGGGCGGGCGCCGGCGCGTACGGCCTGCTCGTGGGTGCCATCGGGGTGGGTGCGACACTCGGCCCGCTGCTGCTGCTCCGCCTCGTCCGGGACCCGCGACGGCCGGTGTGGGTCTTCGGGCCCTACCTGCTGCGTGGGCTGGTCGACCTCGTCCTCGCCTCCGTCCGGTCCCTCCCGCTAGCCGCAGGCAGCCTTGTCGTCTACGGCTCGGCACCTCCACCGGGGCGGTCACCTTCACCTCGCTGCTGCAGTCCCATGTCGACGACCGGACCCGCGGCCGGGTCTTCGCCACGATGGATCTGCTCTGGCAGGCCGGCCGGCTCACCAGCCTCGGGGTGGGCGGCCTGCTCGCCGACCGGGTCGGCGTGCGCGCCGTCTACTACCTGGGCGGTGTGCTGCTGCTGCTCGCCGGCGCGGTCGGCTTCGCGGTCAGGCCGGCTCCCGTACGTCCTCGGGTGAGCTCTGCAGCACGGCGGCGGCGACCGCCGCCTGACCGGCGCTGATGGCGCCGTCGTTGCACGGCAGGTGCCCATGGACGAGCACCTGCAACCCGGCGCCGCGCAGCGACTCGGCCAGCAGGTCGCTCAGCAGGACGTTCTGGAAGACGCCTCCGGTGAGTACGACGGTGTCGACCCCATGGGCCGAGGCGAGGACGCCGGCCAGCCGGGCGGCCCCCGCCGCGAGCCCGACGTGAAAACCGGCGGCGATCTGGGCCACCGGGACGCCGCGACGCTGATCAGTGACGATCGCGGCGAGCAGCGGTGCGGGGTCGAGCACCGAGCCGTCGGTCGTCATCGGATAGACGGGCGCACCCACGACCGGGACCGTACGGGCCAGCGCCTCCAGCTCGACAGCCGCCTGCCCCTCGTAGGTCACCTGCGACCGGACGCCGAGCAGCGCCGCCACCGCGTCGAAAAGCCTTCCCGCGCTGGATGTCTCAGGTTGCCGGCCCGAACGGACCAACGACATGACGGCCGGCCAACGGGGGTCGAGGGCCGGTCCGTGCTCGGCTGCCACGTCCGGCCCCAGGTGGCGGTGCAGCCACGACAGCGCCGATCGCCACGGCTCGCGGACCGCCGTGTCACCGCCTGGCAGGGCGGCGCCGGCCAGGTGTCCCACCCGTTCGGAGCCGGCCAGGTCGGCGAGCAGGAACTCACCGCCCCACAGCGCGCCGTCGGTGCCCAGGCCCAGGCCGTCGAAGGCGATCCCGAGCACGGGGGCGGTCCGGCCGTGCTCGACGAGACAGGACGCGACGTGGGCGTGGTGGTGCTGCACCGCGACCAGGGGCAGACCGCTGTCCTGCGCCCAGGCCGTCGACCGGTAGTCGGGGTGCAGGTCGTGCGCGACCACGGCCGGCTCGACCCGTCCCAGCCGGGTGAGGTGCTCGACCGCCTGGGTGAAGGCGGCGAAGGTCGCCCAGTGATCGAGGTCGCCGAGGTGCTGGCTCAGCACGAGGGAGCGCCCCTGCGCGAGCGCCACGGTGCTCTTGCGCTGCGCCCCGACGGCGAGCACCGGCCGCTCGACGCCGATCGGCAGCCGCACCGGCTGAGGGGCCCAGCCGCGGGCGCGCCGCAAGACCTGCAGTCGACCGCCGGGCGCCGAGCGCAGCACCGAGTCGTCGGCCCGGATGTGGATCGGCCGGTCGTGGGTGAGCAGTCCGTCGACCAGTGGGAAGAGGCGTTCGCGCGCGTCACCATCGACGTGTACGACCGGCTCGTCGCTGCGGTTGCCGCTGGTCATGACGAGCGGCCGGGCGACGGCCTCGAGCAGCAGCACGTGCAGGGGGCTGGACGGGAGCATGAGGCCGAGCTCGGGCAGCCCAGGCGCGACTGCGGTGGCGAGGGAGCTGACCGCCCGGCGGGGCGCCAGCACCACCGGGCGCCGCGGGGAGCGCAGGGCGTCCTGCACCGCCGGTTCGAGGACGCACAGGCCCTCGGCCTCGGCGACATCCCGCACCATGACGGCAAAGGGCTTGTCGTCCCGCTGCTTTCGTCGGCGCAGCTGCGCGACCGCATTCCGGTCGGTGGCGTCGCAGGCGAGGTGGTATCCGCCGATGCCCTTGAGGGCGATCGTGCCGCCCGAGCTCAGGCAGGCGACTGCGGCCGAGAGCGCCGACGGACCGGTGGCCGGCCCGCCCGGTCCGGTCCAGGCGAGCTGCGGCCCGCAGTCGGGGCAGGCGTTGGGCTGGGCGTGGAAGCGGCGGTCCGCCGGGTCGTCGTACTCCCGCTGGCAGGCCGCGCACATGACGAAGGCGGCCATCGTGGTGGCCGGGCGGTCGTACGGCACCTCGCGCACGATGGTGTAGCGCGGACCGCAGTCGGTGCAGTTGGTGAACGGGTAGCCGAAGCGGCGGTCGCCGGGGTCGGACATCTCGGCCAGGCAGGCCGTGCACGGGGCGACGTCGGCACTGACCCGTACGTCGGTGTTGCCGCCGGTCGTGCTCGTGGCGATGACGAAGCCGGCCGAACCGGACGTGGGCACGGAGTCGACCTCGACCGCCTCGACGACAGCCAACGGCGGCGGGCTGTCTCGCAGCGTGCGGACCAGCGTGTCCAGCGCGCCGCCTTCGCCCTGGACCTCGAGCAGGACGTCGCCGTCCTCGTTGCCGACCCAACCCGACAGCCCCAGCTCGACGGCATGGCGGTAGAGAAAGGGCCGGAAACCGACGCCCTGCACGGTGCCCCGCACCCGGATGCGGCGACGCTCGACGTCGGTCGCGACAGTCGGGCCGGCGGTCATCCTGACCAGATCAGCAGATCCGCGGCAGCGGGTCGCCCACCAGCATGTCGACGATGCGGCTGCCGCCGAAAGAGGTCTCCAGCAGGACGATCCGCTCCGGTTCGGCGGCGATCCGGCCGATGATGGCAGCGTCGGAGCCCAGCGGGTGCGCCTTCATCGCCGCGAGCGCAGCCTGCGCCTGCTCGGCCGGCACGACGGCGAGGAACTTGCCCTCGTTGGCGACGTAGAGCGGGTCGATGCCGAGCATGTCGCAGGCCCCGCCCACGGGGCGGCGGATCGGCAGCGCCGACTCGGACAGGACGACGGCGACCTCGGCCGCAGCGGCCAGCTCGTTGCATACGGTTCCGACGCCTCCGCGGGTCGGGTCGCGCAACCACCGGGTGTCCGGGGCGGCGGCCAGCAGGATCTCGACGAGCTCGCCGAGGGCGGCGGAGTCCGACTCGACGTCGGCCTCGAGGTCGAGGTCACCTCGGGCCAGCATCACGGCGACACCGTGGTCGGCCAGGGTGCCGCTGACCAGGACGGCATCACCCGGGATCACCCGGTCTGCCGCCAGCCGGCGGCCGGCCGGCACGACCCCCACGCCGGCGGTGTTGATGTAGAGCCCGTCAGCGGCCCCGGTGTCGACCACCTTGGTGTCACCGGTGACGATCGTGACGCCCGCCGCCACGGCGGCTTCGGCCATGTCGGCGACGATCGCGGTCAGCTCCTCCACCGAGAAGCCCTCCTCGATGACGAACGCAGCCGACAGCCAGGTCGGTCGGGCCCCGCACATCGCGAGGTCGTTGACCGTGCCGTTGACGGCCAGGTGGCCGATCGAGCCGCCGGGGAAGCGGCGGGGCCGTACGACGTAGGAGTCGGTGGAGAAGGCGAGCTGCTCACCGGAGGGCAGCGTCAGCAGCGCGCCGTCACCGAGGGACTCGAGCGCCTCGTTGCGGAAGGCCTCCAGGAACACGGCGTCGACAAGGGCGGCAGAGGACTTCCCGCCGGCACCGTGCGCGAGCGTGACGACCTTGTCGGTCAGCCGTGGTCGCCGGCGGCGGAACGTCTCGATGCGCTCGAGGACCAGCTCCTGACGGCCATCGGCGGTCGGCGGCGGCTCCTCCGTCCTCATGCCGGGGCGACGGCGAGGCTGGCTGCGGTCTTGTGCAGCCGGCCGAAGGTGTAATAGGCGGCGCAGGCGCCCTCGGAGGACACCATGCACGTTCCGATGGGCGTCTCCGGCGTGCACGCGGTGCCGAACACCTTGCACTCCCACGGCTTGATGACGCCCTTGAGCACCTCGCCGCACTGGCAGGCCTTGGGGTCCGCGACACGGACACCAGGCATGTCGAACAGCCGCTCGGCGTCCCACGCCGCGAAGTCCTCGTTCAGCGCCAGCGCGCTCTGTGCGATGAAGCCGAGCCCGCGCCACTCGAAGTGCGGACGGAGCGTGAAGACCTTCGCAAGGATCGCCATCGCGATCGGGTTGCCCTCGTCGCGCACGACCCGGTTGTACTGGTTCTCGACCTCGCAGCGACCGTCGGCGAACTGCTGGAGCAGCATCACGACCGACTGCAGGATGTCCAGCGGCTCGAATCCCGCCGTCACGAGGGGCTTTCCATACTTCTGCGAAACGAAGTCGTACGGCCGGTTGCCCACGACGGTGCTGACGTGCCCCGGGCCGAGGAAGCCGTCCAGGCGCAGGTCCGGGGAGTCCAGGATCGCCTTGAGCGGCGGCACGATGGTGACGTGGTTGGAGAAGACGCTGAAGTTCATGATGCCGGCCTCGCGGGCCCGCAGCAGCGTCACGGCGGTGGACGGCGCAGTCGTCTCGAAGCCGACGGCGAAGAAGATGACCCGGCGGTCCGGGTTCTTCACGGCGATCTTGAGGGCGTCCAGCGGGCTGTAGACCATCCGTACGTCGGCGCCGCGGGCCTTGGCCTCGAGCAGGCTCGAGGTGCTGCCGGGGACCCGCATCATGTCGCCGAAGGAGGTGAAGATCACGCCCGGCTGCTCGGCGAGCGAGATGGCGTCGTCGACGCGCCCCATCGGGATGACGCAGACCGGGCAGCCCGGTCCGTGGATCAGCTCGACGGTCTCCGGGAGCAGCTGCTCGATGCCGTGCCGGTAGATGGTGTGGGTGTGCCCGCCGCACACCTCCATGAAGGCGTACGGCGCACCCGTCCCGTCCCGCCCGCCTGCGGCCAGCTCGGTGATGCGGCGCACCGCCACCCGGGCGGCTGCGGGGTCGCGGTACTCGTCGACGTACTTCACCGGTTCTCCTCGGACTCGAGTCGTGTCAGCTTGCCCAAGAGGTCTTGGACGAGCTCCCAGAGTGCATAGGCGAGCGCAGACTGCGCTTCCTGCGTGCGATGCACGCTCTGACCGTCGACCGCCAAGCAGTAGTCGAGGTCAGGGCAGGTGGCCATGGCGCCACCGCTGTAGCCGGCAAGGCCGACGGTCAGCATCCCGCGCCGCCGTCCTTCAGCGAAGGCCCGCAGGACATTGGCCGAGCCGCCGCTCGTCGACAGGCCGACCGCGATGTCCCCGGCGCGGGCATGCGCCATCAGCTGCCGCGCGAACACCACCTCGACACCGACGTCGTTCGCGAGCGCGGTCAGCACTGCGGTGTCAGCGACGAGCGACCGGGCCGGGACGGCTCGACCCGCCGCAGGGGAGGCGAACAGCGCCGCGAGGCCCGCCGCGTCAGTGGCCGAGCCGCCGTTGCCGAAGGTGAACAGCCGGCCGCCGGCGCTGATGGCGGAAGCCATGGCCGCGGCGACGCGCGACAGGTCCTGGGCGCGGTCGGCCAGCGTGGTCGAGCGCAGCTGGGCGCTCTCGACCGCTTTGGCCTCGGCCGAGCGGGCCAGGTCGGCCAGCAGCGCAGCCGGGTCGCGTTCGCCGTCCTCGAGCATCGGGTAGAGGAAGCTGCCAGTGGTCATGGCCGGGTCCCCCCCGCTGTTGCGTCCAGCCGGGTGATGGCCATTCCGGCGTGCACCACGAGCAGGTCGTGCACGCCCACCTCCCCGACGAGGGCGAGGTCGGCCTCCTCGAGGACGCCGTCGATGCGGACCTGGGCGGTGGGACCCGAGGCGCTGACCACCTCGGCCAACCGGCCCTCGTCGGAGCAGGTGATGCAGACCGGACCGTCGCAGTCCGGCTCCGGCTCGAGCACCCCGCGATGCTCCAGACACACGTGGGCGAGCTCCCAGAGCAGGTGGTAGAGCAGGATGAAACGGCCGTCGTGGGGGGCCATGTCGTCGTCCGGCAACCACAGCACGTGGTCGGCCGAGCCCGCCGGGGGCCGGTCCCCGGAGCCCACCCACAGCGCGGCGACCCCCCAGGCCGGAGCTCGCCGGACCAGGTCGAGCACACCCGGGTCACCGGCCGGGCCGATGGCGATCAGGACGTCGCCCGGGCTCATGTTGGCCCGCGCGGTCGGGGTCAGCTGGTGTGCGGCGAGCGCGACCGCAGCCAGCGCCGGCTTGCCGACGATGACGGGGTGGACGAACTCCACCGCGACGTGCTGGGCATGGTGCGGCCAGGCCGGGGAGGCACACCACAGGGTGCCGCCGGCGTGCAGTCGGCGGGCGAGCAGCAGCGATGCCGCGGCCAGATCCTCCGCCAGACCGGCTGGGAAGCCGGTGGCGGGATCGAGGTCGGGCGCGGCTGCAACTGTCAAGACTGCCCGCCCACCATTGCTGGGTTCAGGGGGGCTGGACTCCGTGGAGCCTCGTCCTTGTCGAGTCCCTCGATGTCGGCCGAGTAGTCGGAGAGCTCCTGTTCGTACATCTCTCCGAGAGCCTTCAACGCATCGAGAGTCTCGCGGGCCTCCGACTCGTCGATCTTCGCCATGGCGAAGCCGACATGAACGAGGACCCAGTCACCGACCTGGGCCGCGTCCGGTCCGTCGAGGCCGATCAACGCCACCGACACCTCGCGGCGCACACCCTCGACGTCAACCTTGACGCGAAGCTGAGCGACGTCGGAAATCTCGACGATCTGACCTGGGATGCCGAGGCACATGTGCGGTTCTCCTTGCTCCGGGGGACCTCACCACTGTAGGCGCTCCAGTAGATGTTCGCGTCATGGAGCGAGCGCCCATGTCCGTGCACCGCCTACAGTCCGGCCATGCGCGTAGCGTTCGTGGGCAAGGGTGGGGTCGGCAAGTCGTCGCTGTCGGGGAGTTTCGCGCGGGTGCTGGCCGAAGCCGGGGAGCGGGTGCTGGCCATCGACTCCGACCCGATGCCCGGGATGGCGTTCTCCCTGGGCCTGGAGCAGTCCGACGCCGGGCTGCCGGATGACGCCGTCGAGGAGTACGAAGAAGACGGTCGCCAGCGCTACCGCCTGCGGGAAGGGCTCACCGGCACCGACGCGGTCGAGCAGTACGCGCAGCGGGCGCCCGGCGGGGTGCACTTCATGCAGCTGGGCAAGGCCCGCGGCCCGCAGTGGAACAACCGCAGGCAGCACTTCGGCTTCCAGCGCCTGCTCGACGACCTGCCCGGTGACGGCTGGAGCATCGTCGGGGACCTGCCGGGAGGAACCCGGCAGCCGTTCCTGACCTGGGGCCGCTACGCCCGTACGTTCCTGGTCGTCATCGAACCCACACCCGCCTCGCTGCTGACCGGCCGGAGACTGGCCCGGTTGGCCGAAACGGCCCGCGCACCACGTGTCGTCGCCATCGCCAACAAGGTCCGCGAGCCCGGCGACGCGGAGCGTGTGTCAAGCCGGACCGGCCTGGACGTGATCGGCAGCGTGCCCTTCGACCCGGCGCTCGCCGACGCGGACCGGCTCGGCAAGGCAGTGCTCGACACCGACCCGGACGGCCCGACTGCCACGGCGGTACGTTCGCTCGTGCAGACCCTGCAAAAATCAGAGGAGCAGTCGTGAAGATCGCTGTCGTCGGCAAGGGCGGCTCGGGCAAGACGACCACGTCAGCCGTGCTCGCCCGCACCTTCGCCCGTCATGGGCACGACACCCTGGCGCTGGACTGCGACAGCAATCCGAACCTCGGCATCTCACTCGGCATCGGTGAGGAGGCGACCGAGGCGCTCGTCTCGGTGCGCGACGCCGTCGACGCCGGCGAGGAGCAGCACGCGACGAGCATGGACGACCTGGTGTCGCGCTTCGGTGTCGACGCTCCCGACGGGGTCCGGCTCGCCGTCGTCACGGCGATCCAGAACCCCGAACCGGACTGCCCATGATGTGGCATCGCACCTGAGCAGTTGCTCGGGAAGCTCGAACGACCCGGCCGTACCGTCATCGCCGACTTCGAAGCCGGCCTCGGCACCGTCATGCGCCTCGAGGGGCGCCCGGTCGATGTGGTCGTGGTCGTGGTCGAACCGACCAGCAAGTCACTCGAGGTCGGCCGGCGCGCTGCTGAGGCGGTCCAGGCCGGCAAGCTCGGCCGGCTCGTGATCACCGCCAACCGGGTCCGCGACGACGAGGACGTCGCGCGGATCCGCGCCGCCTTCCCTGGGCTCGACCCGGTGCTGGTCCCGGACGAGCCGGCCATCGTCAGCGCCGAGCGCAAGGGTGAGGCCCCCCTCGACGCCGCTCCGGACTCCCCGGGGATGAAGGCGCTCGTCGCGCTGGCCGAGAGCCTGCTGGTCTGACCCAGGCTTGACTGACCGACGCCCTCGAGGCGGCCGTATGCCTCGGCGTGGGCGGTGACCAGTCAAGGAGTGCTCGCCCTCGAATGAGGGCGAAGGTCGACTGATGCGACACCAGAACCGATCTCGGGCTGCCGCGGACCGTCCGCTGTTCGCGGGGCCGCACGAGCACCCGGTTCAGCGCACCCGGTCGGGATCGCCGGCTCGCTCAGGCCCGCCAGCTCATCGACCTGCACGCCCGCGGCGTCCGGTCGCTGAACGACCGAGGCCGGCCAACGCCGTGTGGGCGTTGGCCGGCCTCGAGCCGACTATCCGTGCTTGCAGTACTACCTACGGAGGGGGATCAGCCCCGGAGACAGCCCGCCAAGCGACAGGGTTGCGCCGGGACTGCGCGCGATCGAGTTGGCGGTGCCGGTGATGCTGTTGACGTTCGCCACGATGGTCCCGGTGTCCGCCTTGATGCCGTTCGAGAGAGTGATCACGACGTCACCGCGGCGGTTGATGCCTTCCACCCCAATGTTGATGGAGTCGACGGTCGTTCGCACCCCCGTGACATTCCTCTCGATGTTCCGG
>JAHWJP010000025.1:23651-26329 GCA_019348355.1 Actinomycetota bacterium
GTTGATGGAGTCGACGGTCGTTCGCACCCCCGTGACATTCCTCTCGATGTTCCGGACGTCGTCTTCGATCGCTGCAGCGCTCGAGCCGATCCCAAGCACCGTCGAGCCGATTCCCTTGGCGGTGTTGTTGATCTCCTTGACGTTGCCATTGATCGTGTCGGCGTTGCCAAGGATGTTCGCCGCCATACCGTCGATCTCACCAGCGATCCTGGTGACATCCTGAGCCTGGGTGTTCAGCGGCTCAGCGGCGGCGAGGATCTGGGTCGTCAGGTCGCCCGTGTCGTCGAGGACCGCCACCGGCTTGGTTTCGGTGTTGATCGTCTCGACAGACCCGACGATGTCCTGGACGCGGGTGTCGATCTGCTGAGCTGCCACCGTGGTGCGGGTGAGCTGGGTGACCGCGAACAGTGCGAACGCGATGGTGATCGCCATGTGCGTGGCAATCACGCCGGCGTCGCTGCTCGGGCGCAACCGGGTCATGGCCGGCATGGCGCAGTCGGGTTGCCACCAGTAGTGCTGTTGATGGTGGTCACCGCGGTCGACCGGCAGATGCTGTTCAAGCTGCCGTTGACGTTGCCCAGCTGACCCAGGACGTTGCGCGTGTCCAACTGTGCCGGACCCAGGAAGGAGTTGGCGACCGCAACGCGTCGGTGAATGTTCTGGACGCCCAGGCGGTCCGGCGGGTCGTCCGCATCGACCAGCTGGAGGCGGATACCGGTGGCGAGCCGGAGAATCGATCCGGTGGTATCCGCGATGTTGTTCAGCGCTCCGGTCGTGGTCACGAGCGACCCGCCGGTGCCCTTGAGCGAGTTGTCGGTGTCCTTCAGCGAGCCGTCGGTGTCCTTGAGCGAGCCGTCGATGGAGCCCAGCTTTCCGTTGATCGAGGTCAACGCGCCGATGATCTGGTCCGTCGACGCGTCGATCGGCTTCAGCGCCGTGTCGATGCCGGTGAGGTTCTTGTTCGCCAGCTCGATCTGGTCGGGAAGCGTGACGACGTTGCCGTCCGCGCCGACCACTGAGGCGCGGGCCACCCCGAGGTTGCTGTTGATGGAGGCCAGCGAGTTCGTGATCACGATCAGGTAGGCCACGACGACCAGCACGACCAGGACCAGCAGCAGCGCCCAGGTCTTGATCCAGCGGTCGAAGTAACTCTGCCCACCTGATGGCGCTGACACCGAAGATCCGGCGCGTCCCTGCGAGCGTTCGTCGAGTGCGTGTACGACAGACATGTCAGTCCTGTTCATCATCGGCATTCACCATTACGTCCACCCTCTGCACGAAGCGCACCACCGTTGATGCAGGCCGCGTTGACCTTGGCGTTGACCGCCTGTCCCACGATGCCGTTGGTGTCACTCAGGACCGCCCTGGCGATGGGGATTGTTGTGTCGAGGTTGATGTTGATCTGCGCGACTCCGCGGTCGATCGACCGGGCCACGTCCAGGATGCCGGCCGCCTCACGGTTGATCGCTACGGTATTGCTGTTGATCCGGCTGGCCGCGCCGCCGATGCTCCCGGCGGAACCGCCGATGCCCTTGGCGGTGCCGTTGATGCTGACCGCCGAGCCGTTGATGCTGCCGGCGGACCCGTTGATGCTGCCCGCGGCTCCGTTGATGGTGTTCGCCTGGTTGACGATCTCCGCCAGCTTGCCCTGCAGCGGTACGGCAGAGTTGAGGATGGAGGTGGCCAACTCGTTGGTCCGGTTGAGCTGAATAATAGAGTCTGTCGACTCGTTGATCCCTCGGCCGGTCAAGGCGATGTCCTTCGCCTTGTCGTTGATGCTGCTCGCTGTGGAGGCAGTGCGCTGCAGGAGCCCCGCAGCGACCAGCACCACCAACACCGTCACGACCAAACCGAGTATCGCCGCGCCGGCGTCATCGCTGCGACGAGGTCGCATAAGCCACTCCCTTAGAGATGAGGAACGTACGCCCCACGCCGGGTACAGGGGCGTGAGGTCGGTGTAAATCGGTAACTGACGGGGACAGTATGGCCTTTGCGGGCAAAAGGGAAGGGAGGTTGGACGTGGCACGGCCGGACCGTACGAGGGCTCCGCGTCGAGGATGCGGCGCGTCGAGGGGCGAGGCTGGCCAGGGAGCAAGGAGCAGGCACCCTTTCCAGCGGGGGCGCCGGATCCGCCCGGCCGCTCCGCGCCGGTCAGACCTGTGCTCGACCGCTTATCCTTCTACCGTGACCACTACCCTGCCCCCGACCCCGCCCCCTGTCGGCTGGGCCATCGTGGCCTGCTTCGGGAACGAGCTGAGGGCTGACGACGGTGTCGGAGTGGCCGTCGCCCATGCGCTGATCGACTGCCCCCTCCCAGAGGGGGTGGTGGTGATGGAGGTGGGCATCGGCGGGATCCACCTCGTGCAGGAGCTGCTACGTGGTGACACCGACGTGTTGCTCATCGTGGACGCGGTCGATCTGGGCCGGCCAGCCGGGACAGTCGTGATTCAGCGCCCCAACATCTTGGATGTCAACACCCTCGACGTGCATCAGCGACGCGACCAGCTCGCTGACATGCACCTCGCGACGCCTGCCCGCGCCTTGATGGTGGCGCTCGGACTCGGGGTGCTCCCCGCCACGACCTTGATTGTCGGCGTCCAGACCACCGACACCGAAGAACCCCGACACGGGCTGTCCGACATCACCACCAGGACCGTGCCGGTGGTGGTCAGCGAAGT
>JAHWJP010000026.1:0-87 GCA_019348355.1 Actinomycetota bacterium
CCGATGCCGATAATCA
This sequence comes from Actinomycetota bacterium, assembly GCA_019348355.1. Classification (GTDB taxonomy): domain Bacteria; phylum Actinomycetota; class Actinomycetes; order Mycobacteriales; family SCTD01; genus SCTD01. Next base: position 17 of record JAHWJP010000026.1, read on the forward strand.
GCACTGCCCCCTTGACAAGCAGCACCTCCATATCAGTTCCAGGAGTTGCCACGCATGACGTTCACCTCCAT
>JAHWJP010000026.1:187-26230 GCA_019348355.1 Actinomycetota bacterium
CTGAGCTGGGTCTTGCCGGGCGGTCAGGCGACGTTCGCTCTCAGTTCCAGGAGTTGCCACGCATGACGTTCACCTCCATCTGAGCTGGGTCTTGCCGGGCGGTCAGGCGACGTTCGCTCTCAGTTCCAGGAGTTACCTCGCATGAGGATCACCTCCATGGGGCCGCTGCCGGAGTGGGCCACCTGGACTACTGCGTGTGACCATATGTTACCAGAGCGTATTCGACTATTGCAGTATTCACGCATATCGTCACATTTCCAAGAGTTAGCTGAATGTTCGTCCGGTCGGCCCATACGGCCGTAGCTCTTCCGGGTCGACGTCACGGGTGCGGGCGGGTGCCGTTCTCCGCAGGAGCCCCTGTGAGCTGCCTGGCGCGGAGGAAGACCGCGTCGAGCATGGGTTCGGTCAGCCGACCGGTGAAGGTGTTCTGCTGGCTCACGTGGTAGCAGCCCAGCACGGTCGGTCCGCCGTCCACGACCACCTCGACGCCGTGTCCGAAGGCGGGAACCCGACGCGGCACGGCTTCACCCGCGGCGCGCAGCACCGGCCAGATCGCGGACCAGCCGTATCCCCCGAGGACCACCACCGCCCGCACGGTCGGCCGCAGGAAGCGCCACTCCGCCACGAGCCAGGGTGCGCAGGTGTCCCGCTCGTCGGTGGTCGGCTTGTTGGCCGGTGGCGCGCAACGGACCGGCAAGGTGATGCGCAGGTCGCGCAGGGTCTGACCGTCGTCGGCTGACGTCGAATCGGGCTGGCTCGCGAGGCCGGCCCGATGCAGAGCGCGGAACAACCAGTCACCGCTGCGGTCGCCGGTGAAGATGCGTCCGGTGCGGTTGCCGCCGTGGGCCGCCGGTGCCAGGCCGACGACGGCGATCGACGCGTCCGCCGGACCCCAGCCGGTCACCGGACGTCCCCAGTAGGGCTGGGCCGCGAAAGCCGCCCGCCTGGTGTGCGCAACCTGCTCGCGCCAGGACACCAGCCGGGGGCAGGCCCGGCACACCGACGAGCACGCGTCCAGGTGCACCAGTGTCGGCGCGCCGGCGGCGAGCCGGCCGACGTCCGTGGCGTCGCCGGCCACCGGGGTCATCGGGTCGGCGCGGTCGTTCGGATGTCCCGAACCGGCCGGGATCATCGACGACGGCTGCCGGCGCTCATGCGCCTGCTCGCGTCGCGATCGACCAGGCGATCCCGTCCAGGATGTCGGCCTCGCTCACGAGCACCTCGGACAGGCCCAGCCGGTCGACGAGCACGGCCAGGACGAGGGCGCCGGCCGCGATCACGTCGACCCGACCGGGGTGCATGACCGGCAATGACGCCCGCTCGCTGCGCGTCATGGTGAGCAGCCGCTGCGAGACGGCGGCGATGTCGACTGCCGCGATCCGGGACAGGTGGATGCGGCCGGCGTCGTAGCCCTGCAGCCCGAGCGCCAGCGCCGCGACCGTCGTGACCGATCCGGCGAGCCCGATCGCCGTCCGGGTCCGGCTGACCGGAACGTCCTGCCGGACGAGGTCCAGGGTCGCGTCGATGTCGGCCTCGGCGGCGGCAACCTGCGCCGGTGCCGGCGGGTCGTCGGCGAAGTGGCGCTCGGTCAGCCGGACGCACCCGACGTCGATGCTGGCGGCGGCGAGGACGGAGCCGGTCCCGAGGACCAGCTCGGTGGAGCCGCCACCGACGTCCATCACCAGAAACGGCCCCTCGGCCGGGTCGAGGTCCCGGGTGGCGCCGCCGAAGGACAGCGCTGCCTCCTCCTGCCCGGTGACGACCTCAGCCGCCACGCCCAGCGCCGCCAGAACCATCTCGGAGAAGTCACTGCGATTGCGTGCATCTCGAGTCGCACTCGTTGCGACCATGCGGGTGCGCTCGACCCCGAGCGCCCGGCAGGTGACTGCGTAGTCGTCCAGGGCGAGCCGAGTCCGTTCGAGCGCTTCCGGGGCGAGCTCGCCGGTGCGGTCGACGCCCTGTCCGAGCCGTACCACGCGCATCTCCCGGTGGACGTCGGCCTTCGTCGTGCCGTCGACATCGGCGACAAGCAGGCGGACCGAGTTCGTACCGCAGTCGACCGCCGCGACCCTCACGAGCGCCGCCGCCGGCTGGGGACGGCCTCGGGATCGTCGGGGTCGACGCACGGACCCTTGGCTGCCCAGTCGGGCAGCAGCGCCAGCGCCTCGTCACCGAAGGGGTTGACACCCGGGCCGACTGCCAGCGCGTGGGCAACGAGAACGTGCAGGCACTTGACCCGCGTGGGCATGCCGCCTTGAGCGGGCACCCCCTCGAGCACCTCGCGGCTGTCCCGGCGCTCGACGTAGTCCCGCGCAGCCGCCGCATAGCGGTCGGCGAGCTCGGGATCGACTGCGAGACGGGCGGTCTGCTGCTTCATCAGGCCGTCGGCCTCCAGCGTGCCGATCACCGAGGCGAGCCGGGGGCAGGTCAGGTAGTACAGGGTCGGGAAGGGCGAGCCGTCCGGCAGCCGTGGGCGGGTCTCCACGACGTCGGGCAGGCCGCAGCCGCAACGGTGCGCCACCGATGTCATGGCACGCGGGCGACGACCCAGCTGCAGGCCGACCGCCCGGACGTCGCGCGGGGCTGGCTCGCTCACTCCGCCGCAGGCCGGTCCGCCGCGCGCACGCTCCCCCACAGCTGGGTGTACCAGGGCGGCGCCTGAGCCTCGGCCGGGGCGCCCTCACCCGGGGCGGCGGCCTCGGCCTCGGGCACCGGCTCGGGTTCGAGCAGGACGTACGCCGTCTCGCCCGGGAGCACGAAGTGCAGCCGCCGGCGCGCCTCGGCCGCGATGTAGGTGTCGTCCTGCAGCCGATCGCGCTCCTGCTCCAAGGCGATGACGCGGGCCTGCGCCTGCTGCTGGCGGAGCTGCAGCTTGCCGATCTCCGAGCGTTGCGCGAGATAGTCCCGCAGGGGCAGCGCGGCGCTGACGAGCATGACCACCAGAACCAGGCCGAGCACCGCGATCCGCGTCCGCTTCTGGCTCGTCCGGCGCGCCTCGACCCGCATCGCCCGCTCTGGCGCGCCGGCCGCGACCGTGCCGCGGCTGACCCTGCGGGCCGGGCGGCGGCTCGAGGGGGGCCGGGCGCCGGCCGGGCGTACGCCGGATGGTCGGCGGGCGGAGGCCACGCTAGATCGTGCCGCTGCCGGCGGAGAAGCGGGGGAAGGCAGCGGCGCCGGCATATCGGGCTGCGTCGTCGAGCTCCTCCTCGATGCGCAACAGCTGGTTGTACTTGGCGACCCGCTCCGACCGCGCCGGGGCGCCGCTCTTGATCTGGCCGCAGTTCGTGGCGACGGCGAGGTCCGCGATGGTGGTGTCCTCCGTCTCCCCTGACCGGTGGCTCATCATCGAGCGATAGCCGTTGCGGTGTGCGAGGTCGACTGCGTCGAGAGTCTCGGTCAACGTGCCGATCTGATTGACCTTGACCAGCAGCGCGTTTGCGCAGCCCTTGCCGATCCCTTCGGCCAGCCGCGAGGTGTTGGTCACGAACAGGTCGTCACCGACGACCTGCACCCGGCCGCCGAGCACCGCGGTCAGACGCGCCCAGCCGTCCCAGTCCCCCTCGTCCAGCGGGTCCTCGATCGACACGATGGGGTAGGCGCCGAGCAGCTCGTCGTAGTACGCGGTCATCTCGGCGCTGGTCTTCGACGCGCCCTCGAACCGGTACCCGGCCTCGTCGTGGAACTCGCTCGCCGCCACATCCAACGCCAGTGCGATGTCACGGCCGGGAGTGAAGCCGGCAGCACTGATCGCCTCGAGCAGCAGGTCCAAGGCGTCGCGGTTGGTCGGCAGGTTCGGCGCGAAACCGCCCTCGTCGCCGATGCTCGTGACGAGGCCGCGGCTCTTCAGCACCGCCTTGAGCGAGTGGTAGGTCTCTGCCCCCCACCGCAGCGCCTCGGCGAAGGTCGCCGCTCCGATCGGGGCGATCATGAACTCCTGCACGTCCACGTTGGTGTCGGCGTGGGAACCGCCGTTGAGCACGTTGAGCATCGGCACCGGCAGCAGATGGGCGTTCGGACCCCCGACGTAGCGGAACAGCGGCAGGCCGCAGGAGTCCGCGGCGGCCTTTGCGACGGCGAGGCTCACACCCAAAATGGCGTTCGCACCCAGGCGGCTCTTGTCCGGCGTGCCGTCGAGGTCGAGCAGGGCCTGGTCGACGACCCGCTGCTCGCTGGCCTCGATGCCGAGCAGCTCCGGACCGATCGTGTCGAGCACGGCCGTGACGGCGCGCGACACCCCCTTGCCACCGAACCGGGCGGTGTCGCCGTCGCGCAGTTCGACGGCTTCGTACTCCCCCGTGCTGGCCCCGCTCGGCACCGCCGCACGGGTGAGCGTGCCGTCGTCGAGCGCGACCTCGACCTCGACGGTGGGGTTGCCGCGCGAGTCGAGGATCTCGCGGGCACCGACGGCCTCGATGAGGGGCACAGTTCTCCAGCAGCTGGGTGGGCGTATCGAATCGCGACCCTACCGGCGGACCCCTGGCCGGCCGGGGAGGCGCCCCGCGTCAGCCCCGAAAGAGGCGGGCGCCGCACTCGATCCGGGCCGACCCGTCGGCCCGGATGTAGAAGCCGCGGACCCCGTCGCCGAGGTCGGCCATCGCCTGCTGGACCTCGTCGTCCACCGGACCGACGCCACGGCCCAGGCAGAAGCGGCTGAACTCCACGCACGGCGAGGCGACGGCCGGGTCGACGAGCGCGAGCAGCCCGCCGTCCGCGCTCTCGAGGTGCAGCGGCCCGACGAGATCGGCGAAGGTCCAGGAGCCCTCGGTGTCGAGCAGCAGGCTCTCCCCGGCCACCCCCTCGACCAGGTGCGGCCCGTAGGTCCGGCCCATCCGTGCGTAGTGCGCCCGCGGAAGCAGGGAAAGGCCGTTGGCCAGCTTCACGTTGCGGCTGTCGGGATGGTCGGCGTGGTGGACATCGAGCACGGGTCCGCCGGGGCTCTGCCCGACGACGCCGCGCGGACCGACCTGCAGGGCCGGCACGTCGAGCAGCGGGGACGGATCGTAGACCCGGTGACCGCGCTCGCCGGGCTTGAGCCGCGAACGCTGCACCTGGAGTCTGACGACGGTTCCGATCACCTCCACCGGGCACTCCACTGCTCCGGTGTCAGTCCGCGCGCGTCGGTCCCTTCCGCGGACAGCTCGGCCTCCACCGCGGCGAGCCGGTCCAGGAACGCGCGCGCCGTCGCACGCAGGGCCGCCTCGGGATCGACCCTTTGCTGCCGGCAGCGCGTGACGAGGTCCCACAACTGCCCGCCGAGCCCGTCGTAGGCCGGGACGGGGGCGCCGAGGCGCGCAGCCCGCTTCTGGAGCTTGGCGGCGAGGGCGAGCGCCGGTTGCGACAGCGGCACGCCGTCGGTGACCGAGGCCCGGCCCTTCTCCGCCGCCTTCAGCGCCTCCCACGACCCCTCGAGGTCGTCTGCGGTGACGCCGGCGAACACGTGCGGGTGGCGGCGTACCAGCTTGTCGACGAGGTCACCCGCGACGTCGTCGATCGACCAGGGCTGCTTGCCCTCCTGCCCCAGGCGGGCGTGGAACACCACCTGCAGGAGGACGTCGCCCAGCTCCTCGCGCAGGTCGACCAGGTTGCCGTCCTCGAGCGCCTGGTAGGCCTCATAGGCCTCCTCCAGGAGGTACGGCCGGAGGCTGTCGTGGGTCTGGTCGGCGTCCCAGGGGCAACCACCGGGGGAGCGCAACCGGTCCATCACGGCTACCACGTCGAGCAGCCGCGCACCCGGGAGATCGTACGAGCCGTGCACCAGCTCCACCGGCGCACCGCCGGCGACCGCCGAGCGGCCCAGCGCACGGACCAGCTCGGCGTCGGGGGCGAGCCAGACGACGGTCTGTCCGGCGTCGGCCCGGGCGAGCAGGACCACCGGATCCGCGGCTTCGACGCAGACGGCGATGCCGACGTCGCACAGGTAGGGCAGCTGGGGGCAGTCTGCGTCGGCGGTCGACACCGGACCGGCGCGCAGCGCCGCCCAGGCCGGCCACGACAGCAGGCCAGGAGGCACCCGCGGGGAGCAGGCGACCAGGACGACGCGCCCCGCCACTACTCGGCTGCGGGCGGCGGCGCCGGCGGCTGCCCGTCGGGGATCAGCCCCTCCGGGACGTCGTCGGGTCCGGTTCCGGGAGCTGGGCTGAGCACTCCGTTCGGGTCCGGGGCGGCGACCACGCTGACGTTCTCGGCGTCCCACCGACCGAACCGCGGGTTGACGGTGATGTCGAGCCGCTCGGCTGTCTCACGCAGCACGTCCAGCGTCACCGTTTGGCGCTGCTCCTGCAGAGCCGCACGCCGCAGCTGCGGCGTCGCCTCCTCGAGCGTCGTCGTCTGGCGCTCGGCGACACCGATGACATGCCAGCCGAACTGGGTGTTGGCCACCTCGAAGGTGCCCGGCTGGGCGCTGAACAGCACCTGCTCGAACTCCGGGACGAACTGCCCGCGACCAGCGAACCCCAGCTCGCCGCCGTCGTCCTTGTTGGAGGTGTCGGTGGAGAACTGCGCAGCCAGCGCCCCGAAGCGACTCGGGTCCGCACGGACCTGCTCCAGCAGCATCCGGGCCGTTGCCTCGTCGGCCACGAGGATGTGCCGGGAGCGCACCTGGTCGAACTGCGCGATGTTCTCTTCGTAGAGTTCCTGCAGCTGCTCGGGTGAGACGACGACGTCCTCGGTGAGCTGGCTGGCCAGCTCATCCTCCAGCACGATGTCGCGCACGAAGCGCGGTAGGTCCTGCGGCTGGATTCCGCCCTGTGCCGCCTGCATGTCGAGCGCCTCCCGGCCACCGACCTCGGCGACGAACCTCTCGATCTGCTCGTCGACGTCGTCCTCGGAGACCTGCACACCGGCTTCTCGGGCGGCGTCTTCCAGCAGGATACGGTTGATCAGGCGGGACAGGGTCTGCTGCTGGAAGGCGGCCCGGTCGGCGCCGAGCTGCTGCGCGGCCTGGGGGTCGGACAAGCCGCGTTCCACCACCTGGCGCAGCGCCTCGACGGTGATCTGCTGATCGCCGACCAGCGCGGCGGCGCCGGAACGTGTCCGGCCGTCACCGCAGGCACTGAGCAGGAGCACAGCCAGGGCGGCAAGAGCCAGCCTGCCAGGGGGGCGGGTCACGAAGACGCTTTCCTTCCGGGAGATCCGATGTCGCCTACAGATTGCCAGACAGTCGGTGATGTCAGCGTGAGCCCGTCGCCGACGACGCCGCTGCCGCCGCGATGTCGTCCCCGCAGACCGCGTCGAGCAGCCGGCGGCACCAGTCGAGCAGGTCGAGGTCGCGCACCGGCTGTCCGCCGATCCGCGCGGTCGTCGGGCGGGGCACCAGCACCATCCCGGTCGGGGGCTTGACCAACGAGCGTGGATAGAGCCGCTGCAGGCGCATCGTCTGCGACTCGCGCAGCCGTAGCGGCAGGAACCGGATCGAACTGCCCTGGACACCCACCTCGGTCAGCCCGAACCGGCGCGCATGCACGCGGAACGACGCCACCGCGAGCAGGCGCGACACCGGGTCCGGCAGCGGGCCGTAGCGGTCCTGCAGCTCCTCCTGCACCGCGGCGATGGCCGGGTCGTCGTACGCGGCCGCCAACCGCCGGTAGGCCTCCAGTCGCAGCCGCTCGCCCGGGATGTAGTCGTGCGGCAGGTGCGCGTCCACCGGCAGGTCGACCCGGGTGTCGGGGACCTGCTCGGTCTCGGGGGCGCCCCCGCGCTTGAAGTCCGACACCGCCTCACCGACCAGGCGCATGTAGAGGTCGAAGCCGACACTCGCGATGTGCCCGGACTGCTCGCCGCCGAGCAGGTTGCCGGCGCCGCGGATCTCGAGGTCCTTCATCGCCACCGCCATCCCGGCACCGATCTCGGTGTTCTGCGCGATGGTCGCCAACCGGTCGTGGGCCAGCTCGGTCAGCGGCTTGTCCGGCGGATAGGTGAAGTACGCGTACGCCCGCTCGCGACCCCGCCCGACGCGCCCGCGGATCTGATGCAGCTGGGAAAGACCGAAAGCGTCAGCCTTGTCGACGATCAGGGTGTTGGCGTTGGGGATGTCGAGGCCCGACTCGACGATCGTCGTGCAGACCAGGACGTCGTAGTCCTTCTCCCAGAACCCGACCATGACCTGCTCCAGCACGTCCTCGTGCATCTGACCGTGCCCGGTCGCCACCCGAGCCTCGGGGACGAGCGCGCGGATGCGGGCGGCGACGCGGTCGATCGACTCGACCCGGTTGTGCAGGAAGAAGACCTGCCCCTCGCGCAGCAGCTCGCGCCGGATGGCCGCACCGATCTGCTTCTCGTCGTAGACGCCGACGAACGTCAGGACCGGGTGACGCTCCTCGGGCGGGGTGAGGATCGTCGACATCTCGCGGATCCCGGTCAGGCTCATCTCGAGGGTGCGCGGGATCGGCGTCGCGCTCATCGTCAGCACGTCCACGGCGGTGCGCATCTGCTTGAGGAACTCCTTGTGCTCCACCCCGAACCGCTGCTCCTCGTCGACGATGACCAGGCCGAGGTCTTTGAACTGCGTCTGCTTGCTCAGCAGCCGGTGCGTCCCGATGACGACGTCAACCGTGCCGCTGGTGACCCCGTCCATCACCTCCCGCTGCTCGGCGGCCGAGTTGAAGCGGCTGACCGCGCGCACCTGCACCGGGAACTGCTGGAAGCGGTCGCGGAAGGTGTTGTAGTGCTGCTGCACGAGCAGCGTCGTCGGCACGAGGATCGCCACCTGCTTGCCGTCCTGCACGGCCTTGAAGGCGGCCCGCACGGCGATCTCGGTCTTGCCGTAACCGACGTCGCCCATGATGACCCGGTCCATGGGGACGGGCTTCTCCATGTCGGCCTTGACCTCGTCGATGGCCTCGAGCTGGTCGGGCGTCTCGACGTACGGAAAGGCGTCCTCGAGCTCGCGCTGCCACGGGGTGTCGGGGCCGAAGGCGTAGCCGGGCGCGGCCATCCGCGCGCTGTAGAGCTGGATCAGGCCGGCGGCGATCTCCCTCACCGCCTTCTTGGCGCGGCCCTTTCGCTTCGACCAGTCGCCGCCGCCGAGCTTGTCCAGGCTCGGCGCCTCACCGCCGACGTAGCGGGTGACCAGCTCGAGCTGGTCGGTCGGCACGAAGACCCGGTCGCCCGGCTGCCCTCGCTTGCTCGGCGCGAACTCGAGGATGAGGTACTCGCGAGTCGCCCCCTGAACGGTCCGCTGGACCATGTCGACGTAGCGCGCGACCCCGTGGTGCTCGTGCACGACGGTGTCCCCGGTCTGCAGCTGGACCGGGTCGACGACGTTCTTGCGCCGGCTGGGCAGCCGGCGGCTGACATCCTTGGCGCCCGCGCCGCGGGTGCCGGTCAGGTCGGACTCGGTCAGCACCACCGTGCGCAGCAGCTCGCTGCGGAAACCGGTCTGCAGGCAGCCTGTCGACAGGTGCACCAGCCCGCTGGTCGGGCCGTCGGGCAGGTGCTCGTCCAGCCGGGCCGGCACCTCGGCGTCGCGCAGCAGCTCGAGCAGGCGCTGCCCGGGACCGTGCCCCTCGGTCGTGACGACGACCCGCCAGTCGTCGGCCACCCACTGCCGCAGGTCGCCGATCGCGCGCTCGATCTCGCCGCGATAGGCCGGTGGGGAGCTCGCGGCGAGGACCACGGCATCGTCCTCGAGGTCCTCGTCGGCCGTGAACGGGCTCAGCGACCACCAGGGCAGGCCGCTGTCCGCCGCGTGCTCCCGCACCTCGACCAACGTCTTGTACGCCGCGGCGCCCAGGTCGATCGGCGCCGTCCCGCCGACCGCCGCCGTCGCCCACGACGCCTCGAGGAACTCCTGGCTGGTGCGCACCAGGTCGTGGGCGCGGGTGCGTACCTTCTCGGGATCGCAGACGACGACGCTCGAGTCGGGCGGCAGCTCGTCGAGCAGCAGGGTCAGCTCGTCGACGAGCACCGGCGCGAGCGCCTCCATCCCCTCGACCGGGTGGCCATCCGCAATCCGCGAGCAGATGTCGGCCAGCTCCGGGTGCAGCTCGGCGAGCTTGCGCGCCCGCTCGCGTACGTCCTTCGTGAGCAGCAGCTCGCGGCACGGCGGCGCCCACAGGCCGTGCGCGGCGGCGTTCTGCGGCTCCGACAGGCTCCGCTGGTCCGCGACCTGGAACGGGCGCACCTCCTCGACGGTGTCGCCCCACCACTCCACCCGGACCGGGTGCTCCTCGGTCGGCGGGAAGACGTCGAGAATGCCACCACGGACGGCGAACTCGCCTCGCTTCTCGACGAGCTCCACCCGTGAGTACGACAGGTCGACGAGGCGCCGGACCACCGCGTCAAGGCCGCCGTCGACGTCCTGGCCGTCGAGCAGCTCGACCGGCTCGAGGTCCCCGAGGCCGGGGACCTGCGGCTGCAGGATGCTGCGGACGGGGGCGACGACGACGTCGAGCGGACCCGTCGCCGGGTCGTCCGTGCTGGGGTGCGAGAGGCGGCGCAGGACGGCGAGCCGGCGACCGACGGTGTCGGCGCGCGGGCTGAGCCGCTCGTGCGGGAGCGTCTCCCAGCTCGGGTAGAGCGCGACGCGGTCGCTGTCCACCAGGCTCTCGAGCGCGGCGACCAGATCCTCGGCCTCCCGTCCGGTGGCGGTGACCGCCAGCACGGTGCGGCCCTTCGCCACGAGCCCGGCGAGCACGAACGGTCGCAGCCCCGGCGGACCGGTCAGGTCCAGCGTCGGAGCTGCCGGGGTCTCGAGGGCCCGGCGAAGCGCGGGGTCGCCCGTGAGCACGTCGAGCAGTCCGGCAAGGGACAAGGCGGGCCTTTCTGGACAACACGAACGGCCCCGCACGGCGCAGGAGCCGGGGGGTGGGACGCCTCGCGGCGCTGCGGACAGCCTACGCGGGCGGCCCGCGCCGGCCGGGCTTCCCCCAACCAGGGCTCAGGTCCGGGGCGGGGAGTACGGCGTGAGCAGCTGGTCCACCGGGGCGTCGTCGTCGGTCAGCACGTCGGCGTCGCCGGCGAAGGCCCGCACCTGCTCGAGGCCGGCGACCGAGCCGGGCTCACCGCGGGTCGCCGCGAGGTCGCCCAGCCGGTCGACCGCGATCGGCGCATCGCTCGCGACCAGGACCAGGTTGCCGCCGCTCTCACCGCCCAGCGTGCTCCGCGGAGCCATCAGCGCCACGTCGTCGAAGGCCGCGAGCAGCGTCGCCGTCTCGGCCCGCGCGAGGCCCAGCGGCGGGTAGTCGATGACGTTGAGCACGTAGACCCCGCCCGGGCGCAGCACCCGGCGGACCTCGGCGACCATCTCGGCGGTCGTGAGGTGCCAGGGCACCGCGAGGCTGCCGAACGCGTCGCCGACCACCACGTCGTACGTCCCGGACGGCTCGGCGGCGATCGACGTGCGGGCGTCGCCGACCATCACGGCGAGGTCGGGGCCGGTGACCAGACCCAGCCGGTCCCGTCCGATCTCGGGGATCTGCGGGTCGACCTCGAGGACTTTGCTCTGCGAGCCGGGCCGTACGGCCGCCAGGTGGCGCGGCACCGAGAAGCCGCCCCCGCCGAGGTGCAGGGCCGACAGCGACCCGGGCGGCTGCACCGCCAGCACGTCTGCGATGCGGCGGGTGTAGGAGAACTCCAGGTAGGCCGGGTCGTCGAGGTCGACATAGGAGTGGCGCAGGCCATCGAGCAGCAGCGTGCGGCCGCCCGGCCTGTTCGGATCCGACTGCACCGCCGCGCAGTAGTAGCGGGTCTCGACCTCACAGGGCCCGTCGGCGACGACGAGCCAGCCGGCCGCGAAAACACCGACAGCGGCGAGGCCGGCCAGCGGCACTGGCCGCGCCGCCTTGGGCAGGGCGACCGCGACAGCCACCCCGACGGCGATCAGGACCAGGCCGGTGAGCAGCAGCAGGGCTGAGGTCGGCAGCGCCGCCAACAGCACGAAGCCGGTGAGGAAGGTGCCGGCGAGCGCACCGAGCGTGCCGGCGGCGGACAGCCGCCCGACGGTCTGCCCCGTCTCGGCGAGCGTGCGCAGCCGCAGCTTCACGACGCCGGGCGTGACCGTCGACAGCACCAGTGCGGACGGCGCGACGGCGAGCAGGACGAGGGCCACGGTGCCGACCGGGCCGGTGCCGCGGAAGACGTCGCCGACGGCGAAGACGGTCGGGCGGGCGGCGAGCACGAGGGCGCCGCCGAGAGCGACCGCCGGCCCGAGCCACCGGCGGGGGTCCCGTGCGTCAGCGAGCCGCCCGCCGATCGCCGCCCCGGCCGCGATGGCGGCCAGGGCCACCCCGATGGCGGCGGTGTAGGTCTCGAGGGTGAGCCCCACATAGGGCGCAACCAGCCGGCTGACCAGCACCTCCAGCACCAGGACGGCGGCAGAGGACAGCACGACGAGCAGAGCGCCGAGGGGAGCGGGCATGCGTCCATCGTCGCCGACCCCCGATCTCGGTGCCATGCGCAGGCTCGGGGCGGGCAGCCGTGGCACCGGGAACGGGCGGGGTGGGGCGGGGTGGGGCGGGCGGGTCAGGCCGGGTCGACGTGGAAGGTGTTCCGGGCCGCCTCGAGCGGGCCGGAGAGCAGCGCCTCGACGGCATCGGCCGCCCGGTCGATGTGCAAGCCGAGCTCATTCTTCTCAGCCGCCGCGAAATCCCGAAGCACGTAGTCGGCCGGGTCCTGCCGGCCGGGTGGGCGGCCGATGCCGACACGCACCCGCAGGTAGTCCTTGCTGCCGAGCGCGCTCGTGACGGACTTCAGGCCGTTGTGCCCGTTGTCGCCGCCACCTGCCTTGAGCCGCAGCACGCCGTACGGGATGTCGAGCTCGTCGTGCACGACGACGATGCGGTCGACGGGCACCCGGAAGAAGTCGCGCAGACTGGCGACCGGTCCGCCGGACAGGTTCATGTAGCTCTTGGGCTTCGCGAGCAGTGCGCGTTGCCCGCACAGGTGCCCCTCGACGAGGTCGGCCCGACCCTTGTGGGCTTTGAAGCGACCGCCGACCCGCCCGGCCAGCAGGTCGAGGACCATCGCCCCGACGTTGTGCCGGTTGCCGGCATAACCTGGGCCCGGATTGCCCAGCCCGACGATGAGCCAGACGGGTTCGGACACCGGCGCAGGATCCTAGGGTGCGGGCGTCTCGGACGCCGGGGCATCGCCGTCGGCGTCGCCCTCCGCGTCGCTCTCGCCCGCCTCGCTCTCCCCGGCCTCGGCAGCTGCCTCGGCCTCGATCGCCTCGGCGCCGGCCTGACCCGAACCCAGCTCGGCCTCGGCCTCGGCCAGCTCGGCTTCGAGCTCCTCCTCGCTCGGCACGCCGAGGAAGGCGACGATGACGTGGTCGGCATCCTGGTGCAGGGTCGTGCCTGCAGGAAGCGTCACCTGGGCGGCCGTCAGGCTGTGTCCGGGCGTCTGGCCGGTGATGTCGAGCTCGACGTGGTCGGGCAGCGCGGTGGCGTCGGCCGAGACGGTGAGCGTCACGGTCTGCTGCTCGACCATCGTGTCCGGGGCGGCCTCACCGATGAGCGTGATCGGCACCTCGACGGTGACCGTCTCGCCCTTGCGCACGGCGACCAGGTCGACGTGCTCGAGGGTGTTGCGGATCGGGTCACGCACGATGCTCTTGGGCAGCGCCAGCTGGTCACCCGAGTCGGTCTGCAGGGTGAGCAGCGCGTTCGAGTCGTGCTTGAGCGCGAGCATCAGCTCGTGGCCGGGCAGCGAGAAGTGCCGCGGCTGCTCGCCGTGGCCGTAGAGCACCACCGGCACCTTGTTGGCCCGGCGGATGCGGCGCGAGGGCCCCTTGCCGAACTCGGTGCGGGGCTCGGCGGCGATGCGGACCTCGGACACAGCGGGACTCCTGAGAACAGATGCGGGGGGCAACAAGGCACCGCACGGTGGGGTGCCGGTGCGCGCGAAGGGAGTCTAGCCGCGTGTGGCCTCGGCACCGCCCGGGTCGTCCACCGTACGCAGCCGGGCGCGGTAGGCCGCCACGTGCAACCGGTTGCCGCAGTTGCCGGTGTCGCAGTAGCGACGTGAACGGTTCCGCGAGAGGTCGACGAACACCGCCTCGCAGTCCGGCGCCTCGCAGGCGCGCAGCCGGGCGGCTCCGTCCTCGCGCAGGACCTCCGCGAGGCCCATGCCGGCGTCGGCCGCGAGCCGGCTGCCGACGCGGGCGGACGGCGCGGTCCAGTGCAGGTGCCAGTCGTGCCCGTCGTGGTCGGTCAGCTGAGGCAGTGCGCCGGCCTCGGCGACCAGGCCGTTGACGACCGCGGCTGCAGTGCGCATGTCCCGGGCCGTCCACACCGCCCGAAGCCGAAGCCGCAGGGCGTGCACCTCCTCGAGGTCCTCGGCGGACAGCGCCCGGGACCCGCTGACGTCGTGCTCGTCGAGCAGGGCGCGCAGGGCCGTCAGGTCGGGCAGCAGCTCGGCGCCGTTGGCGCGGCTGTTGACCAGGTCGACCGCGAGGGACAGTGACCGGGCTGAGTCATGGGCGACATGCATGTTGACTCCTGACAGCGCATCTGCTTCTGTCAGGAGCGTAGCGCTGAACACCCCTGAAGAACTCGTTGCTCGGAAAGGACGGCCGTGGACCCGCTCGGCCGGCGACCGGTGCTGACGGCGCTGATCGGCGCCCTGGTCATCGCCTGGTCAGCGCCCCTCGTCCGGCTGGCCGACGTCCCGCCCGCCACGGCAGCCAGCCTGCGTTGCCTGCTCGCCCTGCCCCTGCTGGCGTTGCTGGCTCGCCGCGAGCAGCGCCGGCACGGCCGGTTGCCGGTCCGCACCCGGCAGGTGTGCGCGCTCGCCGGCATCTTCTTCGCCTTCGACCTCGTCCTGTGGCACCACGTCATCGCGGCGGTCGGGGCCGGGCTCGCCACCGTGCTGGGCAACCTGCAGGTGCTGGTGGTCGCCGCGGTCGCGTGGTGGTTGCTCGGCGAGCGCCCGCCGGCCCGCCTGCTCGCCGCGCTGCCCGTACTCCTGCTGGGTGTGGCGCTGGTCTCCGGCGCGCTCGGCGGGCAGACCTACGGCCGTGACCCGCGGCTCGGCGTGCTGCTCGGCCTCGCGACCTCGGTCGCGTACGCCCTGTTCCTGCTCGTCCTGCGGCAGGGCTCGACCGACCTGCGCCTGCTCGCCGGACCGCTGCTGTGGGCGACCGGCTCGGCCGCCGCCTTCGCCGCGCTGCTCGGCGTCGCGCTCGGCGAGCTGGTCGTTCCGGGTTGGCAGGCCCTGTTCTGGCTCGCCGTGCTCGCCCTCACCGCGCAGGTGCTCGGCTGGCTGCTGATCTCCAGCTCGCTCCCCCGCCTGCCCGCCGCACTGACCAGTGTGCTGCTGCTGGCCCAGCCGATCGGTGCGCTCGCCATCTCGGCGGTGGTCCTGTCCGAGACGCCGACCGCCGTGCAGTACGCCGGGGCGGCCTGCATCCTTGCTGGCGTCGTCGTCGCGACGGCGACGCGGCGTACGCGCCTACGCGGCCCCGTCGAACAGGCTGGTCACCGAGCCGTCCTCGAAGACCTCCCGGATTGCCCGGGCGATGAGCGGGGCGATCGAGAGAACCGTCAGCCCTTCGAAGCGTCGGCCGTCGTCGATGGGCAGGGTGTTGGTGACGACCACCTCGCAGACGCGGGAGTTCTTCAGCCGGTCGAGGGCCGGCCCGGACAGCACACCGTGCGTCGCCGTGACGACGACGTCGGCGGCGCCGTTGTCGAACAGCAACGAGGCGGCCTTGCTGATCGTGCTGCCGGTGTCGATCATGTCGTCGACCAGGATGCAGGTCTTGTCCTCGACCTGCCCGACGACCTGACCCACCTTCACCTCGTTGGGCACCCGGGGGTCGCGCCGCTTGTGGATGATCGCGAGACCGGCACCGAGCCGGTCGGTCCAGCGCTCGGCGACGCGCACCCGTCCGGCGTCCGGTGACACGACCACCAGGTCCCGGTTGCCGTAGCGCTGCTCCACGTGATCGGCCAGCAGGGGCAGCGCGAACAGGTGGTCGACCGGACCGTCGAAGAACCCCTGGATCTGCGCGGTGTGCAGGTCGACCGTCATCAGCCGGTTCGCGCCCGCCGTCTTGAACAGGTCAGCCACGAGACGGGCGCTGATCGGCTCGCGACCGCGGTGCTTCTTGTCCTGCCGGGCGTACGGGTAGAACGGCATCACCACGGTGATCCGCTTGGCAGAAGCCCTTTTCAGGGCGTCGACCATGAGCAGCGACTCCATGAGCCAGGTGTTGACCGGCGTGGTGATGCTCTGCACCACGAAGGCGTCCGAGCCGCGTACGGACTCCTCGAAGCGCACGAAGATCTCACCGTTGGCGAAGTCGTAGGCGCTCGTCGGGACCGGCAGGACACCGAGGTCCTTGCCGATGTCGTCGGCCAGCTGGGGGAACGCTCGGCCCGAGAACAGCATCAGGTTCTTGCTGCTCTGGATGGTGATGCCGTTCATGGCTGCCCCTGGTCGGTGGGCCGCTTGCGCGCGACCCAGCCTTCGATGTTGCGTTGTCGCGCCCGGCCGACACCGAGCGCGCCGGGTGGGACGTCGTCGGTGATGACCGAGCCGGCGGCGGTGTAGGCGCCGTCGCCGACGGTCACCGGCGCCACGAGCATCGTGTCGCTGCCGACCCGTACATCGTCCCCGACCGTGGTGCCGTGCTTGTCACGGCCGTCGTAGTTGACGACGATCGTCGCGGCCCCGATGTTGCTGCGCTCGCCGATGAC
Organism: Actinomycetota bacterium; assembly: GCA_019348355.1. GTDB lineage: Bacteria > Actinomycetota > Actinomycetes > Mycobacteriales > SCTD01 > SCTD01. The sequence continues at coordinate 16,825 of JAHWJP010000026.1, forward strand.
GGCATCACCGACGTACGACAGGTGCGGCACCTTGCTGCGCGCGCCGACCTGGCTCGCCTTGATCTCCACGAACGCGCCGGCCTTGGACTTCTCGCCGAGCCGGGTGCCCGGACGGAGGTAGGTGTAGGGGCCCACGTCAGCGCCGGTCCCGATCACAGCGCCGACGCAGTGCGATTTCACGACGCTCGCCTGCTCGCCGACCTCGGTGTCGGTGAGCGTGGTGTCGGGGCCGATGACGGCTCCGGCCCGGACGGCAGTCGTCCCGTGCAGCTGGCTGCCGGGGTGGATCGTCACGTCGGGCTCCAGCCGAACGTCGATGTCGATCCAGGTCGTGGCCGGGTCGACGACCGTGACGCCGGCGCGCTGGTGCTGCGCGACGACGCGGTCGCGCAGCAGCCGGCCGGCCTCGGCCAGCTGGACGCGGTCGTTGACCCCCATCGTCTCGGTGGCGCTCTCGGCGATGTGGGCCGCCACGGTTCGCCCGGCTTTCCGGTGCAGAGCGACGACGTCGGTGAGGTACTGCTCGCCCTGGGCGTTGTCGGTCGTCAGCTGCTGCAAGGCGGTGCGCAACTGCTCGGCGTCGAAGGCGTAGACGCTGGTGGCGACCTCGCGGATCGCGCGGATCGCGGCGTCGGCGTCCTTGTGCTCGACGACCGCGGCAACCGAACCACCTTCGCGCACCACCCGGCCGTAGCCGGTCGGGTCCGGGAGCTCCGCGGTCAGCAGGGTGGTCGCGGCGCGGGCCACGTGGTGGGTCGCGAGCAGCTCGGAGAGGGTCTGGGCGGTGAGCAGCGGTGCGTCACCCGGCACGACGACGACGGTGCCGGTCAGCGCCGGCAGCGTGTCGAGGGCCACCCGGACGGCATGACCGGTGCCTTGCTGCTGCTCCTGCACGACGGCCTGCGCGGCCGGGTCGAGCCCGGCGAGGTGGGCGGTGACCTGCTCGCGGGCGTGGCCGACGACCACCAGCAGGTGCTCAGGAGCCAGGTGGCGGGCGGCCCGCACCACGTGGCCGAGCATCGACCTGCCGCCGATCTCGTGCAGAACCTTCGGTGTTGTCGCGCTTCTCATGCGGGTGCCCTCGCCGGCCGCGAGGACGACGACCGCGGCGAGCCGCGCGTCGGTCACAGGGGCTCCTTGCCGGTGGGCCGAGTGCCGGAGAACCCGGGCAGCGCGAGTCTACCGACCCAGGTCGACCCTCTACCTCAGCACGTCAGCATGCTCGGCTGCCTGGACTCGAACCAGGATCGCATGGCACCAAAAGCCAGCAGGATACCGTTACCCCACAGCCGAATATTTGTCAACCGTTCGGAGGGGCCTCCTTTCTCTCGTCGTTCAGGTGGAATCTGGCAGCCGCCCGCCGGCGCCGAGTAGCGCGCCAACGACCCACCCCTCAACCTGCTGCAGCAAGTGCGCACCCTGGCGCACGTAGACACTGAGGCACCCGTGATAAGTGTCGCCGACATTCTTCCTGTTCGTGAGCGGCTTGTGCCGCTTGATCGTCGCCGGTGCGAAGGACAGGTCAGGCAGGTCCAGGATGCCACGCCAGTACATCTCGGCCGCTTTTACGTCAGCGGTCTCATGGATCTGAAGCCGGACGACCCAACGTTCGGGAGGAACACCTACAAGCGCAAGCCACCGAACGAAGAGACGCATGAGGAGGGGATCGCTGTTGATGAAGCAGAAGTTCGCACGCCTGCGCCAGGGCTTGCTCTTCGTCCCCTCGCACCAGTAGGCGACCGCGCCGAGGAGCAGAAGCGTGTGGTCGTCAACCTCACCAACTTCTCTAGCCGCTTCCAGTTTTCGTTGCTGTTCAGCCATGTCCCGCGCTCGCCTGTGATGCTCCCATCGTCGCGCGGACATCATCGCCACATGAGCGGCGTCGCCGCCATGACGGGCACGGGCGGGAACCGGAATGCCTTTCGTGTCCACGAAGGCCGTTTTCACAGAAACACCATAGTGAGAGGCGATCTCCTTCAACAGCCAGCCCTGCGTCCGCAACCTCCTGGCACCCGTCCGACGATCGTTGCTCTGGCTGGCGCCCGGGTCAGTGTCGCTGCGGTCGCCCACCTCGCTGCTGGGTTCGAACGGCAGGGTGGGCTGGGGGTTCGGCAGGTCTCGCAGCCACAAGGAACATGACCCCTTGCTTATCCCGAGCTCGTTGCAGATGTCGTCGTACGTTCGCCCCGAAAGGCGCATCTGAACAGCGATCTTCCGCTCGTCATCCTTCGCCTGGGGCCGTCGCAGGCTGGAGGGGAGAGCTGAGCCCCGCAGCAGCTCCGACGTCAGAGCATCGCCCGTGCCCAACTCAGAACGAATGTCCCGGCGCGACTTACCGGCCGCCCTCAGGGCCTGCGCACGCTCACCGAACGCACGCTTCTCGTCCGCCGTGCGGTGCCGACCCATGTAAGCCTCCCCAGCTGACCAGCAATCCTGCTTCCTGACAGTCAGTTTCGCGCAAGGGTCTGACAAACCCAAGCTCAGCGACACACCCCCGGCGTCACCTACGGAGACGTAGGTTACGGTGGCGTAGCCCGGAGCCACCGACGGTGAGGACCTGCCTTGACGCCTCCGACGACGGCTCCGTCCGTCCTCGACGCACCCGCCCCTGCCGGAGCTGACGAGCACCACCCCCTGCAGGAAATCCCGCGCACCCGGCTGTGGGCCCGCCTCGAGCAGGTCACCCTCGCCGCGTTCATCACCGTCCCCCTGCTGGCGGTCGTTGCGAGCGGCTTCGTCCTGTGGGGCAACGGCCTGTCCTACCGCGACGTCGTCCTGTCCACGATCTTCTACGCCGTCAGCGGCCATGGCATCACCGTCGGCTTCCACCGCTACTTCACGCACGGCTCGTTCAAGACCGGGCGACCGCTGCGCATCGCGCTCGCGATCGCCGGCAGCCTCGCCGTCGAAGGTCCGGTCACCCGGTGGGTCGCCGACCACCGGCGGCACCACGCGTACTCCGACGAAGAAGGCGACCCGCACTCACCCTGGCGCTACGGCACCAGCTTCGGGGCACTGTGCAAGGGCCTGTGGCATGCGCACATCGGCTGGCTGTTCGACATCGAGCAGACCGACCAGAAGCGCTTCGCCCCGGATCTGCTGGCAGACAGCGACATCCGCCTGGTGAACCGCCTGTTCCCGGTCTGGGTGGCGGTGTCGCTCGGGCTCCCGGCGCTGCTCGGTGGCGCCTGGGCCGCCGCCGTCGGGGAGTCGGCGACGTCCGGCGCGCTGACTGCCTTCTTCTGGGCGAGCGTCGTACGCATGGCGGTCCTGCACCACGCCACCTGGTCGATCAACTCGATCTGTCACGCCGTCGGCGACCGGCCGTTCCTCACCCGCGACCAGTCGCGCAACGTGTGGCCACTGGCGCTCATCTCGATGGGCGAGTCGTGGCACAACCTGCACCACGCCGATCCGACGGCCGCGCGACACGGTGTCGACCGCTGGCAGATCGACACCTCAGCCGAGCTGATCCGAGGCTTCGAGAAACTCGGCTGGATTCGGGATGTCCGCTGGCCGAGCCGCAGCCGCCTCGACGCCCGCCGGGTGGCGAACCAGTCCTGACCCAGCCCCCACGCCGGACCCGCATGACCGGCACCCAGCGCCGCGAGCAACTACTCGACGTCGGGCGCTCGCTGTTCGCCGAACGCGGTTACGACGGGGCCTCGGTGGAGGAGATCGCCCTGCGCGCAGGCGTTTCCAAACCCGTGGTGTACGAGCACTTCGGCGGCAAGGAGGGGCTCTACGAGGTCGTCGTCCACCGCGAGGTGGAGCGACTGCTGACCAGCTTCACCGGCGCCCTGTCGGGCGACTCGCCGCGACGGCTGCTGGAGCAGGCGACCCTGGCGCTGCTCGCCTACGTCGAGGACGAGACCGACGGCTTCCGCATCCTCGTCCGCGAGTCACCGGTCCCGCTCGCGGACAGCGGCGGCTTCGCCACGATTCTCAGCGACGTCGCCGGACAGGTCGAGCACATCCTGGCCGCCGAGTTCGCCGCGCGCGGCTTCCAGACGACCCTCGCCGGCCTCTACTCCCAAGCCCTGGTCGGCCAGGTCGCACTCGTCGGCCAGTGGTGGCTCGACAACCGCTTCCCCGGTCGCGACGAGGTCGCGGCCCATCTGGTCAACCTGGCCTGGAACGGGCTGTCTGCGCTCGAGACCGCGCCCGTGCTCGGGTCGACGGTCGGAGCCCCTCAGAGCCGCGCCCGCGGTACGCGGAGCCGCTAGACGCGCGACCGAGCATCCTTGTCGGCGAGCAGGGCAACCCCTGCGAGCGCCGCACCCGACACTAGATGCAGCAGGTGGTCGGCGCCGTTCAGCCCGAGCACGTCGACGGCGGTGTCATTGAGGAACGGGCCGAGAAGCCCGAGCAGGAGGTACGTGCCACCGATCGCGAGGTTGGCGGCCCGCGCGCTGGCGGTGCGCCTGGACGCCACGATCAGGACGACCCCGATCAGCAGGTGGACGATGTTGTGCAGGCCGTTGACGTCGAAGACGATCAGCGGCTCGCCCTCCTGGCCGGCGAAGGGGACATCGCCGCTGACGAGGAAGCCGGCCACGCCGACCAGGGCGTAGGTCACCCCGAAGACGAGCGCGACAGTGCTGTTATCGAGCGGTCGAGAAACTGGCCATGGCATCCTCCGGACGTAGCGCGAGCGTTACGCCCCCGAGTTGCCCGAAGATCGACGATTGACGCGCGTGCGGCACCCAAACCCGGGGTGTTGCACCCGGTGCGGTCCGGGTAGCGCCTGGTCATGCCCGTCCTGGTCGGCACATCCGGCTGGCAGTACGCCGACTGGCGGGGCCGCTTCTACCCGCAGGAGCTGCCGCAGCGGCTCTGGCTCGAGCACCACGCGTTGGCGTTCGCCACCACGGAGGTCAACAACTCCTTCTACCGCCTGCCGGCCCGCACGGTGTTCGAGGGGTGGGCGGCGCGCACTCCGCCGGATTACGTCTTCACCGTCAAGGCCTCGCGCTTCTTTTCCCACATCAAGCGGCTGAGGGAGCCGGCCGAACCGGTGGCCCGGCTGATGGATCGCGTCGCAGGCCTCGGCGACAAGCTGGGGGCGGTGCTGCTCCAGCTACCACCGGACATGGCATGCGACCTGGAGCGGCTCGACTCCTGCCTGGCGTGCTTTCCCGCCGGCACCCACGTCGCCGTCGAGCCCCGGCATGCGTCGTGGTGGACCGACGAGACGCGGGCGGTCCTCACCGAGCGCGGCGCCGCCCTCGTGTGGGCCGAAAGGGACAGCCGGCCGGTCGCGCCCCTGTGGCGCACCGCCGACTGGGGATACCTGCGACTGCACGCCGCCGGCGGCGAGCAGATCTGGCCGTACGAACAGTCCGTTCTACGCAGCTGGGCACTGCGCGTGGCGCAGGCCTTCGACGACGAGCAGACCGCGTACGTCTATACCAACAACGATCCCGGTGGTGCGGCGGTGCGCGACGCGACGGTGCTCGGACGGCTGCTACGGGAGCACGGACGCTCGCCCAGTCGCACGCCCGAGGAGGGCTAGACCTCCAGCTGCTCGTACAGCTCCAGCCAGGTGTCCTCGAGCGCGGCCTTCTCCGCCTGCGCCGCCCGCAGCTGCTCGTCGAGGGTCGCCACCGCGGTGAAGTCCGCGGCCTGCTCCGCCAGTTGCGCGTGCAGCCCGGCCTCGAGCTGGTCCAGCTTGGCGATCTCCCGCTCCACCCGCGACAGCTCCTTCTTCGCCGCCCGGCTGTCACCGCCCTTCGCCTTCGGGGCAGCAGCCGGCGCGGCCTTGCGCCGCTTCGCGAGGTACTCCTCGACCCCACCCGGCAGGGCCGCCACAGTGCCGTCGCCCATCAGCGAGGCCGTGACCGTCGTGACCCGCTCCAGGAAGTAGCGGTCGTGGCTGACCACGATCAGCGTCCCCGGCCAGCCGTCGAGCAGGTCCTCGAGGGCGTTGAGGGTGTCGATGTCCAGGTCGTTGGTCGGCTCGTCGAGCAGGATGACGTTCGGCTCGCCCATCAGCAGCCGCAGGATCTGCAGCCGCCGCCGCTCGCCGCCGGACAGGTCGCCGACCCGGGTCCACTGCGCGTTGCCGGTGAAGCCGAACCGGTCCGCCAGCGACGAGGCGCCGATCGTCTTCCCACCGCCGAGGTCGACGACCTTGGCGACCTGCTCGACCGCCTCCAGCACCCGCAGCATCGGGTCGAGCTCGGCCACCTCCTGCGAAAGGTAAGCCGGTTTCACCGTCTGCCCGACCACGACCCGCCCGGAGTCCGGCGTCAGCGCGCCGACGAGCAGGCGCAGCACCGTCGACTTGCCGGCCCCGTTGACGCCCACGACGCCGACGCGGTCGCCGGGCCCGAGGTTCCAGTCAACGGCGTCGAGCAGCACCTTCTTGCCGAAGGCCACCGAGACGCCGTGCAACTCGTACACCGTCTTGCCGAGCCGGGCCGCCGAGAAGCGCTGCAGCGCAATGTCGTCGCGCGCGGGCGGCTCGTCGGCGATGAGCGCGTTGGCGGCGTCGATGCGGAACTGCGGCTTGGAGGTGCGCGCGGGCGGGCCACGACGCAGCCACGCCAGTTCCTTCTTCACCAGCTGCAGCCGCTTCTGCTCCGCCGTCCCGGCCATCCGGTCGCGTTCGGCCCGGGCCAGGACGTACGCGGAGTAGCCGCCGTCGTAGGAGTCGACGACCCCATCGTGCACCTCCCACGTGGTGGCGTTCACCTCGTCGAGGAACCAGCGGTCGTGCGTGACGACCAGGTGCGCCTGCGTGGGGCTGCGCTGCTTCAGGTGCCCGGCCAGCCACGCGACGCCTTCGACGTCGAGGTGGTTGGTCGGCTCGTCGAGCACCAGCAGGTCCCACTCCTGCACGAGCAGCGCCGCGAGGGCGACCCGGCGCCGCTCCCCACCGGACATCGTCTCGACCGTGCTGTCCAGCCCCATGTCGTGCAGGCCCAGCCCGTCGAGAACCTCGCGGACCCGCGCGTCACCCGCCCAGGTGTGCTCGGCGGTCGCGCCGAGGATCGCCTCATGGGCCGTCAACGACGGGTCGACCCGGACGTCCTGGGTGAGCAGCCCGACGCGCAGGCCGCTGGAGTGGGTGACCCGGCCCGAGTGCGGCGACTCGAGCTTGACCAGCGTCTTCAACAGCGTGGTCTTGCCGCCGCCGTTGCGGCCGACCACGCCGATGCGGTCGCCCCCCGAGACGCCCAGCGACACCGCGTCGAGCAGCAGCCGGGTGCCGTGCGCCACGGTGACGTTCTCGAGGTTGAGCAGGTTGACGGCCATCAGTGGCCCACCACCCGGGCGCCGGCCACCGGGCCGTCGGCACGGCGTACGGCAACACCCAGCCCGGCCCGCGACAGGGCGCTCGCGAGGGTGTCGGCGGCCGTCGCGTCGCGCGCCAGCATCGCCACCGTCGGGCCTGAGCCGGACACCATCGCCCCGAGGGCGCCGAGGTCGCGGGCGGCCTCCAGCAGCAGCCGCAGCGAGGGCTTGAGCGCCAGCGCCGCCGGCTGCAGGTCGTTGCCGAGACCGCGGCCGAGCGCCTCGGCGTCACCCTGGCGCAGCGCCGCCAGCACCTCCGCCGGGTCCGACACGACACCGACCGGGCCGGTCTGCCGCTGCCGGTCCAGCTCGCCGTAGACCGCCGGCGTGGACAGCCCTTCGTCGGACAGGGCCAGGACCCAGGAGTAGTCGCCCTTCTCGAGCACCGGCGTCAGCTGCTCGCCGCGACCGGTCCCGAGCGCCGTCCCGCCGTGCAGCGCGAACGGCACGTCGCTGCCGAGCTCGGCGCCGGCTTCGGCAAGCCGGTCGCGGGACCAGTCACAGCCCCACAGGGCGTCGCAGCCGACGAGTGCGGCGGCGGCGTCCGCCGACCCGCCCGCGCATCCGCCAGCGACCGGAATGCCCTTGTGGATGGCGATGGCGACCCGCGGGTCGTGACCGGTCTGCACGGCCAGCAGGCATACCGCGCGGGCGGCCAGGTTCGTCGCGTCGAGGGGCACCAGGTCGGCACCGACACCGGTGACCTTCACCGTGAGCTCGTCGGCCCGCCGGAGCGTGACCTCGTCGTACAGCCCGACGGCCTGGAAGACGGTGGTCAGCTCGTGGAAGCCGTCGGGACGCACGGCGCCGACCGTCAGGTGCAGGTTGAGCTTCGCCGGGGCACGCACGGTGACGCGGTCGTGCGGCGCACGGCGGGAGGACAGTGGAGCTCCAAGGGAAGAAAGAAGAACCTCAGCGTACGGCGGTTGCTGCCAGTCGCGCGAAGTCCTCGACGCCGAGCGACTCCCCACGGCTGGCCGGGTCGATCCCCGCGGCGCGCAGTCGCTGCTCGGCGGCGGCGGCCGAGCCGGCCCAGCCGGCCAGCGCGGCACGCATCGTCTTGCGGCGCTGGGCGAAGGCCGCGTCGACGACGGCGAAGGTCGCTGCCTGGTCGCCGGTGGGCGGCGGGCGGCGGGTGAACGCGACCAGGGCCGAGTCGACGTTGGGTGCCGGCCAGAAGACGGTACGGCCGATGGCCCCGGCCCGGCGTACCTCGGCCCACCAGGCGGCCTTCACCGAGGGGATGCCGTAGGTCCGGCTACCCGGCGCCGCCACCAGCCGATCGGCGACCTCGGCCTGCACCATCACCAGCCCGGTACGCAGCGACGGGAGTTGCTCCAACAACCGCAGCAGCACCGGTACCGCGACGTTGTAGGGCAGGTTCGCCACGAACGCGGTGGGGGGTGGCCCCGGCAGACCATTCAGGGTGAGCGCGTCGCCGTGTACGACCTCGAGCCGCCGTGACCTGTCCGGCAGCCGGACGGCGACCGTCGCCGGCAGCTGTGTCGCCAGCACCGGGTCGATCTCGACGGCGACGACCCGGGAGACCGCGCCGAGCAGGCCGAGGGTCAGCGAGCCCAGGCCCGGGCCGACCTCGACGACGACGTCTACGGGGTGGAGCCCGGCAACCCGCACGAGGCGCCGGACCGTGTTGGGGTCGATGACGAAGTTCTGACCGAGCGCCTTGGTCGGCCGCAGGCCGAGGCGGGTGGCGAGCTCGCGGACGTCCGTCGCGGTCAGCAGTCCGTCGGTCGCCACGTCCCCTGTCTACCGAGCCTGGCTGGCTAGGTGAACAGCCGCCGCCCGCAGCTCGGCCACTGGCCGGCGCCGCTGCGGTTGTAGAGCAGCTTGGCGCGGTAGAGCTGCTCCTCGGCGCTGTTGTCGATCGGGTCGCCGGAGCCGCCCACGCCGCGCCAGGTGGCGAGCGAGAACTGGTACAGCCCGCGGTACCGCCCGCCGGGGCTGAGCGCCCGCGGGTTGCCGCCCGACTCGCACCGCGCCAGAGCCGGCCAGTTGAGGCCGTCCGCGTCACCGGTGCCCGTGCGCGGGGCGGGCTTGGGCGCCGGTGGGCGGGCCTTCGTGCCGACCGCCATGACGCGGGTCACCG
>JAHWJP010000118.1 GCA_019348355.1 Actinomycetota bacterium
AAGATGGTCAAGGGGATGGGCGGCGCGATGGACCTCGTCCACGGCGCGAAGCGGGTGCTCGTGATGATGGAGCACACGGCGCGCGGCGGCGGGCACAAGATCGTGCGCGAGTGCACGCTGCCGCTGACGGGGCTGGCCTGCGTGCAGCGGATCCTCACCGACCTCGCGGTGCTCGACGTCACGCCGGCCGGCCTGGTCCTGCGCGAGACCGCGCCGGGCGTCAGCGTCGACGACGTGCGCGCCGCGACCGGGCCGGAGCTGACGATCGCCATCGGCGCATAGGCGACTACCCGGCCCGCTTGCGTCCCTCGGCGGCGTAGGCCGCCCCGAAGCCCACCAACCAGGCCACGTTGCCGACCGCGGCCACGGTGTTGCCCCTGGTCGCCCAGCCAGCCGCGATGAGCACGGCGCCGACCTGCGCCGCAGCGTACGGCAGAGGTTCGCGGCGACGCCAGACGCGAAGGAAGCCCGGCACGAAGAGGGTGTAGGGCACGGCGAGCGCATGGCCGGCGACGAGCGCGGCGGTAGAGAACGTCATCCCGCCACTATGCGGTAGCCGGCTGCGTACACGTGACGGGTCCAGCAGCACGCCCAGCCCGCACGCAGTTCAGCGACACGCCGCAGGTCGTGTGCCTACACGAGCGAGCCGGCGTGCAGAGTCCCCCAACCCGCTGCCAGCAGAGGCTGTCGAGCAGCCCGGGTCTGCCTACGAACCTCGGAATCCGGCGAGCGGATGGTGACTGTCATGGCGCGGCGGGCGGTGACGCCGGACAGACCGCCTGCGGGCAGAGTGCAGCGCTCGTCAGGGGCGATCACCGGTGCGCGGTGCGCAGCCGCGTGATTGCCTTCTCAAGTGAGCCATCAACGATCTTGTGACCGGTCTCGAGAAGGACGCCGCGCGCGCACACCTTGGCTACGGTGTCGAGGTCGTGGCTGACGACCACCAGAGTGCGTCCCTCAGCCGAGAGTTCCTGGATCCTTGCAAGACACTTGTCCTGGAACGGCCCGTCGCCGACGGAGAGGATCTCATCCACGAGGAAGATGTCCGGGTCGGTGTGGACGGCGACGCTGAAGGCCAACCGCAGAAACATGCCCGAAGAGTAGAACTTCACCTCCGTCTCCAGGAAGGTCTCGATCTCCGAGAAGTCAACGATCGAGTCGAACTGGCGGCGCAGCTCGACCTCGCTCATCCCCAGGATCGCACCGTTGAGGAAGATGTTTTCTCGACCGGTCAGGTCGGGGTGCAGCCCAGCCCCTACCTCGATGAGCCCCGCAACGTGTCCACGCACCCGGACCGTGCCGCTATCGGGCCGCATCACCCCGGAGATCAGTTTGAGCAGCGTGCTCTTGCCGGAGCCGTTCAGACCGAGCAGACCAACTGTCTCGCCCTGCTCGACGGAAAGTGACAGATCGTGGATGGCCTGAAAGCTGTCGGTGAGGGGACGGCCCTTGGTGACCAGGACGGCCATCTCCTTGAGTGACCGGCCTCGCCGGAGAACGAAGCCCTTCGACACGTGGTCAACCTGGATGACTGCCGTCATGACTCAAAGTTCCTGCGCGAAACGGCCTTCAAGCCGTGAAAAGGCGACTTGTCCGATGACCAGCAAGATCAGCGACCCGAGCAAGGCGACGATGCCGCGCGTGAAGATGTCGGGAATAATTTCTTCGAAGGCGGGTGCCTCGGGAGTGCCGATTGCCCCAGGATACCAGAATGCGCGTTGAAAGAGTTGGGCGGCGATCGTCAGGGGATTGGCCAGATAGAGCTGCTCCAACCACGCGGGGCCGATCGCCTCTTTCACGAACGACCACGGGTAGAGAACAGGTGAGAGCCAGACGACGACGACAAGGACGAGGTCTACGACGTTCTCGAAGTCCCGATAGTAGACGTTCAGGGCCGCCAGCATGAGGCCGAGACCGGTGACCAGGACAGCCACGACAGCGAACCCGAGCGCGGCGGCGGCGAACGCGCCGTCCGACGGCCGCCAGCCCACCAAGAGCGCGCCGAGGAAGAGAACGACCACCTGTGGCAACAGATGTATCGCCGCCACATAGGTGGTCGCCACCGGAAAGAGTTCACGGGGCAGGTAGATCTTCTTGACGAGGGCGGCGTTGCGGACAATCGACCGGGAGGCATTGGCGAATGCCTCCGAGAAGAAATTGAGTAGCACGAAACCGGAGAAAAGGTAGACCGAGAAATCCTCGAGCGAACGGTTGAGCTTGAGAAAGACTCCCAAGGCGAAGAAGTAGACCACGAACTGCACGCCTGGTTTGACGTAGGACCAGAGCAAGCCGAGCACTGACCGGTGATAGCGGACCCGCATCTCTTGCCGAACGATCAGCCGAAGCAGATAGCGTTGCCGGAAGACGTCCAGCAGGCCGGCGCCACGCCCGGGCTCGACCAGCCCCAGCGGGGGCGCCGCCCTCACAACCGCTTCTCGGGCGGCATCGCGGCTGCGTCGAGCCCGGCGAACGTAGAGCTCCAAGCCTGGGGCGAGGTGAGGTCGCCACTGGCCTGCTTGTACCGTCGGCTCAGTTCGGGCCATTCGGCGATCAGCCGACGATTCAGTTTGATGCTGTGCTGCAACAGGGCAGCGAAGCGCGCCCGGTCGCGCCGGTACCACGCGGCGGCGGTGCCATCGGCGGTCGAGACGACGGCGCTGTCGAGTGAGGACAGACGCCACCAGCGGGCATCCATGGCCGGGACGATTGCCTGGGGCGCACGGTCATCGCCGCCGCGGGCGGGCAGGGTCTGTCGAACCATCGCCAGCGCCGCGGTCCGGGCAGTGGCCAGCGGGCCCCGGGGCGGCTGCGGCGGGCGGTCCGTGCGTGGCGGCTTGCGGCGCCAGGCAGCTGGAAAGGCAGTGACCTCCGGCTTCGCTTGGGCATCTGAGAAGCCGGCGCGGATAGCCCGCACCTCCGGGAGGATGGTGGCGAGGGTGGCATGCAGATGTTCCGGGCCGGACAAGATGTCCTCCAAGGCCTTGTTACGCAACGAGGCAGCGGAGTACTGCATGGAGATCAGGTGCTTGATCTGGTGCTCCAGGCTCTCCCGCACAGCAATGCCGCCCCGCTGGAACGGCGAGTGCAGAAGTGCAGTGACAAGCTTGTTACGAAGGTGGAAGTAGGCCTGCCAGTCCAGCCGGTCGTCTTTCTCCGTCCAGGGCATGTGCCAGACGGCCATCCCCGGGAACGACACCGTGGGATATCCCGCCTTCCCCGCCCGAAGTCCGAACTCGGCATCGTCCCACTTGATGAACAGCGGCAACGCCAAACCGACGGTCTTGAGCACCTCCAGGGGGATCAGGCACATCCACCAGGCGTTGTAGTCGACGTCGATCCGCCGATGCATCCACGGGGTCGCGCGCAACCCCTGACTGCGGAAGTCGTGGTCCTCCCACGCATGGTCCGCCGGTCCCCATTCGAAGCGCCACGGCCGCACGATCTCGCCAAAACTGTGCAGGCGCGAGGGGGCCATCAGGTTGAACATGTGTCCGCCGACGATGGTGGGTTGTCGGCACAGGTCACCGAAGGTGGCCCCGCGCAAGATGCACTCCGGTTCAGCTGCGACGTCGTCATCGATGAGCAGGACGTAGCGGCTGCGGCCTGCGTTCAGTGCCTCCAGCATGCCCCGAGCGAAGCCGCCGGAGCCGCCGAGGTTGGGCTGGTCGACGATCCGGACCGCGTCGCCGATGTCGGCGAGGACCTGCTCGGCTTCAGCCTGGTCCTGCACCTTGTTGGTGCCCTGATCGACGACGAGAACCTCGTCGATGATCGCCATGGTGTCGGGAGCCGACGCGAGCTGGCGCAGAAGGTCGAGTAGGTAGGTCGGACGGTTGTACGTGGTGATGCCCAGGCTGACCGTGCCGGCAGGCTCCTCGAGCCGCTCCACGGGTCCGCTGACGCCCGTGGCGCGCCACTCGGCCCACTCGAGGGCTGCTTCGGCACGGCCGGCCACGATGTCGAACCAGTACCAACCCCCGTCGCCGAACCGGCTGAGCGACAACGGGAACGACAGCCTGCGGACCTCGTCGGCGCCCGCGTCGCTGCTGGACGAGGTGACCCGCTCACTGCTTCCGGCGGCAGTCGACCGGTAGACATTGACGGCACCCGGACCCCTCACGTGCACGCGCAGTTCGATCTCCTCGACCACCGTCCAGCGGCGCCAGTAGCTGGCTGGGAAAGCATTGAAGTAGGTGGCGAAAGAAACTCGGGTGCCGGCCTTGATCAGCAAGCGGTGCCGGTCCATGACGTTCTCCGGGTGCTGTTCCCGGGGCCGCTCGCTGACGGCGACCTCGTCAGGCAGCGCCGCATGGGGAGCCGCGCCCAACTCGACGTAGAGCGGCAGCACATCGGCGTCGCGGCCGAGCGGCAGGACGACACGCTGCAAGGTCCGGCCAGGCGCCAGATCGGCCGTGGTCATGCAGACACCCCCTTGTGCAGGGGAGCGCCGACAGTGAGGTGCGGCTTGAGGACATCCTCGTAGGATGTCAGGGCTGCGGCTATCGCCATGTGCATGTCCAGATACTGGTAGGTGCCGAGGCGACCGCCGAAGAAGACATTCTCTTCCGCGTCGGCCAGCTGCCGGTATCGAAGCAGCATCTCCCGGTCGATAGGAGTATTGATCGGGTAGTAGGGCTCGTCGTCGTCATCGGCAAAGCGGCTGAACTCTCGCATCACCACGGTCTTGTCGTCAGGATAGCTGCGCTCGGGGTGCAGGTGCCGGAACTCATGGATCCTTGTATACGGCACGGCTGCATCCGCGTAGTTCATGACTGACGTGCCTTGATGATCCTTGACCGGCATGACCTCGGTCTCGAAATCGAGTGTGCGCCAGCCCAGCCGGCCCTCTGAGTAGTCGAAGTAGCGATCGAGCTGACCGGTATAGACGACCGGAGCCGAGCCGACGACTTCCGCTCGGACGTCGAAGAAGTCGGTCTTCAACCGGACCTCGATGAGTGGATGGTCAGCCATCCGCTCCAGCCATGCGGTGTAGCCGTCGGTCGGCAAGCCTTCGTACTTGTCGGCGAAATAGCGGTTGTCATAGGTATAACGCACCGGCAGTCGACTGATGATCGAGGCCGGCAGATCGGTAGGGGCAGTCTGCCACTGCTTCGCGGTGTAGTCACGAATGAAGGCCTCGTAGAGTGGCCTGCCGATCAGCGAGATGGCCTTGCTCTCGAGGTCCCTGGCTTCGCCCGACCCGACCTCCGCAGCCTGCTTCGCGATCAGTTCCTTGGCCTCATGCGGTGAATAGGCCGCCGAGAAGAACTGGTTGATCGTCCCGAGATTGATCGGCAACGGGTAGACCTCGCCGGCATGCACGGTGTAGACGTGATGTCGGTAGGCGGTGAAGCTGCTGAACCGGTTGACATACGTCCAGACCCGCTCGTTCGAGGTGTGGAACAGGTGTGAGCCGTAGCGGTGGACTTCGATGCCGGTGTCGGCGTCAGGCTCGCTGTAGGCGTTGCCGCCGATATGGTCGCGGCGCTCGAGGACAACGACCGGCAGGTGCAGCTCGGTGGCGACCCGCTCGGCCACTGTGAGCCCGAAGAATCCGGATCCGACGACGACGAGGGCAGGCTGCACTGAGCGTTCTCCAAAGGTCGGGTCGTATACGCGCTACAACAGGCTAGTCGGCACTGCTGCGGTCCGGGCGCTCGCCACCCCGTGGCCGACCACGAGCCGACAGCCGCTCTGGGTTGGTTGTTGGGGCATCCTCAGGCGAGTTCTGGCGCCAGTTCGGCGACCCTTGCGTGTAGTTCCTTGACTCGCTGGGCTTCTGCCGCCGGCATGACCAAGGTCGCAGCCGGCGTATGCACCACGACTAGGTCCTCGCACCCGACCAGCGTGACGAGATGGTCGGGGTCGGAGGAGGCGACCACATTGCCGCGGCTCGCGATCAGGACGGCGCGGGCAGCACCCACCATGTTGCCCTGCTCGTCGGCTCCGAGCGCCTCGCCGTAAGCCGACCAGGACCCCACGTCCAGCCATCGAGCCACCAGTGGCAGGGCGGCGACGGTGAAGTCCCGGGACGTAGCGGCTGGCTCCATCACACCGTAGTCGATGCTCAGTCGGGCCAGGCTCGGCCAGGCTTCAGCAGCGAGCCGATCCCAGACAGATGAGTTGTAGGCGGCTCCCATGGACCGCAGCAAGGCTCCGGACTGCGGAACAAAGGTGTCGACGGCCCGCAGCAGCGTGGCGGCGCGCCAGACGAACATGCCCGAGTTCCACAGGTATCGCTGCGGACCCGCCTTCAAGAAAGCGGACGCGACGGCCAGCGTCGGCTTCTCTCTGAACGACGACACCGCATGCGCGCCGCCCTCGAGCGGCGCACCCAGCTCCAGATAGCCAAGGCCGGTGGCCGCGGACTCCGGAACGACTCCGAAGGTCACCAGGACGTCAGCACGAGACTCGGCCAATGCGAAGGCCGAGTTCAGTGTCACCGCGAACGATGACAGCGGCTCGATGAGGTGGTCGGCGGTCAGGACGGCGATGACAGCGTCGGGGTCCCGCTCGGCGATGACTGCGCAGCCCAGCGAGATGGCCGCAAGCGTGTCACGACCGGACGGCTCGATGATCAAGTGGTCTGACTGCAATCCCTCGACAGCGGTGACCGGGGCACGCAGTTGCTCGCCGGCGACCAGCCACGTCCGTGCTGCCGGGACCACCGCTGTCGCGCGGGAGACCGCGAGGTCCAGCAGCGACCGTCCGGCCAGCAGCGGCACCAACTGCTTCGGGCGGGCGGCGGTCGAATACGGCCACAGCCGGGTGCCTGCTCCACCCGCGAGGATGAGGGCGTGACGCATCCAGGACCCTTGCGCTCAGGGCTGCAGCGCGCGCATATAGCTGGCCAGATGGGCCTCGGCCGAAGCGGCCCAGGTGAACTCGAGGGATCGCTCGTGACCAGCGGCGCTCAGTGCGGCCCGCCGATCAGCGTCGTCGTAGAGCGCGGTGAGGGCCGCCCCGATCGACTCGGCGTCGGGCTCGGTGTAGGCGACGGCGTCGCCGCCGACCTCCGGCAGGGACAGCCGCGCCGTGGTCAGGACCGGCGCCCCGCAGGCCATCGCCTCGAGCACCGGTAGCCCGAACCCCTCACCATGGCTCGGGTAGGTGACGATGCGGGCGCCGCCCAGATATCCCGGCAGGTCGGTGAACCGCAGGTAGCCGGGACGCAGGACGCGCAGGTGCGAAGGGACCTGGGCGACCGCGTCGTCGACGTGATCGTCCCACCCGGAACCGCCGGCGAGCACGAGCGCAGGCGCGTCCTCCCGCTCGGCGAAGGCCGTCACCCAACCGCGGACGAGGCCTGGCACGTTCTTGCGGGGCTCGAGCATGCCGAGAAACGCAAGGTAGGCCTGGCCTCCCAAGCCGAGCCGCGCCTGCACCCGCTGCTTCTCGGCGTCGCTCGGCAGGCGGAAGGTGCGTGGGTCCACCCCGTGGTAGGCGACGTCGATCGTCGTGGCGTCGGCGTCCAGCACCCGGATGACCTCGTCACGAGTGGCCTTGCTGGGAACCACGACGCGAGCGGCCCGACGCACCGCGGTGCGGGTCGCGGACCGGAAGAACGTCCCCTTGACCGTGCTGTGCAGCGTGGGCTCCGTGAAGAACGTCGCGTCATGGATCGTCACGACCACGGGCCGGCCCGAGCGAAGTGGCATCGTGTAGTGCGGCGAGTGCACGACATCGGCCTCGACCTGCTCGGCCACCAGTGGCAGCCCGGTCTGTTCCCAGGCCAGGCGGGCCGGCCGGTGGGCGATCGCGGCGGGTCCGGCAACGACGCGCGCCTCCGGGGCAATGCGGCCGTAGCGCTCGGCGTCGGCCCGCTGGCACACGATGGCCAATCCGGCATGGACATCGGTGAGCGCCGCGATCAGACCGTCGACATAGCGCCCCACCCCGCCGCGGTCTGCCGGGACCGCGGTGGCGTCGACCAGCACGCGGGCGGACACGCGCGGGCTCCTTTGGTCGTATGCGTCGAGGCCGTGAGGCTGTCAGCCTACTTCCAGGTGCGGGCAAGGGAAGGGAGGTTCATCGAGCCCCCCTCCGGCCACCGACCGACCTGGCCCCCCCGCCAGGACCCGGCCTCATGTTGCCTACGATCAGAGCAGATCTACCCTCAAAGGATGGTCGTCTGGCCGGTGCGGG
>JAHWJP010000027.1 GCA_019348355.1 Actinomycetota bacterium
CGACCCCCGTCGAGCTCGCCCGCATCATCGCCGCCCGGCTGGGGCTCACCGGCGCACTGGGCACGGTCAGTGAGGTGCAGGACGGCCTCTACACCGGCCGCCTGGTCGGCGAGCCGCTGCACGGCCCGGCCAAGGCCGCGGCAGTCCGGGCTCTCGCCGAGCGGGAAGGGCTCGACCTGTCCCGGTGCACCGCCTACAGCGACTCCTGCAACGACGTACCGATGCTGACCACGGTCGGTCACGCGGTGGCGGTCAACCCCGACGTCCCGCTGCGCGAGGAGGCCCGGGCCCGCGGCTGGGATGTCCGTGACTTCCGCACCGGGCGCAAGGCGGCCAAGGTGGGGGTTCCCGCAGCAGCGGGAGCGGGCGCGCTGGCCGGCAGCGTGGTCGCGGGCCTCGCGCTGCACCGCCGGCACGTCCGCCGGCCCGGCCGCCTCCATGCCGCGCTTCGCGCCATCGGCTGAGGGAGCCCTCCCGCGCCGCTCAGAAGAAGACGCTGCGGCGCTGCATGAGCAGCGTGTAGAGCGTCGACTGGATCGTCTCGCGCACCTGGTCGGTGAGGTTGAAGACCAGCATCGGGTCGTCGGCCCCAGCGGCGCCGCCGAGCGACGCCGTCTCGATCGGCTCCCCGAACTCGATGATCCACTTCGACGGCAGTGGCACCGCGCCGAGCGGACCGAGCAGCGGGAACGTAGGAGTGACAGGCAGGTACGGCAGGCCGAGCAGCCGGGCGAGCGCCTTGGCGTTGGCCAGCATCGGATAGATCTCCTCGGCCCCGACGATCGAGCACGGGATGATCGGCTGGCCGGCGCGCAGCGCCGCCGACACGAAGCCGCCCCGCCCGAAGCGCTGGAGCTTGTACCGCTCGCTGTAGGGCTTGCCGATGCCCTTGAAGCCCTCCGGGAACACCCCCACCAGCTCCCCGCTGTTCAGCAGCCGCTCGGCGTCGGCCTGGCAGGCCAGCGTCGTGCCGCTCTTGCGGGCCAGCGGGGCGATGACCGGCAGCGTGAACACCAGGTCGGCGCCGAGCAGGCGCAGGTGCCGGTGCGCCGGATGGTGGTCCAGCAGCGCCAGGGAGGTCATCAGCGCGTCCATCGGGACCGTCCCCGAATGGTTCGCCACCAGCAGCGCCGCCCCTGTGTCCGGCACGTTGTCCAGTCCCCGGGTCTCGACGCGGAACCACTTCTCGTACAGCGGACGCAGCGGGGGGAGCAGCACGTTCTGGGTGAGGTCGGCGTCGAAGCCGAAGTCGTCGACGGCGTAGTCGCCGGTGATGCGGCGGCGCAGGAACGCAAGACCGCCGGCCAGCTTGGCGTCCCAGCCCGACGGCTCGTCGATCGGCAGCGCCGGCTCGGCCGGAGGGACAGCGCCGGCTCGGCCCGGGTCGAGCGGCAGGAGCTTGCCCATGACCGCGTCGGGGCCGGCCTCAGACATGAGCCGCGTCCTTTCCGGTCGCGCCAGCCCCGGTGATGTCGACGGGGTGGCGGCTCGCGAGAAGGTCCAGCAGCACCTGCTCGGTGGCGGAGACGGTCGCCTCCACCGGCAGCGCACGGGAGGTCTCGACAAAGGCGTCGAACGCCTGCGCCGTCGGGCGCGGCGCCCACCCGAAGGCCTGCTCCAGCCGGCGCACGTCGACCACCCGGCCGTGCTCGAGGAAGCGCATCTGCTCCGGTGAGAAGTCGACGAGCCGGGCGTTGCGCAGCGCCCTCGCCACCACCGTCACCGCCGGCGAGATGATCGGCAGCGAGGGGCGGCCGAGGCGGCGCAGAGCCTGCGAGAGCAGCAGCACGCCTGATCCGCCGACGTTGAAGATCCCCGGATGCTCCTCGTGGACGGCCCGGCGCAGCACCTCGATCCCGTCGTCCTCGTGGCAGAGCTGGATGCGCGGGTCGAAGCCGAGCACTGTCGGCACGAGGGGCAGCGACAGGTAGCGGGTCAGCGGCGTCTCGATGACGGGGCCGATGAAGTTGGTGAAGCGCAGCAGCGAGAGCGTGACATCGGGCCGCCGCCGACCGAAGCCGCGGACGTAGCCCTCGACCTCCACCGCGTCCTTGGCGTAACCCGAGCGGGGAACCGCACGCGGCTCGACGTCCTCGGTGAACAGCGCCGGATCGCGCGGGCTCGAGCCGTAGACAGCGGTCGTCGACTTCACGACCAGCTTGCGCATGCTCGGCGCCTTCTGACAGGCCGCCAGCAGCTGCATCGTCCCGATGACGTTGATCTCCTTCATCGCCGTCCGGCCGCCGGCACTGAGCGGGGTCGCTATGACGTTCAGGTGCACGACCGTGTCGACCTCGGCCTGCGCGATGACCTTGGCGATCAGCGGGTTGCGGATGTCGGCCCGCACGAACTCGGTACGCCCGAGCTGCGCCGCCTGCTCCCGCCGCGGCGGCACCGTGTCGACCCCGATGACCCGATCGATCGAGGGCTCCGCGGCCAGGACACCCGCGAGCCGGCTGCCCAGGTAACGGCTGACACCGGTGACGAGCACGGCGCGGGGATCCACCCGGGGAAGTCTACGGGCGGCCCCCGACGTCCGAGAACATCAGCGACCGGGAAGAGATGGCTCCGGCGGCAGGCGCACGGGGCCGGTGCCGGCCGGGCCGACCCGGGAGATGACCAGGGGCTCGCCCCGGCCGGCCCGCAGCCGGCTGGCGGCGCTGCCCGAGTTGACGGCGATGGTGACGGTACGGAAGGAGTCCTCACACACGGCGAGCCGGCCCCGACCGACCTCGCCGTAGGTCAGCAGGAACGGCACCACGAGGCTCTTGCCGCCGCAGCGCAACTCGACATCGTCGCCGAGGCGAATGCCGGCCTGCTCCAGGTGGGCGCGGTGCAGGTTGAGCGTCAGGTTACCGAAGTGGTCGACCTGCACCACCTCGCCGTGCACATGGTCGTCCTCGACGGTGGGCTGCCGCACGGCGAGCCGTTCGAGCTCGTCGACCGCGATGGCGGTGCCGACCTGCTCGATCGGCAGGCCGGCGGCGAGCCTGGCGGCGACCGGCGAGAAGATGTCGCGACCACGAAAGGTGCGGGCGGGCGCGGGATCCCACAGCTCCGGGTTGTCGAGCAGGTGTGCGGCGACGCCGCCGCCGGCCACCTCCCAGGCCTGGGAGGTGAGGCCGTTGTCAGGCGCCACAAAGGTCGAGCCATCGGCCGTACGCACCGCCACTCCCCGCGTCGGCGTCGGCCGGAACGGGTCGACCAACGCCAGGTGGACGGCGGGCGCCGGGAGGTACGGGAGAGCGCTCGCCAGCACGGCGCTGCCCTGCTCGACGTCCTGCCGGGCGACCAGGTGGAGGACGTCGAGGACACGGACCTCAGGGGCGGTGCGGGCGATGACGCCCTTGCACACACCGACGAAGGCATCCTCGTAGCCGTAGTCCGACAGGAACGTCAACCACTGCTGCGCCACGAGGACCTCCGTGGCGCAGGCTACTTCTTGTTGCGGCGCTGGACGCGGGTCTTCTTCAGCAGCTTGCGGTGCTTCTTCTTGGCCATCCGCTTGCGGCGCTTCTTGATGACGGAACCCACGTGGAAACCTCTGCTCGGAGCTTGGAAGTCGGAAGGGGCAAGGCTACCCGGCCTCAGCCGGTCGAGCCGAAGCCCACCTGCAGGTAGTCGTGCACCGCCCGCTCGGGCACCCGGAACGACCGGCCGACCCGCACCGAGGCGAGCTCGCCGCTGTGGACGAGCCGGTAGACGGTCATCTTGGAGACGCGCATGACCTCGGCGACCTCGGCCACCGTGAGGAACTTGATCTCGGACAAGCTGGACATGCCGTTTCACCGCCGTCGGCACGCGTCGCGGTCACCGGCTTCCCCACCGGCGACATCGGACACGCACGTGCTGCATGAGGATAGCGGGACGGAAGGGATTCGCGCAGTCAGTGCCAGTCCTTGCGGCCCAGACGGGCTGGCTCAGGGGACGCGCCAGTCGGTGACGTAGGCCGACAGCGGGTCGTACAGGTGCGGCGGCACGTTGTCATCGAGCGGGACCGTCACGATCGGCTTGCCCTCGTGCTCGGCGACGAACAACGCGGGGTCGTTGCAGTCGGCGAGGCCCAGCGTCGCGATGCCCGCCTCGGCGGCGGCGCCGGCCCAGCCGTGGTCGGCGACCACGAGATCCGGCGGGTCGATCCCCTGCTCGGCCAGAGCGGCCAGCACCGCCCGCATCGGGTCGGGTTCGTGGGTGTGCAGCAGCTCACCGCCGCTCGCGAGCAGGTGCACCCCGTTGACCGCCCGGACCCGCAACGGCCGCGGCCCACCGCAGTCCCAACTCCAGGAGAGCTCCGGGACGAGCACCTCGGCGCCGGCGGCGCGCAGCGCGGCGGCGATCCGCAGGTGCATGGCCAGCACCCCGGTGGGATGACCGGTCGCGAGCAGCACCCGCTCCCGCTGCGCAGCCGCCGGAGCGAGCCGCATCCGCCAGCGCTCCAGGGCCGCGATCGTCAGGTCCGGGTCGATCGTGTCGACCCCCGCGAGATGGTCAAGGTCCGCGCTGATCCCGCAGCGCTCGACCATGACCGTGAAGACCTCGTCCTGCGTCCACGGCCGCAGCGGCACGAGCCCGAAGGCGTAGTGCTCCTCCCCCCGCGCCATCCGGCCCGCGTTCTCGAGGTTGTTCTCCCGCGAGGTGCGCACCTCCCCCGCGATGCGGGAGGCGACCAGATGGTCGCGCAACGCCGTACGCGTCGTCGTCATGCCGGGTCCAGGCCGAGGTGCGGGAAGACCGCCTCCCGGGTCTTCGAGATCGCCTGGTCCACAGCATCTTTCGCGCCACCCTCCCATGGCACCCACGCGGCGTCGCGCCCGTCGCTGAGCGAGGCGGGCGCACTCTCCCGGCCCCGGCTCCGGACTAGCTCGCGCCAGTCGTCCGGCGTGGCCCCCTCGATCCCAGCGCCGGTCACCTCGGCCAGCAGGTGCGTCCACGCCCGCGGAACGACCTGCACCGGCTCGTAGCCGCCGCCCCCGACCACCACCCACCGGCCGCCGCACAGCTCATGGGCCAGCTCGTGCAGTCGGCGGTAGGCGACCCGCTGCCCGTCGACGCTCATCATCAGGTGGGCGAGCGGGTCTAGCGCGTGTGTGTCGCAGCCGTGCTGGCTGAGCATCACCTGAGGTGAAAATGCCGAAAGGACAGGCGGTACGACGGCGTCAAAGGCCCGCAGCCACCCTGCGTCGCCGGTGCCCGCCGGCAGGGCGACGTTGACGTTGGTGCCGACCCCGTCGCCGGTCCCGACCTGTTCGGGCCAGCCGCTGCCCGGGAACAGCGTGCGGCCGCTCTCGTGCAGCGAGACGGTCAGCACCCGTGGGTCGTCGTAGAAGGCCGCCTCCACGCCGTCGCCGTGGTGGACATCGACATCGACGTACGCCACCCGCGTCGCGCCCTCCGACAGCAGCCAGGCGATGGCGACCGCGGGGTCGTCGTAGACGCAGAAACCCGAGGCATGGCCGCGCATGGCGTGGTGCAGCCCACCGGAGATGTTGACTGCGTGCTGCGCCGTCCCCTCCCAGACCGCGCGGGCCGCATCGACGGTCGCGCCGGTCACGAGCGCTGCCTGCTCGTGCATCCGCGGGAAGATCGGGTTGTCGCCGGTCCCCAGGCCGTAGGCGAAAGCCAGCCGGCCCAGCAGCTCGTCCGGCGCGCGCTTGACCGCGGCGACGTAGAGCGGGTCGTGCACCAGCGCCAGCAGGTCGTCACCGGCGCTGATCGGCGCGCGCACGCTCACCCCCGGCTGGTCGAGCACCCCGAGCTGCCCGGCCAGCGCCATCGTCAGCTCCAGCCGCAGCGGGCGCAGCGGGTGGGAGGGCCCGAAGTCGTACTCGGTGAGGACGTCGTCCCAGACGATCAGCGTGCTGTCACTCATGTCGACCTCCGGTCGAACCAACTCATGTGTCTCCTACTCCGAACGCAAGGCGACGACCGGCTCCAGGCGGCCGGCCCGCCGGGCCGGCACGACCCCGAAGAAGATCCCGACCGCGGCGCTGACCGCGAACGCCAGCGCCGGCGACCACCAGGTGATGACGGCCGGCAGCTGGTCGAACGCCGCCGACAGTCCCAACGCTCCTCCTACCCCGAGGGCGATGCCAAGGATCCCCCCGATCGTCGTGAGCAGCACCGCCTCCAGCAGGAACTGCAGGGTGACGTCGCGGGTGCGAGCGCCGACCGCCTTGCGCAGCCCGATCTCGCGGGTCCGCTCCCGCACGCTGACCAGCATGATGTTGCTGACCCCGACCCCCCCGACCAGGAGGCTGATCGCCGCGATGGCGGCCAGCACCGTGGTCAGCAGCCCGAGGATGCGCCCGACGGTGCCGAGGATCTGGTCCTGGGTGACCGCGCTGAACTCCTCGTCCGGGTAGCGGTCGGCGAGCACCGCGAGTGCGGTGGCGCGTACGCCCTCGATCTCGTCGGTGGACGGCGCCTTCAGGGCGAAGGCGTCCACGGTCCGGTCGCCGAACAGCCGCTGCGCGGCAGTGACCGGGATGTGCACCTCGTTGTCCCGGTCCGAGCCGAGGCTCGAGCCGACGCTCGCGAACACGCCGATGACGCGGAACCGGACGCCGCCGACCGACAGGTTGCGGCCGAGCGGGTCGGCGCCCTCGAACAGTGTCGCCGCGAGGCCGCTGCCGATCACCGCGACCCGGCGGCGGGTGTCGACGTCGCTCTCACGCAGGTACTGCCCGCGGGCGATCGGACGGACGAACACCTCCGGGACCGCCGGATTCGTGCCGTTGACGGTCGAGAAGGCACTGTTGTTGCCGAAGCGGACGGTCTCGCCGCTGGACAGGGTGACCGCGACCTGACCGGGGGTCCCGAGGGCGCGGCCGATGCGGTCGGCGTCGGCGAGCTCGAGGCGGCTCTTGGTCGGCGCCGAGCCGAACTCCAGCTTGCCCGGCACGACGATGATGAGGTTGGCGCCGAGGCCGTTGACCTGGTTCTCGACCTCCTGCTTCGCGCCGGTGCCGATCGCGACGAGCACCACGACCGCCGCGACGCCGATCACGACGCCCAGCATGGTCAGCAGGCTGCGCAGGCGGTTGGCCCGCAGCGCCGTGACCGCGACCCGCCACGCCTCGGCGAGCCTCACGAGGAAGTACCCCCCCGGCCGGCGACTTCCCCTGTGAGATGACGCTCAGTGGGGCGTCCGGGATGCTGTTTCGCAGGGGAAGTGGGGTCCGGGGTGGGGGTGGGGGCGGGGGTGGGTTCGAGCCGGCCGTCGCGCACCCGGATCTGGCGGTGCGCGCGGGCGGCGACATCCAGGTCGTGGGTCACGATGACGACGGCCACGCCCTGGTTGCGGTTGAGCTCTTCGAGCAGCGCCATGACCTCCATGCCGGTACGGGTGTCGAGGTTGCCGGTCGGCTCGTCGGCCAGCAGCACCTGCGGATCGCCGACGAGGGCCCGGGCGATCGCGACCCGCTGCTGCTCGCCGCCGGACAGCTGAGCCGGGCGGTGGTCGAGCCGGTGCCCCATGCCGACCCGCTCGAGCGCCTCCCGCGCCCGCCGGCGGCGCTCGGCCCGCCGCAGCCCCCGGTAGACCAGCGGCATCGCGACGTTGTCGACGGCGCTGGTGCGTCCGAGCAGCTGGAAGGCCTGGAAGACGAACCCGATGGTGGCGTTGCGCACTGCGGCCAGCTCGTCCCCCGTCAGCGCCGCGATGTCGCGGCCGCCGACCCGCAGCACTCCCGTGGTCGGCCGGTCGAGCCCGCCCAGCAGGTGCATCAGCGTCGACTTGCCCGAGCCGGACGGCCCCACCACGGCGGCGTAGTCACCGCGCCCGACGGTCAGCGAGACGCCGCGCAGCGCCTCCACGGTGACCCCGTCGAGCTGGTAGGACCGGGTCACGTCGATCGCCTCGAGCGCCGGAGCGGCGGGCCCCGTCACGTGCTGGCCGGTCACGTGCGCCGGCCGGTCACGTGCGTACGGCCTGCCCGTCACGCAGCCGGTCGGCGTCGCGCACGACAACCTGCGCACCCGGCAGCAATCCGGCGACGACCTCGACCAGGTCGGCGCCCTGCGCCCCGAGCCGCACCTCCCGGCGGATCGCGCGCCCCTGCTCGATCACGAAGACGGCATCGCGCCCCTCGTCGCGCACCACCGCCGCCGCGGGGACTGCGAGGGCGTTCTCCGCGGTCCGGACCTGCAGATCCACGACAGCACTCATCCCCGGTCGCGGCTGCGGCGCCGGCTGGTCGTCGGCGGTGGTGCCCCCGAGCAGGGCGAGCCGCACGCGGTACGACACCCCGCCGCGGGCCGAGGTCGTCGGCGTCAGGTCGACGGCGGTGACGGTCGCCGGATAGCTGGCGTCCGGCACCGCGTCGACCTCGACGGTCGCCGGTGTGCCGGCCTGCACGAGCAGCACGTCGGTCTCGTCGACCTCAGCATCGACGGTCAGCCCACCGAGGTCGGTGACCGTGAGCAGCGGCGCCCCGGAGCGCACCGGTGCGCCGACCACGAGTCCGCTCATCGTGGTCGTGCCGCCCGCCGGCCCGCTGCCGGCCGACCCGGCGCCGAGCGCCGCCGAGGCCGGGCCCTGCGCCGCCGGCGGCAGCCCGCTGATCAGCCCGGCGAGGTCGCCGTCCCCGGACGGCGCCGCTGCGGCGCCGCCGGCGCCGAGGGTGACCACGCCGGAGATCGGCGCGCGGACCGTGAGCGCCTCGACGGTCTGCCGCGCGACGGTCACCGCCGCGCCGGCCTGCGCCCGCTGGCTGCCGGTGACCGCGGCGAGCGCCGACTCGACGCCCTCCGCGCCGGCGCCCAGCTGCGCGAGCGCCGCGCGTGCGGCGGCCGCGGCCGCGGCGTACTGCCGCTCCGCCTGCGTCGCCCGCTGCGACGCCTCCGCGCGCAGCACCGGGTCCGGGATCTGCGCGACCGCGGTGCGGCCGGCGGCGAACGAGGCGGCTGCCGCGGCATCCACCTGGTCCTGCAGCGGGCTGAGATTGGCTTGTGGCATGGAGATCACGGCGTCCGAGGCGTTCGCCCGGGCGGCCAGCGCCTGCTTCAGCCGGTCCTGCGCGGCGGGGCTCGACAGCCGCGCCAGCACCGCGCCCTTCTCCACCTGCGCGCCGTCCGGGACGAGCACCTCGGCCACGGTGGCATCTGCGGGAGCCGTGAGGCTGGAGGTGGCGCGCGCCCCGACCGTGCCCGGCGCGTCGACGACCTCGGCGACCGTCGCGCGGACCACCTCGGCGACCTGCACCCGCGGGTCCTGCTCCCCGGTGCACCCGGCCGCGAGCAGCGCTGCTGCAAGCAGGATCACCGGGAGCTTCACTGCCACATCGTACGGACGGCGCGTCCCTCCCGCCGGTCGACCTTTCCCGGCGCACGGCGGAACTCGGGGTCCGGGGCGAGGGTGTGCCCGCTGGGTCCCTGCACCGGAAACAGGTCGATCGACCCGAAAACGGTGCAGTGCCCCAGCGCACTGCACCTACCGCGGGACCACCGCCGTCGAGCCCGGCCGCTCAGGCGTCGGCGGCCAGCTCCCGGGACCGGTCGCGCGCCGCCTCGATCGCGGCGAGCATCGCCGCGCGTACGCCGTGATCCTCCATCGTGCGGATGGCGGCAATGGTGGTGCCGCCCGGTGAGGTCACCGCCTCGCGCAGCAGCACCGGGTGCTCGCCGGACTCGCGCAGCATGCGGGCCGAGCCGACCGCGGTCTGCACGATGAGCTCGGCGGCGACCCCCCGGGGCAGGCCGAGCAGGATGCCCGCGTCGATCATCGCCTCGACGAGGAAGAAGAAGTACGCCGGGCCGCTGCCCGACAGGGCGGTCACCGCGTCCTGCTGGGACTCCGGCACCCGGACGACCTTGCCGACGGGGCCGAGCAGGTCCTCGACGAGCTGCAGGTGCTCGGCCCCGGCGTGCGAGCCGGCCGAGATCGCCGACATCGCCTCGTCGACGAACACCGGGGTGTTGGTCATGACGCGCACCACGACGGTCCCGTCCGGGAGCAACTCCTCCAACAACGCAGTGGGGATGCCGGCGGCCATCGAGACCACCAGGGTCTCCGGCCGCACGTGCGGGGCGATGGCGGAAAGCAGGGCCCGCATGTCCTGCGGCTTGACGGCCAACAGCAGCACGTCGGCCGAGCCGGCCGCCTCCTCCGGCGTGGGCGCGGCGACCCCATAGCGCTCAGCCACCTCGGCGGACCGCTCCGCGTACCGCTCGGCGGCGAGCATCGAGCCGGCCGGCCGGCCGGAGCGGAGCAGCCCGGACAGCAGCGCCTCACCGAGCTTGCCGACCCCGAGCAGGGCGATGGTGAGGTCCCTCGGCGCGGTCACGACCGGCTCGCGAGCGCGCGCAGGAAGAAGGTGAGGTTGGCGGGTCGTTCGGCGAGTCGGCGCATGAGGTAGCCGTACCACTGTTCGCCGTAAGGCACATACACCCGGACCGAATGCCCAGCCGCGGCCAGCCGCTGTTGCTCGCCCGGGCGGATGCCGTACAGCATCTGCAGCTCGAAGCTGCCCGGCGCGCGGGCCGCGGTGGCCTGCGCGATCAGCGCCGGGTCGTGCGTCGCGACCATCGGGAAGCCGGGGCCGGCCATCAGCACGTCCAGACAGCGGCGATAGGAGGCGTCGACCTGCTCCCGGGTCTGGTACGCGAGGTGCGCCGGCTCGGAGTAGGCCCCCTTGCACAGCCGCACCCGCGAGCCGGGGGTGGCCAGCGCGCGGCAGTCGTCCTCGGTGCGGTGCAGGTAGGCCTGCAGCACCGCGCCGGTCTTGGGGAACTCCTCGCGCAGCTCAGACACCGTCTCGAGCGTGCGGTCGGTCCGGGTGTGGTCCTCCATGTCGACCGTGACCATGCTGCCCGCCGCGTGCGCCGCCGCGCAGATGGTGCGGGCGCCCCTCAGGGCGAGCTCGTCGTCGATGCTCTGACCGATCGCGGAGAGCTTGACCGACACCTCGACCTGGCCGTACGCGGTGAGGCCCGCGGTGGCGAGCAGGCGCAGCAGATCGAGGTACGCG
The DNA here is from genome assembly GCA_019348355.1 of Actinomycetota bacterium. GTDB lineage: Bacteria > Actinomycetota > Actinomycetes > Mycobacteriales > SCTD01 > SCTD01. The sequence continues at coordinate 10,968 of JAHWJP010000027.1, forward strand.
CGGACGTTCTCGGTCGCCTGCTCGGCGTCGACGGTGTCCTCGCCGAGGTGGTCCAGGCTGACGAACAGGCGGGCGCCGACGAGGGTGCGGCTAACCGCGACGGCGTCGGCGACCGACTCGCCGGCGACGAAGCGCCGCACCACCCGGCGCGACAGCGGCGCCGTGGCGACGAGCGACTTCACGAGCGAGTTGCGGGAGGCGGCGAGGATGACCGGGCGCAGCATGGCCTGGACGCTAGCCGCGAGCCGGACGAGAGGGCGGCTCAGCCGGGGCCGAGCCAGCTCGCCGCTGCCGCCCAGGCCGGGCTGCTCGGGTCGATCGGGTCGCGGTGCACCCCGGCGGTCTCGACGAGCTCGGCGCCGGTGGCGGCGGCGTACTCCCGCGAGCGCGCGACCGGAACGGTCTGGTCGCCGGTCGGGTGCACCACGAGGACCGGGATGCCCGGTGCGCCGGCGGTCATCGGGTCGGCCTGCGCCCAGCGGTCGGTGACCTCAGCCACCGGACCACCGACCAGGCGCACCGCGTTGGCGCCGGCCCGCACAAGGTTGGTCACCGGCGCCAGGGCGACGACACGGGTCGCGGCCACCCGGGGGAACGCCCCGACCGCCCCGGTCGGCAGCGACGGGCGGGAGGCCGCCCACAGCGCCAGCTGGCCGCCGGCAGAGTGCCCGACCAGCACCACCCGTGACAGGTCCAGCGGCGCCTCGAGCTCCGCGAGCGCGTCGATCCCGGCCGCGACGTCCTCGAACGTCGTCGGCCAGCCGCCGCCACCACCCCGGCCGGTGCCGAGCCGGCGGTACTCCAGGTTCCAGGCCGCCCACCCGCGGGCCGCCAGGTCGAGCGCGAGCGGCCGGCAGACGAGCTTGCCGTAGGTCGGCTGCCAGTGGCCGCCGTGCAACAGCACGGCGACGGGGTACGGCCCCCGCCCGGCGGAGCGGGTCGACGGCAGGTGCAGGTCGGCTACCTGGGAGGGATCCGCGCCGTACCGGTGGCGGACCGGCCGGCGGGCAAGTGACAGCGCAATCTGCAGCGGCAGGCTCACGGGCGCCGGACGGGCTGGGGGTGAAGCGGCGAAGGCGCCACGAGGTTGAGCCGGGTGAACGCCAGCGCCTCGGCGAGGTCGGCCTCACGCTCGGCGTGATCCTCGGCCTTGCGGGTGTTGACCTCGACCACGACCAGGCCGTCGAAGCCCTGCACCGCGAGGCCCTCCAGCAGCTCCGCGCACGGCTGGTTGCCGCGACCGGGCACGAGGTGCTCGTCGCGCGCGGCGCCGACGCCGTCGGCGATGTGCACGTGCGACAGGCGCTCGCCCATGGACGCCGCCATCGCGAGCGCATCGGACTTCGACACCGACGTGTGCGACAGGTCGAGGGTGAAGTCGGGGTAGTCCTCGGTCGTGGGGTCCCAGTCGGGGGCGTACGGGGAGACCTCCCGGCCGCGCGCCCGAAGCGGGAACATGTTCTCCACCGCGAACCTCACGTCGGTGTCGTTGCCCATCTGCTGGATGCCGCCGAGGAACTGCCGGGCGTACTCCCGCTGCCACCGGAAGGGCGGGTGCACGACGACGGTCTGGGCGCCGCACTCCTCGGCAGCCTCCTTGGCGCGGACGAGCTTGACCCACGGGTCGGTGCCCCACACCCGCTGGGTGATCACGAGGCAGGGGGCGTGCAGCGCGAGGATCGGCACCTGGTGGTAGTCCGACAACCGGCGCAGCGCCGTCACGTCCTGGCTGACCGGATCGGTCCAGACCATGACCTCGACGCCGTCGTAACCCAGCCGGCCGGCGATCTCGAACGCCGACGCCGTCGACTCGGGGTAGACGCTCGCGGTCGACAGGGCGACCTTGGCCGCCGGCTCCTGCCAGACAGGCGCAGCCGTCCGGTCGGGGGTCGTGCGGTCGATTGGTGGGGCCATGCGCCAGGTTAGGCCCCTTCGAGCCAGTCGAGTCGGCGCAGGATGACTCCCTCGCGCAGGGCCCACGGGCACACCGACACCTCCTCGAGCCCGAGGACCTCGAGCGCCGCCAGGGCGACGACCGCCCCGGCCAGCAGCTGGGAGGCGCGACTGGGTGAGACCCCCGGCAGCTCGGCCCGTTCCGCCGCGCTCAGCGACGCGAGCTGCTTGACGATGCGCTCCAGCCCGCTGCGGCGCAACCGGCGCGGCACGCGGGGGCCCTGGGCGTAGGCGGCGGCACCGTCCAGCCGGGCCAGCGAGCGGAACGTCTTGGAGGTCACCACGCCCAGATCCACCTCCCCGGCGGCCAGCAGTGCCGGGCGGACCTGCTCGAGCTGCTCCTTCGCGTAGGCCCGCACGGCCTGCAGCTGCTTGCCCGACGGCGGATCTCCGGCGAGGCGATCACGGGTGAGCCGGCCCGCGCCGAGCGGGAGTGACAACGCCACCTCCGGCTCCTCGTCGAGGCCCGACGCGAGCTCGAGCGAGCCGCCGCCGATGTCGAGGCACAGCAGCCGGCCGGCACTCCAGCCGAACCACCGGCGGACGGCGAGGAACGTCAACAGCGCCTCCTGCTCGCCCGGCAGGACGGCGAGCTCGACACCGGCCCGGTCGCGCACCGCCGCGAGCACCTCGGCCGAGTCGGTCGCATCCCGTACGGCCGAGGTGGCAAAAGCCAGCAGGTCATCGACGCCCTCGTCCTTTGCCGCCTCGCGGGCGTCGGTGACCGCAGCGACCAGCGTGTCGGTGCCCTTCTTGCCGAGCGAGCCGTCCGCGCGCATCAGCTCGGACAGTCGCAGCCGCCCCTTGTGGGACCGCACCGGGTCGGGGTGTCCACCCTGATGCGCATCGACGACGAGCAGGTGGACGGTGTTGGAGCCCACGTCGAGCACGCCGAGCCGCATGGCCCGGAGGCTACCCACCGGGAGGGTGACCGCCGGTAGGGTCGTCGCCGTGGGGCGAACCGAGCTCGGTATGCCGACGACCCGGCCCGAGGTCGCCGCCGACTTTCCCCGCGACTGGGTCGAGTTCGTCGATCCGGACGATCCCGCCGGTCTGATCCGGGCCGACCTGACCTGGCTGTTGTCGGCCTGGACCTGCGTCTACGGCCGGGGCTGCGAAGGCATCGTCGAAGGGCGCGCGGACGACGGCTGCTGCACGCACGGCGCCTTCTACGCCGATGACGAGGACGAGGCCCGCGTGAAGGCGCACGCCGCGAAGCTTCGGAACAAGCACTGGCAGTACGCCGAGATCGGCCGCGCGCGCGGCATCTCCGAAGTCGACGAGCTCGACGGGGAGCCGGCCCGGCGCACCCGTACCGTCGACGGCGCCTGCGTGTTCCTCAACCGGCCGGGTTTCTCGGGCGGCGCGGGCTGCGCGCTGCACGCCCTGGCCGAGCGCTCGGGCCTGCACCCGCTGCAGACCAAGCCGGACGTGTGCTGGCAGCTACCGGTGCGGCGGACGCAGGAGGAGACGACCCGGTCCGACGACGTGCCGGTTCTGATCACCTCGATCGGGGAGTTCGACCGGCGGGGATGGGGGCCCGGTGGTGAGGACCTGCACTGGTGGTGCACATCGTCGCCGGACGCCCACGTCGGCACCGAACCGCTCTACCTGAGCTATGCGGCGGAGCTGACGGCGCTGCTGGGCGAGCCGGCGTACACCGAACTCGCCCGGCTGTGCGCCCTGCGCGTGACCCACGTCGAGCCGCACCCCGCCGACGATGTGCGGGCGGCTCAGGCCTCGAACTTGTAGCCCAGCCCCCGGACGGTCACCAGATAGCGGGGCGCTCCCGGATCGGGCTCGATCTTGGCGCGCAGCCGCTTGACGTGGACGTCCAGCGTCTTGGTGTCACCGACGTAGTCCGCACCCCACACCCGGTCGATGAGCTGCCCGCGGGTCAGCACCCGGCCGGCGTTGCGCAGCAGCATCTCCAGCAGCTCGAACTCCTTGAGCGGCATGGCGAGCTGCTCGCCGTCGACGGTGACGACGTGGCGCTCAACGTCCATGCGCACCCGCCCGGCCTCGAGGGCGGCGCTCGCCTCGTCCTCGGGCTCGGTGCCGCGGCGCAGCACCGCCCGAACCCGGGCGACCAGCTCGCGCGAGCTGAACGGCTTGGTCACGTAGTCGTCCGCCCCGAGCTCGAGCCCGACGACCTTGTCGATCTCGCTGTCCCGCGCGGTGAGCATGATGACCGGCACCGAGGACTTGGTCCGCAGCGTCCGGCAGACCTCCGTCCCGGACAGGCCCGGCAGCATCAGGTCGAGCAGCACGATGTCGGCGCCGCCACGGTCGAACTCCGCGAGCCCCTCCGGGCCGGTCGAGGCCACCGACACCTCGAAGCCCTCCTGACGCAGCAGATAGGACAACGGGTCGGAGATCGACTCCTCGTCCTCCACGACCAGTACACGGGTCACGCGGCGTCTCCCTTGTGTCGTTCGTGGGCATCTCGTTCGCGTGCATCTCGTGCAGGGCCCGGCCGGGTGCCGGCCAGGGCCGGCAGTCGCAGGGTGAACGTCGAGCCGGAGCCTTCCACGCTCCAGACACTCACCTCGCCGCCGTGGTTGGTGGCGACGTGCTTGACGATGGCGAGCCCGAGGCCGGTGCCGCCGGTCGCACGCGAGCGGGCCGGGTCGGCCCGGTAGAAGCGCTCGAAGACCCGCTCGAGGTCCTTCTCGGCGATGCCGATCCCCTCGTCGGTGACGGTGATCTCGACGGCCCCGTCGCGACGCCGCACCGCCACCGACACCCGGGTCCGCTCCGGGCTGTAGTGGACGGCGTTCTCGATGAGGTTGCCGACGGCGGTGACCAGCTGCGACTCGCTGCCCTCGACGGTGAGGTTGCGTTGACCACCCCGCACGATCTTGATGCCGACCGCCGCTGCGCTCGTGCGCGCGCGGTCCACCGCCTCGGCGACGACATGGTCGACCGGGACCACGGTGGCCTGTGGCAACGGGTCGGCGCCCTGCAGCCGGGACAGGTCGATGATCTCCTGGACGAGCCGGGCCAGCCGGCCGGCCTCGTGCTGCACCCGGCCGGCGAACCGGCGGACGGCCTCCGGGTCGTGGCTGGCGTCCTGCAGCGCCTCGGACAGCAGCGCCATCGCACCGACCGGGGTCTTGAGCTCGTGGCTGACGTTGGCGACGAAGTCCCGGCGCACCGCCTCGACCCGACGAGCCTCGGTGACGTCCTCCACCAGCAGCGCGACGTGTCCCTGAGCTCCGACCGGGACGAGCCGGACCCGGACCGCTTCGGGGAACCGGCCGAGCCGGGACGCCGACAGCTCGACCTCGACCTCCTGCGCGTCGCCGGTGCGGCGTACGTCCCGGACGAGTCGGCGCAGCTCGGCGACCAGCAGCCGCGTCCCGTGAACCACGCCGAGCTCTCCCGCGGAGCGGTTGGCGAGCACGACGGCGTCCTCGGCGTCGATCACGGCGAGGGCAACGGGCAACGCGTCGATGACGTCCGCCGAGGACGGCGGCAGCGCAGCGGGCTGCGGCGCGGGCGGCCGGGCGACCGGCTCGGGGCGCCGCCGGCGAGACACGGCCAGGCACACCAGCACGCCGAGCAGGACGCCGGGCACCAATCCGACGAGCACCTCCACGACGGTCACAGGCGAAGCCTAGAGGCGCCGCCGGAGCGTGGGCCAGAGCCCGAACTCCGCGCGGGAGGCGCGGCGGGCGATGTTCACCCTTCGTACGCCTCGGGTTCACATCGCGTCGGTTTCGCCACCCGTACGAGGGCTACGTTGGGGGCATGCGGGACACCTACCACGAGGAACTGGACGGCATCTCCACCAGCCTGGTCGAGATGACCAACCAGGTCGGCTCGGCCATGAGCCGCGCGACGACGGCGCTACTCGACGCGGACCTGACCCTCGCCGAGATGGTCATCAGCAACGACGACGCCGTGGACGCCCGCTACCGCGACATCGAGGCGCGGGCCTTCGACCTGCTCGCCCGCCAGCAGCCGGTCGCCAGCGACCTACGGGTGCTCGTCACGTCGCTGCGGATGGTGGCCGACCTCGAGCGCATGGGCGACAACGCCGTCCACGTCGCGAAGATCGCCCGCCGCCGCTATCCCATGTCAGCGGTTCCGCCGACGCTGCGCTCCACGGTGCTCGAGATGGGGAATGCCGCCCAGGAGATCGTCGCCAAGGCCGGCAGCGTGATCGCCGGGCGCGACATCGTCATGGCCGCGCAGCTCGAGAAGGACGACGACGTGATGGACGAGCTGCACCGCCAGCTGTTCCGGCAGATCCTCGACGACTCGTGGTCCGACGGCATCGAGCCGGCCATCGACATCACGCTGGCCGGCCGCTACTACGAGCGCTTCGCCGACCACGCCGTCTCGGTCGCCCGGCGCGTGGTCTACCTCGTCACCGGGGAGCGCGTGCCGGCCCTGCCCTAGCCGCGTTCGACGTTCTCCGGCCCCTTGCCGATGTACTGCTCGGCGAAGCGGTCGAGCGCCGCCGGCTCGACGGCGCCGCAGAGCAGCCGCTGCTGCCAGGCCGTCGCCGCGACGGCGACCGGCAGAGCGGGCCGCTCGGCGACGATCACGTCCCCGTCGTTGCGCTGCTCGAAGGCCTCCAACTCGGCCTTCTGCTCGGCCGGCAGATCGCTCTGGTGCCACACGACGACGTAGCCGTGCTCCATCGAGTGCACCAGCAGCCCGTCGGCCGGCACCCGGGTCCCGGCGTAGACGCCGCCCCGCGCCGGCGACGGGTTGTGGTCCCCTCCCGCGGGCGGCTCCACCGTGTAGGTCGGGTTCGGAACGTGCCCCGTGGCCGAGCGCTTGCTGTCCGCCTGCGTGTCCACCTCGCAGGACCCACCGGTCAGCGCCTCGCGCAGCTCGGCGTCGCTGCGCCGGTCGAGCACGACATATCCCCCGACCGCGACGAGCGCCGCGGTCGCGAGCCCACCGGCGACCAACATGCGCTTTCCCGAGCCCTTCGCGGCCGGCGAGGCCGGCCGCTTGCCGGACGACTTGCCGGGGGCCTTCCCCGTCGACGTCACGACCGGGCGCGGCGGCTTCTTGCGGACCGGCGGTGGTGGTGGTGTCGGGCTCTTCTTCTTCTTCGCCACGTCAGTGCCCCTGCGAGGCGACGGCCGCGGCGGCGACCTTGGCCGCGGCCTCGTCGAGATAGGTCCCGCCCGGGTTGGTCGGGTGCATGTCGTCGTCCAGGTCGTACCGAAGTGGTTGTCCGGTAGGGATGTTCAGGGCGACGACCTTCTGCTCGGTGAGCCGGTCGAGGTGCATCACCAGGGCCCGCAGCGAGTTGCCGTGGGCCGAGACGAGCACCACCTCGCCGGCCTGCAGGTCGGGCACGATCGCGTCGTACCAGTACGGCAGCATCCGGTGCACGACGTCCTTCAGGCACTCGGTGCGCGGGACGAGGTCGGTCGTGAGGTGCGCGTAGCGCGGGTCGCGGCTGACGTCCCACTCCGACCCGGGCTCGATCGCCGGCGGCGGGACGTCGTACGACCGCCGCCACTGCTGGAAGCGCTCCTCGCCGTACTCCTGCAGGGTGGCCTTCTTGTCCTTGCCCTGCAGGTCGCCGTAGTGCCGCTCGTTGAGGCGCCAGTGGCGCTTGACCGGGATCCAGCTGCGCCCGCAGGCCTCGAGCGCGATGTTGGACGTACGGATGGCGCGGGTCATCAGCGAGGTGTGCACCACGGTCGGCAGCAGCCCGACCTTCTTCAGCTCCAGCCCGCCGAGCCGGGCCTGCTCCTCGCCGAACTCGGTGAGGTCGACGTCGACCCAGCCGGTGAACAGGTTCTTCGCATTCCAGTCGCTCTCGCCGTGGCGGAGCAACACGAGGGTCGCCATCGGCCCAGTCTTTCAGTCCGGCGGTCGGGTCACCGGTCGGGGTCGGCAAAGCGGGCGAAGGCCGCGAGGTTGGCCATCGACTCGCCGTTCTTGCGCCGCCAGGCCCACTCCCGCCGGATCGAGGACGCGAAGCCGAGCTCCAGCAGCGGGTCGAAGGCCTCGTCGGCGTACTGCAGGACGGCGCCGAGCAGCCGGTCCACCTCGTCCGCCGTGACCGCGTGCAGCGGCAGCCGCCCGACCAGGTAGACGTCGCCGGCCGGGTCGGTGCAGAAGGCCACGGCGTACATCCGGGCGTTGCGGCGCAGCAGGAAGCGGTGGAACTGCTCGCCGTTCTCGTCCGGCTTGCGCACCACGAAGGCCTCGACGAGCAGGCTGTGCTGCCCGACGACGAGCCAGCAGTTGGTGGCGAGCTTGTGGGTGCCGGGCAGGACGACGAAGAACTGCCCCTCGCCGGGTGAGGTGTAGTCGAGCCCCGCCTCGTCGAGTGCGGCCGAAAGGATCGCGGAGACCTCGCCGGTCGAGTCTGCAGCGCTCACCGGGCGGCGGACAGAGGCGCTGCCACGGGCGGCAGCAGCAACCGGTCGGCGAGCGCGTCACGGTAGGTGGCGAGCAGCCCGTCGCCGGTCGCGTCCCACGAGAAGGCAGCGGCGTGCGCCACGGCGCCCTGCGAGAGCCGGCCGCGGTCAGCCAGCGCCCGCGTGAGCGCATCGGCCCACTGGTCGGCGCCGTGTCCGGGGACGAGCAGACCCGACACCCCGTTGTGCACCGTCGTACGAAGACCGCCCACGTCGGTGGCGACGACCGGCGTTCCGCAGGCCTGCGCCTCGAGGGCGACCAAACCGAAGGACTCGTTGTGGCTGGGGACCGCGACGACGTCGGCGGCGCGGTACCAGTCGAGCAGCCGGCCGCGGGAGCAGTGGCCGCCCTGCGGCTTCTCGAAGCGCACCAGGTCGGCGAGACCGAGGCGGTGCGCGAGGTCCTGCAGGGCCGTGGGTTCCAGCAGGCCGGTGCCGCTGGGTCCACCGACGACGGCGACGACTAGCCGGTCGCGCAGTTCGGGCCGCTGCTCGATCATCCGGGCGGCGGCGTGCAGCAGGACGTCGGGCGCCTTGAGCGGCTGGATGCGCCCGACGAACAGCAGCAGCACCGCATCGGGGGGGATGCCGAGGCGGGTGCGGGCCAGTGCCCGCGACATGTGATTGGCCTCCCCCGGCCGGAAGTGCTCGAGGTCAACGCCGGGGGCGACGGTGACCACCCGGCTGGGCTCGGCGCCGTAGAGCTCGACGAGCTCGCGGGCCTCGTCGGCGGTGTTGGCGACCAGCCGGTCGGCGGCCTCGACGACCTGCTGTTCGCCCACCACCCGGCGCAGCGGTTCGGGGGTGTCACCGTCGGCGAGCGCGAGGTTCTTGACCTTGGCGAGGGTGTGGGCGGTGTGCACCAGCGGCGTGCCCCAGCGCTCGGTGGCGAGCCAGCCGACCTGGCCGGACAGCCAGTAGTGCGAGTGGACCACGTCGTACCAGCCGGGTTCGTGCGCGGCCTCGGCCCGAAGGACACCGGAGGTGAGCGCGCACAGCTGAGCCGGCAGGTCTTCCTTCGACAGGCCCTCGAACGGGCCGGCGGTCAGATGGCGCACGGTCACGCCGGGCACCAGGGGGACGACCGGCGGCAGGTCGCTGCTGGTCGCGCGGGTGAAGATCTCGACCTCGACGCCGAGCGCCGCGAGCCGCTTGGAGGTCTCGACGACGTAGACGTTCATGCCGCCGGCATCGCCGGTGCCGGGCTGCTCGAGCGGTGAGGTGTGCACGGACAGCACCGCGACACGACGAGGGCGTACGGACCTCAATGTGGCGGTCGGGGACACGGGCCGCACCTCCTGCTGGAAATCTCTCTGCCGGGAGGCAGTGTGCCCTGTCCCGCCCAACACCGCCCCGCAGGGCAGACTTCCCCGACATGACTCCTGGCATGGATGACCGACGGACAGCCGTGGTGACCGGGGCGAGCAGCGGGATCGGCGAAGCCACCGCCCGACGCCTTGCCGCCGACGGCTGGCAGGTGGTCGCCGCAGCCCGTCGGACCGACCGGCTGGACGCCTTGACCGCCGGGACGCCCGGCATCCGTGCGGTTCCCCTCGACGTGACCGACCCGCGCAGCGTCGAGGCGCTCGCGACCGCCGCGGCGAGCTGCGACCTGCTGGTCGCCAACGCCGGCGGCGCCTTCGACCTCGCGCCGCTCGCGGACGCCGACGCCGAGACCTGGGCGCGGATGTACGACGTGAACGTGCTCGGCACCGTGCGTACCGTGCAGGCGTTGCTGCCTGCCCTGCGCGGCGCCCGCGGCCAGATCGTCCTGACCGGCTCGACGGCCGGGCGCTGGGTCTACGAGGGTGGGGGCGGTTATGTCGCGGCCAAGCACGCCCTCGCCGCCCTCAGGGACACGCTGCGCCTCGAGCTGGTCGAGTCGGGCGTGCGGGTGTCGGAGGTGGCGCCGGGGATGGTGGCGACGGAGGAGTTCTCGCTCACCCGCTTCGGTGGCGACGCCGACCGGGCGAGCGCGGTCTACGCCGGCGTCGACGCGCTGACCGCGGACGACGTCGCGGACGCGATCGCCTGGATCGCCTCCCGTCCGGCTCACGTCAACATCGACCTCCTGCAACTCACCCCGCAACAGCAGGCCGGCCCCGGCAAAGTCATCCGTCGCCCGTCCGACGGCGCCGAGCCGGACGGGTGACCCCTCAGCGGGTGGGCCGCGCGCGCTCCGCCCACCAGGTCCGACAAGATCTTCGGGGAGTTCACAGGGCACGCACCCTGTGAACTCCGCGAAGATCTTGCGCCGGGGGGTTCGGGCGCGCCCCCACCCAGGCGGGAGAATGGCCGCGTGGCGACGTCGAAGCGGTACGCCGCCGGGCGGGCCCGCGCGCTCGGCCTCGCCACCCGCGGAACGACCGCGCCCAACCGGCTGCGCCGCGTCGACCGTTGGCTCACCGGCGTGCACGGTGACCTGCTGCGGGCCGCAGCAATGCCCCCGGTCGTCGTCGACCTCGGCTACGGCGCCTCACCGGTCACCACCGTCGAGCTGTCCGGGCGGCTGCGCGAGATCCGGCGCGACGTGCAGGTCGTCGGCCTCGAGATCGACCCAGAACGGGTCCGCACCGCGAAGCAGGCTCAACATCAGGGTCTTTCGTTCCGCCGCGGCGGGTTCGAGCTGGCCGGCCTGCGCCCGCTCGTCGTGCGCGCCCTCAACGTCCTGAGGCAGTACGACGAGCAGGCGGCGTACGACGCCTGGACCACCCTGTGCGCCGGACTCGCCCCGGACGGCCTGCTCGTCGAGGGCACCTGCGACGAGATCGGCCGCCGGGCCGCGTGGGTGGCGCTGACACCTGCAGGCCCGCAGACCCTGACGCTCGCGGCGCACCTGCCGAGCCTTTCCCGGCCGTCCGATCTGGCCGAGCGGCTGCCCAAGGCGCTGATCCACCACAACGTCCCGGGGGAGCCCGTGCACGCGCTGCTCAGCGCGCTCGACGACGCGTGGGACCGCAGCGCGGCCTACGCCCCGTTCGGGCCGCGGCAGCGCTGGGTCGCCGCCTGCGAGGCGCTGGCCTGGCCGCAGCAAGGGCCGGTGCGGCACCGGTTGGGCGAGCTGACCGTCGGCTGGTCGACGGTCGCCCCGAGCGGTGTCGGCTCGTGACATCGTCAGGTCCGGCCGCCGGCACCGAACTACGCCGGGCCTGAGCTTTCCTCCGGGCATGCGCTCAACTCGCTGCTCGGTGCGGCGCTGCTGCTGATGGTCGTCCTGCCGGCGCTGAGCCGGCGTTGCCGGGTCGCGGCCTGGACGGCGGCTATTGCCGTGGTCCTGCTCACCGGTCTCGACCGGATCGGGCTGGGGGTGCACTACGTCAGCGACGTGCTGGGCGGGTGGACACTGGCGCTCGCCGTGCTGGTCGGCACGGCGACCGCGTTCGGCCGGCCGGGGTGGGGCCCGGATCGGCGCAGGCCCGGCTCAGTCCTGAATCAGCAGTGCCAGCTCGGCGTCGAGGTCGACGACGTCCTCCTCGGCGCCCGTGGGCACCGCGACGTAGGTCTGCTGCAGGAACTCGACGAGGGCGTCGCGGTCGATCTCGAACAGCGCCGACCCCGAGGGGGAGGCCATCGCCAGGCTGATGACCCGGTCGCCACCGGACATCGACGGCCACACCCGCACGTCACCCTCGCCGACGGCGCCAGCCACCCCGTCGGTCAGCAGCTGCCGGGCGAACATCCACTCGACGATCCCGTCACCCTCGCCGCCGGTCTGGAAGGCGACCCGGACCGCCCACGGGTCGTCGGCCGCATAGCGCAGGTCGGCGAGCACCGGCAGGGACGGCCCGCCGGGAACCACCAGGCGAAGCTCGAGCTCACTGCGGACGGTGGCGATGCGGCTCATGGTGCGTGGCCCTCTCGAAGCGCTTCCGGTGGTCGTGCGGCGACATCCTTCGCAACGATGCGCAGCGGACACGGTGACGGCCCGGAGCGGCGCTCACCCGCACGGGGGAGGAACGAAAGCGGCAACCCGACTCATCCGGGACGACCTGCCGCCGTATCACCCCGCGCCACGCGGGTATGGTTCCGCGTCATGGCTGAACAGATGGTGGTTCTGCGCGGCGGCGTCCGCCACGGTGAGTCGACTCGGGTCGAGAACGGGGTGCGCCGCCTGTTCGCCGCCTCCGACGCCCCAGGCCTGGTCGAGGTCTACGAAGCCAACGGGGAGACCGAGACGGTCGAGGGCGACGACGCGCTGGTCTTCATCCATCTCGGGCAGGAGCCCAGCGACCCGGCCTCAGCCCCAGGGACCGCCGGGACGTAGCCCGCGCACCGCTGGCCGTACGTCCACCAGGTAGACGACGGCGGCGACGGTGCCGACCAGGCCGAACAGGCTGAGCACCGACAGGCCGCTGAGCAGCACCGCGGCGACAAGGATGGCGACCCAGGCGAGCTTGGTCAGCTTGCCTGCGGCCGGGAAGGCCGCAGCGGGTCGCAGGCAGGCGTCAACGAGGGCCCAGATCTTGAGGGCGAGCAGCGCCAGCCCGAGTACGAGCAGCAGCATCTGCTCCGGGCCGACCGCAACCGTCGTCATCTGTCCATCCTCCCCCATGATCCACGCAGCCCCCGGACCGTGACGGCTCCGGGGGTTGCGCGAGGTACGGCTGTCGGGAACTAGCCGAGCTTGCCGGCAGCGTCCTCGACGGCCTTCTCGCCCGCCGACACCGTCTTCTTCGCAGCGGTCGCGGAGGCCTCGGCCTTGCGCACGGCCTGCTTGCCCTCGGCGATCGCGGCCTGGGTGGCCGGCTGGCGGCGGATCTGCGTGACGAGACGCTCGCCGCGCTTGGTGAGCTTGCCGTAGACGTCGCTCGCCTTCTTGTTGGCCTTGTCGACGCGGACCTCGACGTCGCTGCGCAACGACTTGACCGAGCTCGGCAGGGTCCGGACCTGGGCCGGGACATCCTTGGCCTGCTCGATCGCGAGGTCGGCGACGCCGACGACCGCGAACAGCGGCTTGCTGGCCGCCTCCGAGACGTCGAAGGAGGGCAGGTTCCTCAACGTGAAGCGGCCGGAAACAGTGCCGCCGTTCTTGTCGATGCTGGCGGTGGTCTTCGGGGTGGTCTTGCGGGTGGTGGTGGTGGCGGTGGCCATGGTCTTGCCTCCTGGCGATAGTGGGGATCGGGACGTACGAGGGGACGCGACGCCTAGCCGGCGTCGGAGGTGCTGGTGCTGGCCGGCCCGGTAGGCCGGGGGGCGGCCTTCTTGGCCCGCCGGGCGGCGCTCATCGAGGTGGTGCTGAGCTCGGTGGGCAGGTCGGGAGCGGTGGTGACCAGCGACACGGCGGCACCTTCACCGGCGCTCGCCTTGCTCGCGGCGTTCTCCTTGCGGAAGCTGTCGTAGATCTCGAGCAGCACCTGCTTCTGCCGCTCGTTGAGCCCCTCGTCGCCGAGCAGGGCGTCGACGACGACGCCGCTGCCCTCGCGCTGCTCGAGGATCCCGGCCTGGACGTACAGCGCCTCGGCCGAGATGCGCAGCGCCTTGGCGATCTGCTGCAGGATCTCGGCGCTCGGCTTGCGCAGCCCCCGCTCGATCTGGCTGAGGTAGGGGTTGCTCACGCCGGCGAGCTTGGCCAGCTGACGCAGCGAGATGTCACTGGCGCCGCGCTGCTCGCGGATGTAGTCGCCGAGGTGACGCACATCGAGGCTGGCCATGGGAACTCCTTCCGCGGGGTGTTCTCATCCAGTGCCCCACGCTAGGCGACGGTGCTAGCAACTGCAAGCACTTCTGTTAGCACCGCCCGTGAGGTCGGTCACACGCACAGGAATGCCGGTGAAGCGGATGCACGCGTACATGCCCGCGACGCTGCATGCCCTGACGGTCCTGGGCAGTCAGATCGCCTCGCGCCGCCGCGAGCTGCGCTGGACCGCCGCTGTACTCGCCGACCGGCTCGGCGTCAGCCCGCAGCCGTGAGCGCCAGCCCTGCGGCGTCGGGCGCCGCGACGCGGCATCGTCGTCCAGCTCGTTCTGCCGACCGATTTCGGACCGTCATGGGAGCGGTTCGCGGCCCATGACGTCGCGCAGGCCGTCCTGTTGCAGCAGCACGGTCGAGCCGTAGGCCAGCAGGTATGCGACCTGGCTGACCAGCGGCTTGCTGGTGACGACGACGAGCCGTCGGCGGTCGTCGTCGAGCCGCCGAGCGATCGATGTCATCCACCGCATCGACAGCGACGGCGAGGACGCCAGCAGCTCCGTCCACCGCCGCCGCGACAGAGCGACCAGCTCGGTGTCACGGCTGGCGACTGCGTCGAACGGCATCGAATTGCCCAGCAGCATCGGGATCCATGATCACGCCGCCGGCTCGCACGACGGCCATCGTGGCCCGGCCTCCGTCCTGACGCGCCATCAGCTCGAGTTCGCCATCCGCGACGATCTGGATGTGCGTGGCGGGTGAGCCGGCTGCGGCAACGACCGTGCCCGCCTCCACGTACCGCACCGTTCCGGACGTGCGCAGCTGTGCGAGTTCGCCGCGGCGCAGCAGGCCGAGGTTGTCGCGGGCGGACGACTGGCTGATCCAGCGGTCGGTCGTCGTCGACCCGGATGTCGTCATGGCCCGATCATCCTCTGCGTGTGCGACGGCATCCGCCGTGACCGATCACGGCCGGGCGCGCACCTCGGCGACCAGGTCCGTGATGGCCGCGGCCAGGACCTCTGGGCGGACCTCCGGGGTGAAGTGCTTGCCGCCTTCGATGCGCTGCAGAGCTCGTGCCGGTCGCGGGCGAAGCGCTCGCCGTCCGCGATCTTCTCCTAGT
>JAHWJP010000242.1 GCA_019348355.1 Actinomycetota bacterium
GCGCCGACCTGCTGCTGCGCCTGAAGAAGGTCAACGGGCAGGTCAACGGCGTCGCGAAGATGGTCGAGCAGGACCGGTACTGCGCTGACGTGCTGCAGCAGCTGACCGCCGCCCAGTCCGCCCTCGAGGCGATCAGCCGCAAGGTGGCCCGCAACTACCTCGAACGCTGCGTGACCGACGCCGTGAACCACGGCGACCCGCTGATCTACGACGAGGTCATGCGCGTCGTGTTCAGGAACCGATAGCCGTGGCAGCACCTACGGCCACTCGCACGACGCCGGCGAAGGCAGACCCCGCGTACGGGCGGACGTCCGGGCTCCGGCCGCCGCTGCCGGCGTGGGCGCCGCTGGCGTGGTTCGCCGCGTTCGCGGCTGTGCTGGCGTTCGTCGTCGTGGCGCTGGTGCGCCCTCCGGGGCCGCTCGACGACGTCGACCCGGCCTTCCAGCGCGACGGGCTCCTGCTCGACGGGCCGGTCGTGCCGCAGGAGCCCGTGGACGTCGGGTTCGGTGGCCGACCGGTCGTGCTGCTGTTCGTCCGCGACCTTCCGCAGCCCGACAAGCTGGCGCAGTGGCTGACTGCCGTCCCTGACGATGCCGACGTCCGCGTCGTCGTCCCGCAGCCGACTACGACGCAGCTGCTTGCGCCGATCGTTGTCGATCCGCTGAACAAGCTCGCCGACGCCGTCGAGATGCCGCAGCCGGTCGACGGTGGACGCCCCGTCGGCTACGCCGTGATCGACTCCGATCGTGTCGTGCGCTACGCGACGCTGGACCCGGCGTACCTGACGAACGCCTTCGAGATCACGACGATCCTGGGGGCGGTCTCATGAGCCCGCTGACCTGGCCGAAGGCGTACGGGCCACTGCGGCCGCGAACGCTTCTCTGGCAGCTGTCCGTCCTCGTGGTCGTTGAGATCGGCCTGTACGCCAGCTACGCCACCCATGAGGCGCGGTTCCACTGGGCGACGCACTTCCTGGTCGGGCTCACCGTCGCCGCGCTGTGGCGAGCTCTTTTCCTGCTCGTCGCCGCCCGCCCCACCCGGTTCCAGCTGCTGTCCATCCTGGGCTTCCACCTGTGGGCGATGTGGCCGGACATCGTCTTCCGCGCACCGGGGATCCCGCACTACCACTGGATGGACTGGCTCGCGCTCGGCCACGTCAGCAGCCACTACATGCCCGGCGGCGACACCACCTGGCTGCTCATCGCGCTGACCGCGGCCGGCGGCTACGCGGTCCTGCTGTGGCGCTGGCTGTCGGCTCGGCACGCCGAGGCTGCCGCCGGGCTCGCGCCTGCGCTCGGCGTCGGCGGCACCGGCGTGCTGCGCCCCCAGCGGGACCCGAGAACGACCGTGCTGGCCCACGAGGCGTTCGGCGCCCCCGACACCGCGAGCGAGCCGCTGGTGTTCCTGCACGGGCTCGGCGCGACCTCGTCCACCTGGCTCTCCACCGCACGACGTGTCTCCGACGCCGGAGTGGTCTCGGTCGTCCCGGACCTGCTCGGGTTCGGGTCGTCGATGCGGATGGGCACGACGTTCGACCTCGACGCTCAGGCCGACGCCGTGTTCCGGCTCCTGGACCACCACGACGTGCGACGAGCGCACCTGGTGGCGCACAGCTGGGGCAGCACAGTCGCCGCCGCGCTCGTCCAGCGCGCGCCCGAGCGGGTCGCCCGCATGACGCTGGTCGCCCCGGCCGTCTTCGCCGAGGTCGAAGCCGCGAAGGCGCGTTTCTCCGAGCGTTCCTGGCTCGCCAAGGTCACGCTGGCCGGTTCGCCGCTCGGCGGGTTCGTGTGCGGCGCGATGTGCCTCGCCCGTCCGCTGATCGCGCGCGTGGCGCCGCGGGTCGAACCGGACGTACCACCGCAGGTCGCGCGGGACGGTATCCAGCACAGCTTCGCCGCCTACTCCGACGCCCTCAACAGCATGTGGCAGGGGAACCCGCTCGCCGACGTCCTTCGCCACCCGCCATGCCCGATCACGGTGCTGCTCGCCGAGCACGACCAGACCGTCCTGCCCACGGACGTCCTCGACCTGCCCCCGTCGCCCGACGTGCGGATCGTCCGCGCCGACGGCGACCACGGCATCGCCTATAACCAGCCGGACCTCATCGCGACGCTGCTCCTCGAGCAGCTCGACAGCCACACCCACACCCACACCCAAGGAGCCGTCACATGACCGCCGCCGACATCGCCGTCATACTCGGCGGGATCGCGCTCATCGCGCTGCTCGCCTGGTACTTCTTCGCCCCCCAGAAGGCCACACACGCCTCCGTTGAGGACGGCCGCCAGGTCGTCGACATCACCGTCAAGGGCGGCTACTCGCCGAGCCTGATCCGGGTCGAGGCCGGCAAGCCGGTGCGGCTGCGGTTCGACCGGCAGGAGAACAGCGACTGCACCGCGCGGGTGGTGTTCCCCGACTTCCGCAAGAGCGCGTCGCTGGCGGCGTTCGGCACCACGACGATGGATCTCG
>JAHWJP010000119.1:0-4608 GCA_019348355.1 Actinomycetota bacterium
CCCGCGTGCAGACGGCGATCACGATGGGGCAGGTCGCCGAGCCGTACATCCCGCGGAGGGCGATCCGTCACCTGGAGAAGGGCCGGGTGGTCATCTTCGGCGCCGGGCTGGGCCAGCCGTTCTTCTCGACCGACACCTGCGCGGCGCAGCGGGCGCTCGAGACCGGTGCGCAGTGCGTGCTCATGGCCAAGCAGGTCGACGGCGTCTACGACGACGACCCGCGCAAGAACCCGGCGGCGGTGAAGTTCGACCGCCTGAGCTACGCCGAGGTGCTCGAGCGGCGGCTGAAGGTCGCGGACGCCACCGCGATCAGCCTGTGCATGGACAACGGCCTGCCGATCGTCGTGTTCGACCTGATGACCGAGGGCAACATCGCGAGGGCTGTCGCCGGTGACAAGATCGGGACCCTCATCAGCGCGGAGGATTCGGGATGATCGACGACACGCTGCTCGACGCCGAGGACAAGATGGAGAAGGCGGTGGCCGTCGCGAAGGACGACTTCGGTGGCATCCGGACCGGACGAGCGACCCCGCAGATGTTTTCCAAGATCGTCGTGGACTACTACGGCGCGATGACCCCGGTGAACCAGCTCTCGTCGCTGAGTGTGCCCGAGCCCCGGATGGCGGTCATCAGCCCGTACGACAAGGCCACGCTGGGGCTGATCGAACGCGCGATCCGGGATTCAGACCTCGGGGTGAACCCCAGCAACGACGGCAACATCATCCGGATCGTCTTCCCGCAGCTGACCGAGGAGCGGCGCCGGGAGTTCATCAAGGTGGCGCGCAGCAAGGCCGAGGACGCCAAGATCTCGATCCGCAACATCCGGCGCAAGGCCAAGGAGGAGCTCGACCGCCTCGTCAAGGACGGCGAGACAGGTGAGGACGAGGTCGCGCGGGCGGAAAAGGAGCTCGAGAAGACCACCGGGCAGTACGTCGGGACCGTTGACGAACTGCTGAAGCACAAGGAAGCCGAGCTGCTCGAGGTCTGATGGCAGCGATCGAGACCGCACCGTCGTTCGACGGGGCCCCGGGCAAGGGGGGCCCGGGCCGAGCCGGCCGCAATCTGCCGGCGGCGATCGGCGTCGGGGTGTTGCTGGCCGCACTGGTCACCGGGCCGCTGTTCTCGCCCTACAAGGCGGCCTTCATCGGGGTGGTCGCGCTCGCCGTGGCGATCGGCGTCTACGAGGTCGTGCAGGCGCTGCGCACGCTCGGGGCGCAGCCGACGCTGGTGCCGCTGCTCGTCGGTGGCGTCGCCATGGCGGTGCTGGCCTACCGGAACGGCCCCGATGCGCTGTTTCTCGCCCTCGTCCTCACCGTGCTGGCAAGCCTCGCGTGGCGGCTGGCCGACCCCGCCGAGGGCTTCCTGCGCGACGTTGCGGCGTCGACCTTCACCGCCGTCTACGTGCCCTTCCTTGCCGGCTTCGCCTCGCTGCTGGCGGTCCCCGACGACGGCCCGCGCCGGGTGGCGACCTTCCTCGCCGTCGTGGTGGCGAGCGACATCGGCGGCTACGCGGCCGGCGCCCTGCTCGGCCGGCATGCGCTTGCCCCGACGGTGTCGCCGAAGAAGTCCTGGGAGGGCTTCATCGGATCGCTGTTGGCCTGCGGTGGGGTCGGTGCGGTCCTGTTCCTGCAGCTGTTCGACGCCTCGCCGCTGCTCGGGGCCGGCTTCGGCGTCGCGGTGGCACTGACCGCGACGCTCGGCGATCTCGGCGAGTCGATGGTCAAGCGCGACATCGGCATCAAGGACATGGGCACGCTGCTGCCCGGCCACGGCGGGATCATGGACCGGCTGGACTCGCTGCTGCCGACCGCGCCGGTGGCCTACCTGCTGATCATGGCGTTTCTTCCGCTGCCCTGAGGCAGCGGTCTAGAAGAACTGCGCGGCGAGCTGGTCGAGCGCCGAAGCAGCCGGTGCCGGTGCGAGTTCCGACAGGTTGCCCGCTGACCCGCGCTGCCACTGCGCGTACACCTCGGCGAAGTCCCCTGCGGGGGTGCGGAAGTCACGGCAGCCGTTGCAGCCCAACCACGGTGTTCCCGCAGCGATCCCGCGCGTGCTGAGCCACTGCGACCGCAGGCTCGTGGTCATCCGGCTGGCGTCCACGAGGTGGCCGATCTCGTGCGCGAGTGCGTGGCGCAGCAGGCCGTCGGGCAGCTCCGCGCACGATCGCACGAAGATCTCGACACGTCGTTCCTGCAGATACGCAAGACCCAGCACGTCGGATCGGCCCGGCAGGAACTCGACCCGGAACGACTGCGCGTCGGCGGGACGCCGCAGCGAGGCCAGCGCCGCCGCCCCGCGTCGCTGCTGCCAGCCGTTCCCGGAGCACCGGCTGTCCGGCGGCGCCGCGGGGCGTCGACCGCCGACGGGGGTCGGCGCCGCCTGAGCGGGTCGCGGCGCCGACGTCACGCGGGGGCGAGGGGAAGCTGAAGGCGCCACGGCTCCCGGCGGTGGAAAGCTCAGCACCAGCGGGGCCGGCGCGACGACGTCGCTGGCCGCAACGGTGGATGCGACGGCCGCGGTTCCTGCGCGGCCCGGGACGGGCGGCAGCCACACGGCAGCCACCACAGCGGCGGACAGCACGGTGAGGGCGCTCGCCGCGATCCAGCTCGGCCGCAACCGCGGCTGCCGGACCTCGTGCCTGCGCAGCATGTCCACCCTTCCCGACCAGAGGTCGTCGGCCCCGCACGGATCCAACGCGCGAGGTGACCGAAGGTGACTGGCGACCGGGCGGGAAGGGAACGGCCGCTGCGTACGCTGGACGAACTGTGGCTTCTCCGACCGTCCTCCCGCTCGTCTTCGACGCGCCCAAGCGCGGGCTGCCGCCGCGCCACCTGGCCGACCTGGACGTCGCCGGGCGTCGCTCCGCCGTCGAGGCGCTGGGCGAGAAGCCCTTTCGCGCCGAGCAGCTGTCCCGGCACTACTTCGCCGGTCGCGCTCCGGAGCAGATGACCGACCTGCCGGCCGCGGTGCGCGAGCGCCTGACGGCCGATCTGCTGCCGCCGCTGCTGAGCGTGGTGCGCGAGGTCGACTGTGACGAGGGTTCGACGGTCAAGACGTTGTGGCGCGGCCACGACGGCACCCTCGTCGAGTCCGTCCTCATGCGCTACCCCGGACGGACCACCGTCTGCGTGAGCAGCCAGGCCGGCTGCGGCATGGCCTGCCCGTTCTGTGCCACCGGTCAGGCCGGCCTGACCCGCAACCTGTCGACCGCCGAGATCGTGCAGCAGGTGGTCGCGGCGGCACGCGCGGAGTCCGCCCGCGGCGGCCGGGTCAGCAACGTCGTGTTCATGGGCATGGGGGAGCCGCTCGCCAACTACGCCCGCGTCGTCGGTGCCGTCCGGCGCATCGTCGACCCTGCGCCGCACGGCATGGGCATCGGCCAGCGCAGCCTGGTCGTCTCGACCGTCGGGCTGGTCCCGGCGATCCGCCGGCTGACCGAGGAGAACCTGCAGGTCACCCTCGCGCTGTCGCTGCACGCACCGGACGACGAGCTGCGCGACACCCTGGTGCCGGTGAACACCCGCTGGCCGGTCAAAGAGGTCCTGGCAGCCGCCTTCGGCTACACCACGCGTACGGGGCGCCGGCTGTCCATCGAGTACGCCCTCATCTCGGGCGTCAACGACCAGCCGTGGCGCGCGGACCTGCTCGCCAAGCGCCTGTCGGGCAAGCTCGTGCACGTCAACCTTCTCCCGCTCAACCCGACGCCCGGCTCGGTCTGGGACGCCTCGCCGGCGCCCGTCGAGCAGGCGTTCGTACGCCGGCTGCGCGCCGCCGGGGTCAACGCGACAGTGCGGGACACCCGTGGGCGCGAGATCGCCGGTGCCTGCGGGCAGCTGTCGGCGGCCCAGTCGTCGAGTGTCCAGACGTGAGTGTCCAGCCGTGAGCACCGACGTGGCGTGGCGGGTGGTGCACGTCCTGCTCGGCCTGTTCTTCGCTGTCGTCGTGATCCAGTCCAATCCGGGGCCGCTGGGGTGGATCGCGGTGGTGGTGGTGGCGGTCGGGCTGCTGGCCGCGTGGGGGGTGGGGGTCGTGCGCGGACGCAGGGAGCCCCGCCCGTAGCTCAGGCGCCGAAGAACGTCGCCGCGAGCGCGGCGAGCTGGGCCCCGCCCACGTCGCCGGCGATCTCGCTGCGGTTGGTGCTGGCGCCACGGGCCCACTGCGCGTAGACCTCGGCGAAGTCGCCGGCGGGCGTGGCGAAGTCGGTGCAGCCGGAGCAGCCGTACCAGGGGGTGTGAATCGGGATGCCGCGGGCCGCGAGGTAGGCCGTGCGCGTGGCGTCGCTCATCTTGGTCGTGTCGTACGCATGCCCCAGCTCGTGCGCCATGACGTGGCGCAGCAGCTCGGCGGACTGCTTCTCGCAGGACCGGACGAACATCTCGATGCGGTTCTCCTTGAGGTAGGTCAGCCCCATGACCCCGCTGCGGGCGCCGGAGAAGCTGACCGTGAAGCCGGTACGCGCAGCGCCGGCCCGTAGCGAGGCGAGGGCCGCTTCGCCGCGCCGCTGCTCCCAGCCGGCACCGGAGCACAGGCCGGCCACGGGGGCCGGGGGGGCGGCGACGGGGGGCTGAGGTGCGGCGGGCTTCGCGACGGGGGGCGCCGGGGCGGGCG
>JAHWJP010000119.1:4708-7928 GCA_019348355.1 Actinomycetota bacterium
GACGGGCGGGGCGACCGGCGGGACCTCGACCGGCGGAACTACGACCGGCGGGGCGACCGGCGGGGCGACCGGCAGTGCCGGCTGCTCGATCTCGGCGGCGGGAGCCACCGCCGGCGCGGATGCCGGCGGCGCGTCCGTCTGAGCGCTCGCTACGGGCAGCTGGCCGACGATCAGCGCGCCGAGCAGGGCGGTGAGGCTCGCCACGACGGTCCAGCCGCGCCGGCCGGTGAGGGAGTGGGCGGGAAGCGTCATGCGGAACAGATCGGCATAAGCTGTCACTCGCTGTAGCTGGCAGCGCCTCTGTCGACCGGTTCTGTCGACACAGCGTCACCGCTGCGCGGCACCGGCCTCGGCCGTGCCTCCCCCACCCGGCCTCCCCCCGGACTTCCCCTGCGTTACGTCACACCTCGGGGGCCAGGACGTGTCATGGCGCAGGGGAAGTCGGCTGGGGGTGGCGTGATCGACGCCCAGCGGGGCCCGTCGGCCGACCTGGGAGACTGGTGTCATGACCCGCGAGATCGTGCTGCTCGGTGCGACCGGCTCGGTCGGCACACAGGCACTGGATGTCGTGCGTCGCAACCGCGATCGGTTCCGCGTCGTCGGCCTTGCTGCCGGCGGCGATCGCGTCGATCTGCTTGCCCAGCAGGCCCTCGAGCTGGGGGTGGAGGTGGTGGCCGTCGCCCGCGCCTCGGCGGCTCAGGACCTGTTGCTGGCCTTCTATGCCGCGGCCAAGGCGCAGGGCTTCAGCGCCGGGGAGTTCGCCGTGCCCAAGATCCTGGCCGGGCCGGACGCGGTGACCGAGCTCGCCACGTGGCCGTGCGACACCGTCCTCAACGCCATGACCGGTTCGGTCGGGCTCGCCCCGACGCTCGCCGCGCTCGAGGCGGGACGCACCCTCGCGCTGGCCAACAAGGAGTCGCTCGTCGCGGGTGGGCCACTCGTCCAGGCCGCGGTCCAGCGGGCTGACCAGATCGTCCCGGTCGACTCCGAGCACAGCGCCCTCGCGCAGTGCCTGCGGGGTGGTCGGGCTGCGGAGGTCGCCCGGCTGGTGCTGACCGCGAGCGGGGGACCGTTCCGTGGTCACACGCGAGGCCAGCTCGGCACTGTCACACCGGAGCAGGCGCTGGCCCACCCGACCTGGGACATGGGCCCGGTCGTCACGATCAACTCGGCGACCCTGGTCAACAAGGGGCTCGAACTGATCGAGGCCCACCTGCTGTTCGGCACGCCCTACGACGCGATCGACGTCGTGGTGCACCCCCAGTCGGTCGTGCACTCGATGGTGGAGTTCGTCGACGGCTCGACGCTCGCCCAGGCGAGCCCGCCGGACATGCGCCTGCCGATCGCGCTGGCCCTCGGCTGGCCCGACCGGGTCCCGGCGGCCGCACCCGGCATGGACTGGACGGTGGCGCAGGCCTGGGAGTTCGAGCCGCTGGACGAGGTGGCGTTCCCGGCGGTGGCGCTGTGCCGGGAGGCCGGGCGTCGCGGTGGGACCGCCCCAGCGGTGCTCAACGCCGCGAACGAGGTCTGCGTGGAGGCCTTCGTCGGCGGCCGGCTGGACTTCCTCGCCATCGTCGACACCGTCGCGGCCGTCGTCGATACCCACGAGTTTCGGGAACGACCGACCCTGTCCGAGGTGTTGGAGTCAGAGGTGTGGGCGCGTGCTCGTGCCCGGGAGCAGGCTGGCGCAGGCGATGCGGGCGTTGCTCATGTCATGGAGGTGTGATGCTCGTCGTCCTCGGGTTCGTCGGCTTCGTGCTGGCGCTGCTCATCTCGGTGACGCTCCACGAGGGGGGCCACTTCCTGACCGCCCGGCGCTACGGGGCGAAGGCGACGCAGTTCTTCGTCGGCTTCGGACCCACCCTCTGGTCGCGGCAGACCGGCGAGACCGAGTGGGGTGTCAAGGCCATCCCGGCCGGTGGCTTCGTCCGGATCGTCGGCATGACCCGGCTCGAGGAGATCGACCCCGCCGACGAGCACCGAGCGCTCTACAACCGCCCGGCTCGGCAGCGGGCGGTCGTCCTGGCCGCCGGGTCGATCGTGCACTTCATCATCGCGATCGTGCTGGTCCTGCTCAGCGCACTGGCGATCGGCAAGGCGGTCGAGAAGCCGCCCGGCATCGCGTCCGTGGCGCCGTGCATCACCGCAGGAGTCGGCCAGGCCTGTGATGCCGGCGGCACGCTGCCGAGCCCCGCGCAGGACGCCGGCATCCAGGTGGGGGACACCGTGCTCGCCGTCGCGGGCACGCCGGTCAACAGCGTGCTGGAGTTCGTCACCGAGGTCCGGCGCTACCCCGGCGAGACCATCGCCATCACGGTCGACCGCGGCGGGGTGCCGCAGGATCTCACCATCACACCGGCCGCGGTGTTGCGGCCGTCGCTGACCGAAGGCGCGGCCACGGAGCGGGTCGGGGCGGTCGGGGTGCTGCCGGAGTTCCGCCGGGGCACCGAGCGCCTCGGTCCGGTCGAGGCCGTCGGCTACAGCGTGACCATGATGGGCGACATCCTCACCGGGATCGTGACGACGTTCACCGAGAAGCTCGGCACCATCACCGAGGTCTACACCGACGAGCGCGACCGCGACGGGTTCATCGGCATCGTCGGTGCCGGCCGCATCAGCGGCGAGGTCATCGCCAGCGACGAGACGCTCGCCTTCAAGGTGCTCGGCTTCCTCGGCCTCATCGCCGGCCTCAACTTCTTCGTCGGGGTGTTCAACCTGCTGCCGTTGCTGCCGCTGGACGGCGGCCACCTCGCGGTCCTCGGGTACGAGCAGGCCCGGGACAGGGTCCGGCGGCTGATGGGCTACCGCGGACCCGTGCGCTCGGTCGACCTGAACAAGCTCATGCCTCTGACGTACGCGGTGGTGGTGTTCTTCGCCGGCTTCACCCTCTGGCTGCTCGGCGCCGACATCGTCAACCCGATCCGGCTCAACTCCTGACATGGGGACCTCCTGATGGCTGTCGCACTCGGCATGCCCGAGCTGCCGCCCGCCCGGCTCGCCGAGCGCCGCAAGACCCGGCAGCTCGATGTCGGGGGCGTTCCGGTCGGCGGCGGCGCGCCGATCAGCGTGCAGTCGATGACCACGACGGTGACCGCCGACATCGACGGCACGCTGCAGCAGATCGCCGAGCTGACCGCCACCGGCTGCCAGATCGTGCGGGTCGCCGTGCCGGACCCGGTCGACGCCGAGGCGCTGCCGCGGGTGGTGAAGCAGTCGCAGA
>JAHWJP010000120.1 GCA_019348355.1 Actinomycetota bacterium
GGCCGACGTCGTGGTGGCCTTGGGGTTGACGAGCAGCAGGACGCGCATGGCGCAGGGTATCCGGCACTAGCCTGCACCGTGCGCCTGCCCTCTGCCTTGACCCGGGCGGGGCTGCTCGTCGCTCTCGAGGGGGCCGCGCTCGTCGCTCTCGGCGCCGGCTACGGCGTGGCGGCCGTCGTCGGCGAGCCGTTCGACCGGGCAGCGACGCTGCTCGAAGCCGGGTTCGCGCTCGGCACCGGGCTCGTCGTGCTGGTGATGGCGCGCGGGCTCGTCCGAGCGGCCGGCTGGTCCCGCTCCCCGGCGGTGGTCCTGCAGCTGCTGGCGCTGCCGGTGGGCGTGGGCCTCGCGCAGGGGCGGGTCTGGTACGCCGCCGCTCCGACGCTCGGGCTCGCTGCGGCCGTGCTCTACCAGCTGGCGACTCCCGAGGCGCGGCGAGCGTTCCACCGTACGGAGTGAGCCCGCGGCCAGGGGCTACTCCTCGACGAGCAGGCCGGAGCGCAGCTGCGCCAGGGTGCGGGCCAACAGGCGCGAGACGTGCATCTGGCTGATGCCGAGCTCGCTTGCGATCTGCGACTGGGTCATGTTGCCGAAGAAGCGCAGCATCAGGATCCGCTTCTCGCGGGGCGGTAACTGCTCGAGCAGCGGCTTGAGCGACTCGCGGTACTCCACACCCTCCAGGGCGTCGTCCATCATGCCGAGGCTGTCCGCGACCGCCGGCGAGTCGTCATCGCCCCCGTCAGGAGCGTCCAGGCTGACCGCCGAGTAGGCGTTGGCCGACTCGAGCCCTTCGAGGATCTCCTCCTCGGACATCCCGAGGTGGGTGGCCAGCTCGCCGACGGTGGGGGAGCGGCCGTTCTTCTGAGACAGCTCGCTGGTCGCCTTGGTCAGGCTCAGCTTGAGCTCCTGCAGGCGGCGGGGGACGCGGATCGCCCAGCCCTTGTCGCGGAAGTGCCGCTTGATCTCACCGACGATCGTGGGTGTGGCATACGTCGAGAACTCCACGCCGCGCTCGAGGTCGAAGCGGTCGACGGACTTGATCAGGCCGATCGTCGCGACCTGGACGAGGTCGTCGAGCGGCTCGCCGCGGTTGCGGAAGCGACGGGCGAGGTATTCCACGAGCGGCAGATGCGCCTCCACCAGCTCCTCGCGCAGGCGGGTGCGGCCAGGGTCGTCCGCCGGCAAGTCGGCCAGCTGAAGGAACATCGTGCGCGCCCGGGCCCGGTCCGCGACCGTGCGCTCCTGGCGCAGGGTCAGCGGAACGGCGTCCGGCACGGTCTCGGCGTCCGGCGGCGGCGGCTGGTCCGGTGGCAGCAGGGCCTCGTCGGTCGGGGCCTGGTCCACGTCGGTGGCGTCAGTCACGAGCCGGCGCCCGTTCCGGACAGGTCGGATGCGCGCTTGTGCATCGACAGGGTCACCCGGTTGTCGGCGTCGAGCGAACTGTCCACCTCGCCGGCCAGCGCGGTCAGCACCGTCCAGGCGAAGGTGTCGCGCGAGGGCTCCAGCCCGTCCAGGGTCAGCACGCTGACATCCACCCGGATGGCGGCGGAGGTGAGCTCGAAGGTGCACTCGAGGTCAGCGCCGGGCACGGCCTGGGTCAGGAGCATGGCGCAGGCCTCGTCGACGGCGATGCGCAGATCCTCGATGTCGTCGATGGTGAAGTCGAGACGGGAGGCAAGGCTCGCCGTCGCAGTGCGCAGGACCGACAGATAGGCGCCGACTGCCGGCAGCCGCAGCACGACGACGTCCCGCACGCACCCTGACGGTGGCTCGCCCTGTCCGGTCGGGTCGGAGCCGCGTACGGCAACTCTCTGCTGTGGAGCTTCGTGCTGCACCATGCCCCCTCCTGGGTGCCGGTTGTCCCGGACGGTTGCTCGTGCAGGCCCTGCCTGCACCAGAGTCGCTGCTGTCGAAGGCATCGCTGCGATCAATCCTATGTGCGGGCCCGTCGGGCCGTACCTGTGCCTCGAAGCACCGACAGATGCGGCGCGAGATGGGAGGCTTCGTGAGACGTGTCCTTCCCCACAGGAGCGCCCGTGCACCCCGACCGCCGAACCGTCCTGAAGGGCCTGCTGGCGGCCGCCGCCGGGGCGAGCGGCCTGGCGGCCTTCCCCGCTCGTCGTGCCTCCGCCGGACCCCCGCCCGCGGTCGAGGGCACGACCCTCGACACCACCGTCGTACGCGGCGCGGCAGTCAACCCGCAGGGCTACGTCCGGCTGGCGAGCGGTGGCGGGGAGGCACACGCGGTCCGGGACGAGCTGGGGACCGTGGCGCGGCCGGGCCGGGAGGGGCGCCGCATCGGGCTGCTCGCCTTCGTCCACCTCACCGACATCCACGTCATCGACGCGCAGTCGCCCGGGCGGGTGGAGTTCCTCGACCGCTACAACGACGGCCCCGGTGAGCCGCTGTTCTTCGGGTCGGCCTACCGGCCCCAGGAGTTCCTCACCCCGCACGTTTCCGACTCGCTCGTCGCAGCGGTGGAGCGGGTCGGCATCGGCCCGGTCAGCCGTCGCGCCTTCGACTTCGCGGTCTGTACGGGCGACAACACCGACAACGCGCAGCTCAACGAGCTGCGCTGGGGCATCGACGTGCTCGACGGAGGTGCGCCCGTCCGGCCCGACAGCGGTGCGCCGGACCGCTTCGAGGGGGTGCACGACCAGGACGCGCTGTCGTACGACGTCCACTACTGGCACCCGGACGGAGCGCCGCTCGGTCAGCCGGAGGACAACGCGCGCCGGCTGTACGGCTTCCCTGTCGTGCCCGGTCTGCTCGACGCGGCGCGGCGGCCGTTCACCCCAGGCGGCCTGTCCATCCCCTGGTTCACCTGCTACGGCAACCACGACGGCCTGGTGCAGGGCAACTTCCCGCAGTCGGTGCCCCTCACCGCACTCTGTGAAGGCCCGCTGAAGATCGTCGGGCTGCCGGCCGGTGTCTCGCCCGACGACCTGCAGCGGGGCCTGACCGAGTCCGATCCGGCGGTGCTCGCCTCGCTGGCGACCGCGCCGGTACGGCCGGTGACGCCGGACCCGGCGCGACGGGTGATCACCCGCGGGCAGAGCGTCCGCGAGCACTTCACCACCGGCGGGACGCCGCTCGGCCACGGCTTCACGGCGCAGAACGTGCGCGACGGCACCGCCTACTACGCCTTCGACCCCTCGCCGCAGGTCCGCGGGATCGTGCTCGACTCGGTGAACCCCAACGGCGAGTCCAGCGGCTCGCTCGACCAGGCGCAGTTCGCTTGGCTGCGGGCGCAACTGGATCAGGTCTCAGCTGCCGGGCAGGATCGGCTGGTCGTGGTCTACAGCCATCACACGATCGCCAGCATGACCAACGCACTCGTCTTCGCCGACGACCCCTCCCCGCGGGTGCTGGGCACCGAGATACGGGACCTGTTGCTGCAGTTCCCCAACGTGGTGCTGTGGGTCAACGGGCACACCCACGTCAACCGCGTCACCCCCTACCGGCGGCCGGGCGGCGGCGGGTTCTGGGAGGTCAACACGGCGAGTCACGTGGACTGGCCGTCGCAGGCCAGGCTGGTCGAGCTGGTCGACAACCGGGACGGGACGCTGTCGGTCTTCGGCACGCTGCTCGACGCCGACGCGCCACTGTCGTACGGCGGGAGGCTGGACTCGCCGCAGGCGCTCGCCTCGCTGGCTCGGGAGCTGGCCGCGAACGACTGGCAGGAGCGCTCCGACGTGCGGCGCGGGTCGGTCGAGGACCGCAACGTGGAGCTGATCGTCCCGGCTCCGTTCCCGCTGGGGTCCTCGCCTGGCGCGCCCGGTGTGCCGGCGGTCGCTGCGCCCGGGCGTCCGGCGGCCGGATCGGCGCCTGGCGGGCCCGTGGTCGGCCGGTCGGTGGCCGGCGGGGTCGGGGCCAGGGGATCGGTGGCCGGCGGCTCGACGGAGCGCCTGGCCGCCACCGACGGGAGCCAAGTGCTGACTGCCGGCGCCGTCACCGCGACGGCCGCCGCCCTCGCCCTTCGGGCCAACCGTGAGGGCGCCGCTGATGGCTGACGGGCTCCGCAAGACTGTCGGTAGGCCGTTCTACCTTGCGGCTGTGAGGGACTTCTCGCACCTTCCGGATGTGCAGATGGCGGCTGCGATCACGACGCTGGCGGGCCGGTTGGCGGCTGGTGAGGCTGAGCAGCTGGGGCTGATCGGGGAGTTCGACGCCCGGCAGGCGTGGGCCGGTCCGGGGTTGCTGTCGTGCGCCCCCGAACGTCGCCCGCGAACGGGTCCGCATCGCCCGTTCGCTGCGGGCGTTGCCGCTGATCACCGGGGCGTTCGGGGCGTGTCGTTCTCGCAGGTCCGGGCGTTGACCCGGGTCGCTGATGCGGGCCACGAGGCCGACCTGGTGGAGCTGGCCCGCAACACGCGCGGGATGCGCCGGGTGCACAAGATCGAGCAGGACGCCGCTGATCCGGAGCTGGCCGAGTTCGGGATGCGCACCACCGGCTACGAGGCCGACGGCAACTTCGTGCTCCGGCTGGTCTGCTCAGCGCAGGACGGCGCCCTGGTGCAGGCGGCGCTCGAGCAGGTGCAGGCCGAGCTGGACCGGCAACGCGCCACCGAGGCCACCGAGGCCAGCGAGGCTGCGGCGGCCGAACCGGCGGCGGCCCTCGAGCCCGCCGACGTTTCCGCGAAACGCCCGGGCCGGCTCCGGCGACGCTGAGCGACGCGGTGCTGGCGATGGCCCGTACCGCACTCGATCAGCTCGCCACCCAACGGCCCGCGCCGGCCAGGCGGCACCGCGCCGGCCTGGTCGTGCAGGTCGACCCGCTGTCGGGCTGGGGCCGGCTGCGCGACGGGGAGTTCCTGCCCCCCAGCTCCCTCGAGCAGGTCCTGCGCTCGCTGCCCGGCCGGCAGGGCCGGCCACGGCTGCGCCCGCTGACCGCCGCCGACCTGAACCTGGCTGACCTGGGCCGGACCCGCCGCGAACCCTCGCAACGGCTCCGGGAGCTGCTCGGCACCATCGACGGGGAACGCTGCCGCTTCCCCAGCTGCAGCCGACACCGCAACCTGCACACCCACCACGCCATCTGGTGGTCACTCGGCGGACCGACCGACCTGGCGAACCTGGTGCTGGTCTGACCTGCGGTCTGTGCTCCCTCGGTGCCAAACGGCCGCAGATCCGCCTGAGGTTGACGTGCTGGGCGAGTCGGCCGGGATCATGGGGTGGTGTCGAAGCTCCTGACCGTCGTGAGCGGCGTGCTCGTCACCGTCGGGTGTGTCCTGCTCCTGCGTGAACCGATGCCGCCTCCTCGAGTGGGAGGCACAGTCGCGGCCGTTGTGGTCGTCTGCGCCACGGTGCTGGCCGTCCTGCTGCTGACCAGGCGCCCGCTCAGCGCGACTCAGCGGCGCGGGAGCGAGCTCGGTCCGGCCGGGGCGCCGAGCGTCGTCGGCTGGCTGCTCGGGGCCCCCTTCATCGCCTGCCTCGCCGTCCTGGTCGGAGGGCTCCTCATCGTCACCGTCCTGGCGTTGTTCGCCGGTGATGCCGACGGCGGAGACGGGCCTCAGCTCGATCCGCGCCGCGTCGCTCGGAACAGCTGGCGGCTCTGGGCAGGGGTTCTCGGTGGCGTCGTGGTGCTCGTGGTCATCGCAGGGATCGCGGCTCGGCCGGAGGACTCTGGAGATGCGGTCCCGACTCTCCTGCTCGGCCTCATCGCTCTCACCGCCACCCGGCTCGTGACGCGCTCGATGGACCGTGCCGATGCTCGCCGGACGGTTGCCGCTGCGGGCGGGACCGGTTAGACGGACAGCACGACGGTGGCCCCACCGACCTCGACGGCCTGCAACGTCCGCAGCGAGAGCAGGGCCGGGTTGTCGGCGAGCATCCGCGCGGCGTTCCCGAGAGCCCGCGTCGCGGCGACCTCGCCGCGGGCGCGCTCCAGGGCGGCCAGGCCGTGGGAGCGTGCGGTCGCTGCCTCGGTGGCAGCCCGCCGCAGCTCGGCGGGCACCATGACGTCCCGCACCGCGACCTCCTCGAGGCGAAGACCGAGCTCGGCCGCCGTCGGTCCGGCCGCAGCGGCCAGCTCCGGCCCGATCCCCGCCCGGTTCCCGAGCAGCTCCTCGAGCGTGCGCGCCGCGACCGCCTCACGCAGCGCGACCTGCACCGCCGCGTACACGAAAGCATCCGGGATGTCGACGCTCTCGTGCCAGCGACGCGGGTCGGTAACGCGGAGCCGGGCCAGCAGGCTCACCTTGACCGCCAGGCCGTCCGAGGTCAGGACCTCCTGCCCACCGAGAGTGAGCAGTCGAGGCCGGACGACGACGCGGACAGAGCTCCGGCGCCAGCGCCCTCGCCGGTGCCGGCCCGGCTCGAGCAGTTCGGAGAAGCGCCCGTCGCGATACACCAGCACGCGCTCCCACTCCGCGACGACGATCCGCATGGCTGCTCCTTCGTTGGCTGCATCTGCTTCGGTGACCGCCCGGGACGCGGCGCGACCGGAGCGGGGAGCGCCGAGGCGCCGCAGGCCGCTCCAGCCGGGGATGCCGCGTCGCGGACGGTCGAGTGAGAGTCGAACTCAGACGCCCGGCGGCGCTACCTGGGTGGCATGCTCACGGCCAAGGCGCAGGACCTGCGGCGGCGATGCCGCCCGGCTGCGACCGCGAGCAGAGGGACCTTAACCGCCGATCGCGGGCGGCGCCTCCGGGTTTCAGGGCGCAATCGTGCCGCCGGCGCCCAGCGCCCGCAGCGCTTCGCCGTCCACCCGCATCGTCGTCCACTCGTCCTGCGCGACCGCGCCGAGGGAGCGGTAGAAGCCGATGGCGCTGTCGTTCCAGTCCAGGACCCACCACTCGAACCGGGCGTAGTTCCGCTCGACGCAGACCCCTGCCAGGGCGGTCAGCAGCGCCTTGCCGAGACCTCGGCCGCGCGCGGCGGGCCGGACGAACAGGTCCTCCAGCCACAGCCCGGCCCGGCCCTTCCAGGTGGAGAAGGTCACGTACCAGAGTGCGAAGCCGACGACCTGTTCGTCCACGACCGCCACGTGGCAGGAGGCGAGCGGCGCCGGGCCGAACAGCGCGTCCCGCAGCATCGCCTCCGTGGCTTCGACCGCGTCCGGCTCCCGCTCGTAGGCGGCCAGCTCGTGCACCAGCTCGAGCAGCACCGGCACGTCGGCGGGAGCAGCCGGGCGGATCACACGTTCCACGACAAGATGGCGGGGGAGCCGTGCTCGTAGCCGAGGGTGGCTGTCGCGCCGGCATCGAACACCAGCTGCTGGCCGACGCCCGGCGGCAGCTCCAGCCAGCAGGCCGCCAGGATGCGAAGCGAGTGGCCGTGCGCGACAAGGCACGCGTCGTGGCCACCGTCGAGCACCGGACGAACCCGGTCCAGGGCGCGGCGCTGGCGCTCGGCCACCTGGGCCAGCTTCTCGCCGAGGCCGGTGTCGTCCCAGATCGACCAGCCCGGCCGGGTCTCGCGCGCCTGCTCGGTGGTGCGCCCCTCCTCCGGGCCGTAGTCCCACTCGATCAGGTTCGGCTCGACCTGTGCGGAGAGCCCAGCCAGTGAGGCGGTGCGCGAAGCGCGCTGTAGCGGAGAGGTCAGCACCAGCCCGAACGGCCGCGAGCCCAGTCGCTCGCCGAGCGCGACCGCGTCCGCCTCGCCTTGCTCGGTCAGCGGGACGTCGGTACGCCCGGTGTGCTTGCCGTCCCGCGACCACTCGGTCTGTCCGTGCCGTACCAGCACCAGCTCTGCCATGCGGAGCAGTCTGGCAGGCGGGTCTAGGCGGCGGGCTTGGTGTAGGTCTTGCCCTTGGTCTCCCAGAAGATCGCCGCGATCTCGTCGATGCCGTCGAGCAGCTTCTGGCCTTCTGCGGCATCGATCTTGGACTTCGCGCCGGTGCCGCTGGCCTGCTTGATGGTGTTGTTGACGAGCATGTGCAGGTCGGGGTACTTCTCGAAGTGCTCGGCCTTGAAGTAGTCGTGCC
>JAHWJP010000121.1 GCA_019348355.1 Actinomycetota bacterium
ACTGCGGCCCGACGAGCGAGTCAGCGTCAGCGACGAGCCCCCACCCGCAGGTAGGTGTCTTCTACCTTCCACCGGGGTCTGCTCGTGCCGCTCTACCGTGCTGCTGTCGCGCAGTTCCGCGTCCAGGTGCTCGACGGCACTCTCGTGCCGACCCTGGTCGAGCAGTACCGACACCGGCTCGCCCGGCAGGTAGGGGCTGCCGAGATCCGATCCTGGGAGCGCAGCCTGCACACGCTGTCGGCAGACCTGGTCCAGGCCGGACTCGACGAGGTCGAGGTCCTGCTGGAGTACCAGCTGCCGTTGACCAGTCAGCGGGCGGACGCGGTCCTGTGTGGTGTCCACCCGGTGACCGGTTCACCGTCGTACGTGGTCGTGGAGCTCAAGCAGTGGAGCTCAGCCTCGTTGCTCGAGGACTCGGTCGAGCTGTGCGTGGTCCCGGCCTACGGCGGCGCGCGGCTGCACCCCGGTGAGCAGGTACGGAGGTACTGCGGTCACCTGGGCGACTTCCTCGCCACGCTGGCCGATCTCGACGATCCGCTGGCGGGCGTCGCCTACCTGCACAACGCCACCGACTCCGACGTCCACGAGCTCTTTCGGTTGCCCGAGGACGACCAAGGCCGCCTGTTCACCGGCCAGCGCCGCGGTGAGTTCCTCGACTACCTGCGGGCGCGACTCGCCCCGGGTTCGGGTGCGGAGGCGGCCGACCGGCTGCTCGGCAGTGCCGTGCGTCCCAGCCGGCAGCTGCTGGCGCTGGCGGCAGTTGAGGTCCAGCAGCGCCAGACCTTCCGCCTGCAGGCGCAGCAGCAGACCGCGTACAGCCTGGTGCTGCGGGCACTCGAGCGGTCCCGCAGGGGGGTCACCAAGCAGGCCGTCGTGGTGGTGGGCGGACCGGGCTCCGGCAAGAGCGTCATCGCGCTGTCCCTGCTCGGCGAGCTGTCCCGCCAGGGCCGGACGGTGCTGCACGCGACCGGATCGTCGGCGTTCACGCAGACCCTGCGCAAGGTGGCCGGTCAGCGGGCCCCGCGGGTGAAAGCGATGTTTCGCTACTTCAACCAGTTCGGTGAGCTCGAGCCCAACGAGCTCGAGGTGCTCATCTGCGACGAGGCGCACCGCATTCGCGAGACCTCGGCGAACCGGTATACGAGGGCGAGTGCCCGCACCGGCGCGCCGCAGGTCGACGAGCTGCTC
This sequence comes from Actinomycetota bacterium, assembly GCA_019348355.1. GTDB lineage: Bacteria > Actinomycetota > Actinomycetes > Mycobacteriales > SCTD01 > SCTD01. Next base: position 1,189 of record JAHWJP010000121.1, read on the forward strand.
CAGGTGGCCCGGGTGCCGGTCTTCCTGCTCGACGAGCACCAGGTCGTGCGGCCCGGTGAGCTCGGTTCGCTGCGCGAGATCACGTCTGCGGCAGATCGGCTCGGCATCGACGTCGCGTGCGTCGAGCTCGATGGGCAGTACCGCTGCGGCGGCAGCCGGGCGTACGAGACGTGGGTGCTGCGGTTGCTCGGGCTCGAGCCTGGTGGGCCGGCGGTCTGGGACGGTGACGAGCGCTTTCCCGTGGAGCTGGTGGACAGCGCCGAGCACATGGAGGCGGTGCTGCGAGGACATCAGGAGGCGGGTTACAGCTCGCGCATCAGCGCGGGGTACTGCTGGCCGTGGGGTGACCCGCTGCCCGACGGGAGCCTGCCGGAGGACGTCGTCGTGGGCAACTGGCGCCGGCCGTGGAACAACAAGAAGGACACCTCTGTCGGGGGCGCGCCGGGCCGGCCGTTCTGGTCGAGCGATCCCGCCGGCTTCGGCCAGGTCGGCTGTGTCTACACGGCGCAGGGCTTCGAGTACGACTGGTCCGGAGTTCTTCTCGGGCCGGACCTGGTCTGGCGCACCGACCGGTGGGTCGCTCAGCCGGGCAAGAGCTTCGACACCCAGGTCAAGCGGGCGCCCCTCTCGGATTTCGACCGGGCCGTACGCAACACCTACAAGGTGCTGCTGACCCGCGGCATGCTGGGCTCGCTCGTCCACAGCACCGACCCGGAGACGCAGCAGCTGCTGGGCCGGCTACTCGGTGGGCGCCGGGCCGTCGTCGCGGCGGCCGCGTCCGCCGATGGGCGCGTCAGCGGTTGACCGTGCTCATGTCCGGATAGCGGTCACCGGCAGTCGCGCCGACCGGCGCCAGCTCGTCCAGGCGGAACAGGTCCTCCGCGCTCAGCGACACGTCGACGGCTCCGAGGTTCTCCTCGAGGCGGGCGAGTCGTTTGGTGCCCGGGATCGGCGCGATGTCGTCGCCCTGGTGCAGCAGCCACGCCAGCGCGAGCTGGGCCGACGTGCAGCCCTTGTCGGAGGCGAGCTGCTGGACCCGCTCCACGAGCTTCAGGTTCCGGGAGAAGTTCTCCCCTTGGAAGCGCGGGTTGTTCCGACGGAAGTCGCCCTCCGGAATGTCCTCGGGCGTGCGGAACTGCCCGGTGAGAAACCCACGACCCAGCGGGCTGTAGGGCACGAACCCAATGCCGAGCTCACGGACGGTCGGGAGCAGCTCGTCCTCGGGGTCGCGCGACCACAGCGACCACTCGGTCTGCAGCGCGGTGATCGGATGCACCTGATGTGCCCTGCGGATCGTGGCCGGCACGGCCTCGGAGATGCCCAGGTGCCGGACCTTGCCCGCCTCGACCAGCTCCTTCATGGCGCCCCAGGTGTCCTCGACCGGAGTCTTCGGGTCGACCCGGTGCTGGTAGTAGAGGTCGATAACCTCGACACCGAGCCGCTCCAGCGACGCGTCGCAGCACTGCCGGACGTAGTCCGGCCGACCGTTGACCCCGACCCCGGTGCCGTCCGGGCGCCGTTCGTTGCCGAACTTGGTGGCCAGGACGACCTCGTCGCGACGACCGGCGATCGCCCGGCCGACCAGCTCCTCGTTGGTGAACGGGCCGTACATGTCGGCGGTGTCGAGGAACGTGCAGCCGCGATCGAGCGCGGCGTGGATGGTGGCGACGGACTCCGCCTCGTCGCCCGGTCCGTAGAACTCGCTCATGCCCATGCAGCCGAGCCCGAGGGCGGAGACGGTCAAGGTGCCGAGAGTGCGCTTCTGCACGTGGTCCTCCAGGGTCAGGGGATGAGACAGGTCTACCCCTTCCCCGTTGACCGGCGCTCGCTCAGCCGCGGGCCGCCTTTCTGACCTCGTCCGCATCGTCGGTGAGCGACGTGCGCACCAGCGCGGCGACCAGTCGCGCCAGGTCGTCGGGGGAGACGAGCGCGGCGAGATCCTCGGCCTTCGAAGGCAGTCCGAGCTTCTTGGCGGCCTGCTTCGCACGCTTGTCGACGTAGGGGCGGATCTCCGGCCAACATGACTGAGCCTCGCGTAGGAAGATGTCGGCGCCGACCGGGCCCAAGCCCTTGTGCTCGGTCAGCAGCGCCTTCAGCGCCTCGAGGTCGCCGTCCGCCTCCGTGCGCATCCGGGACAGGTCACCGCCCCACCGGTCCTGCACCTGTTCGGTCAGGTCGCCGAGCATGTTCGCCGTCCGTTCGTCATAGCGGGCGTAGCCGTGCTGGTTGAGCACGTCGACCCGCTCCTGCCATGACGTGGCGGCCAGCTTCCCCACGTTGGACCAGCCGGCGTCGAGCAGCGCCTGCGTGCCGGCTGCGGCGTTGACGGAGCGGATGCGCGCGCTGGAAAGCACGGCGAACAGCAGCAGCCCGAACAGCGCCGACGGCGTCGGCGTGTGCAAATCCAGGCCCAGCTCGTCGGCGAAGGTCCGGCCGTGCCGGTCGAGTAGGGCCGCGACCACCGCTTCATCACCCATGCTGAGTCCCTACCCAGCTGTGAACGTGGCGATCCGGACCCCACAGTCAGGCCGCCGGCAGCGCACGGACGGGCAGCAGCTCGACTTCTGTGTCCCGCAGCTCCTGGTGCAGCTCGCGCCAGAGCTGGTAGTCCCCCGGCAGCAGCTCGCTGCCGTCGCGGGCGATGGCAACGAGCACCCGTCGAGCGGTCTTGGTGAGGATGTCAGCGAGATTTCGACGGCCGATGTCGTCCCACTCGTCGGCCAGCCGCTCGATCTCGAGGCAGACCGTGTCGTCGAGCAGCAGGACGGCATCCCCGTCCTCGAGCGGATCGTCGGCATAGATGCGCAGCGCCATCTCGCCTCGCGGGATGTCGGCGGCCGGTCCTGGAAAGTTCGTCATGTGGGGAGCATGCAACGAATAGCGGACGGGCGTTCTCGTTGTCCACAGTCTGCGGCGGAGGCTGTTGGACAGGCGCGCGTGCGCCGGGTGACCGCCGCTACGCCGCGACAACGCTGGACTCCTGGCGTTGGTCCTGCCTCTCGTGCAATGGGTCATCCTGGCCGACTGATTCGCGACCTCGCGGGTTGGCGCGCCGCCCAATCTCGGTGCGAGGGGCACGCTGGACCCGGGCGCTGGTGGCACCGAGATGGCGCGGCACGCGGTCGGCCCGGCCGCGTTCGCACCCGTGCCGCGAGGTCCCTCGTCAGGACTGGCGGCCGAGCGTGGCGAGGATCCGCTGCTGGCGGGTGGCGTCCTGGGGGACGGCGACCGGTCGAGCGCAGATGCCGTCCATGTAGAGCGACTCTCCGAAGCCGGCGATCGCCGTCTCCATCGTGTCCATCTCGGCGCCGGAGAAGGCCACCTCCTGGCCGGTCGCCCGGCCGAGGTCCCAGCGGTGGGCGATCAGGTCGAAGCCGTAGAAGTCGGCCAGGGTGGCGGCCAGCGTCGTCCGGCCGAAGTAGCCGTCGTACTCGGCGAGAACGAGGTCGTCGTCGGCGACCACCCGGCGTACTGCTTCGAGGTGCGAATGCCAGACGTCGGCCGGGAAACCGGCGGGCCGAGGTCCGAGGTCGCAGCCGCGCTGGGCCAAGAAGTCGCGCTGCGTGTCGATGACGTGGTCGAGCACGTCGGCGCCGGTCCAGCCGTTGCACGGGCTGGCCGAACTCCAGTTTGCGGCACCGTCGACAACGGCGGAGAAGCGGGCGGCGTTGCCCAGGTAGCTCGAGATCTGTGGCGTCATGGGGCCAGATTGGCGCGCACCGCTCGACGGTTCTTGAAAGAATCCGACACATGGCGGACCGTCGGATCGATCCTGTCGAGCGGGCACACCTTCGGGACGCCGCCGGGTTCAGCCCACCCGTGCACCGGTTCGCCCCGTCGCCGGCGCTGACCGACCTGGTGCGGCGCTACTGGATGCCAGTCTGGGCGATGCCGCGGGGCAAGAGCACGACCCAGCGGGTGCTTCAGTACCCCGTCTGCCTGATCGTCGTCGCGAACTGCTACGCGAGCTTCATTGGACCGACGACGGGGCTGGCCACCCGGACACTGTCCGGGCAGGGCTGGGCCTTCGGTGCCATGCTGCAACCCGCAGCGGGGGCACTGCTGCTCGGTGCGTCGGTCAGTGAGATCACCGACGCCGCAATCGATTTCGACCAGCTTCCCGGACTGGACGGCGGCGCCCTCACCGAGCGGGTGCGCTCGGCCGTCGGGGACGCCCCCTCGGAGCCGGCCCGGCAGGCGGCTGCGGCGGCTGCGGTCGAGGACGCCCTCACGGAGGCGCCGCCCGTCGACGAGGAGGGACTGCTGGTCAACGCGGTCGTCGAGTACGTCGAGGACAACTCCCACGTCCAGCGGGTCGGGCAGATCTGCGAGAAGTTCGCGGTGTCCGAACGCAGCCTGCAGCGGTTGACCGCGCGCCGGATCGGGCTCTCCCCGAAGTGGCTGATCCAGCGGCGCCGCCTGCACGAGGCGGCCGCGGTCCTTCGGACCGGGAAGCGGCGGGACCTGGCCCGCGTCGCGGCCGAGCTCGGCTACTGCGACCAGGCGCACTTCGGACGCGACTTTCGCACCGTCACCGGCCTCACGCCCGGGGAGTACGCCGCGGAGCCGCGCCATTCGTGAGCCGGCCGAAGCGTCGTCAGCGGATGGTCGGATGACAGCATGACACCCGGAAGGGAGAGCCGGTGAGCCTGCCGTGTTGAGGGTGCACCGAGCCGCGCGCTCCGACGTCCTGGCTGACGCGCTCGCCCACATTCTGCTCCAGCCGCTCGCCGACCCCTTCGCCGCCGAGGTCGTCGCGGTGCCGGCCAAGGGAGTCGAGCGCTGGCTGACCCAGCGGCTGGCCAGGACCCTCGGCGCCACCACTGCGGGCGCGGACGGCATCGCGGCGAACATCGCCTTCCCCAGTCCGACGAGGCTCGTCGACGAGGCGATCGCAGCGGCTAGCGGCATCGACCCGGACGACGACCCGTGGGCGCCGCAGCGGATGCTGTGGCAGCTGCTGAGCCTGATCGATCGCTGCCTCGACGAGCCGTGGTGCACCGTCCTGTCGGTCCATCTCGGCGGCGGGACCGACGAGCACCGCGCCGGGCGCCGCTACGCCACCGCCGAGCACCTGCGCGAGCTGTTTCGCTCGTACGAGGCGCACCGCCCGGCGATGCTGGTCGACTGGGCCGCCGGCGACGACACCGACGGCGCCGGCCAGGCGCTCGAGCCCGACCTGCGCTGGCAGGCCGAGCTGTGGCGCCGGCTCCGGCAGGAGCTCGCCGCGGACAGCCCGGCCGAGCGGCTGGAGCACACCTGCGGGCGGCTGCGGGACGAGCCGCAGCTGAGCGAGCTTCCCCAGCGAGTGAGCCTTTTCGGGGCGACCCGGCTGACCACAGCTCAGCGCGCGGTGCTCGGCGCGCTGGCCGGGCACCGCGACGTACATCTGTGGCTGCCACACCCCAGCCCGGCTCTGTGGAAGACGCTCGCCGCAGAGCGACGACCACCACGGCGCCGGCACGACTGGACCGCCCTCGAGGTCGGCCATCCGCTCACCGCCAGCCTGTCCCGGGACGTTCGTGAGCTGCAGCTGCTGCTCGGCGACGTCGAGACCGTCCACCACCCGGCCGAGTACGACACCGGCACCCTGCTGGCCGAGGTGCAGGCCGCGATCCGCGACGACCGGCCGCCGACGAAGGCGGCGACGCCCGACGGCACCGTGCAGGTGCACGCCTGCCACGGACCGCCCCGCCAGGTCGAGGTGCTGCGCGAGGCGCTGCTGCACCTGTTCCAGCAGGACCGCACCCTCGAGCCCCGCGACGTGCTGGTCATGTGCCCCGACGTCGAGACCTACGCCCCGCTCGTGCGCGCCGCCTTCGGCCAGCCGCACGGTCCCGGCCATCCGGGACATTTCCTGCGCGTACGCCTCGCCGACCGCTCGCTGCGGCAGACCAACCCGCTGCTGGACACCCTGTCCGGCCTGCTCCAGCTCGCCGGCGGTCGGGTCACCGCCAGTTCGGTGCTCGACCTGGCGGCGAGCGCCCCCGTACGCCGCCGTTTCGGCTTTCGGAACGAGGACCTCGAGCGGCTGCGTCACTGGGCGGTGCAGGCGAACGTGCGGTGGGGGCTCGGCGGCGAGCAGCGCGCGGCATACGGCCTCCGGCGCGTCCCGCAGAACACCTGGCAGACCGGGCTGGACCGGATCCTGCTAGGGGTCGCGGCGGACGAGACCGACCTCGGCTGGCTCGGGCTCGCGCTGCCGCTCGACGACGTCGACAGCAGCGACATCGACCTGGCCGGCCGGCTCGCCGAGCTGGTGGACCGGCTCGAGCAGGTGCTGCGCAGGCTCGCCGGTCCGCAGCCGCTGCGGGCCTGGGTGCAGGCATTGACCGATGCCCTCGACCTGCTGACCGACGTCAGCGACGCCGACGCCTGGCAGCTCGTCCAGGCCCGCCGTGAGCTGGCGGAGTCCGCCGAACACGGGCTCGCCGCGACGCTTCGGCTGGCCGACGTTCGGGTGTTGCTCGCCGGTCGGCTCGCGGGCCGGCCGACCCGGGCGAACTTCCGCACCGGCGAGCTCACCGTCTGCACGATGGTGCCGATGCGGTCGGTCCCGCACCGCGTCATCGCACTGCTCGGCCTCGACGACGGCGTCTTCCCGCGCGGCGGCGGGGTCGACGGCGACGACGTCCTGCAGCGCGACCCGTGCCTCGGGGAGCGCGACCCGCGCAGCGAGG
>JAHWJP010000122.1 GCA_019348355.1 Actinomycetota bacterium
CGGACGTCGGTGACGACGTAGCGGGCGCAGCCCTCGGCGTCGAGCCGGGCCAGCACCTCCCACAGGTCGCCGCCCTCCTGGGTCCAGCCGCGGGCAGCCAGGACGGTGCCGCGTACGTCCAGCCCGACCGCGATCCGGTCGCCGTACGTCGCGATCGCGCGCGCACACCAGTCCGGAGACTCCAGCGCGGCGGTGCCGAGGTTGACCCGGGCGCAGCCGGTGGCAAGGGCCCGCTCGAGCGAGGCGTCGTCGCGGATGCCGCCGCTGAGCTCGACCTGCACGTCCAGCGTCGACACGACGCGGGCGAGCAGCTCGCCGTTGCTGCCGCGACCGAAGGCCGCGTCCAGGTCGACCAGGTGCACCCACTGGGCGCCGCCCTGCTGCCACAGCAGCGCCGCCTCGACCGGGTCGCCGTAGGACGTCGCGCTGCCGGCCTCACCCTGGACGAGGCGTACGGCCTGCCCGGCCACGACGTCGACGGCGGGCAGGAGCTGCAGCTTCAACGGTGGCGTCGGGTCGGGTCGCGCGTGATGACGACGATCAGCGGGAGGCAGAAGGTCGCGATGACCAGGAAGCCCAACCGGGCGGTCCAGGTCGGCACGAACACCAAGATCAGCGCGGCCACGACCAGCCAGCCGAGAGCCAGCGCCAGCTTCAGCCGCCACGGCAGCTTCGGGAAGCGGCGCTGTCGGTAGACCGGCTGGCGCTTCGGGACCTCCGGCAGCGTGGGCTTGAGCCGGTCGGTCCGCTCCTTGCGGGCGGCGGCCTTGGCCTTGCGCTGGCGCTCGGCCGCCTCGCGGGCCTCCCGGGCGGCCCGGTCCCGTTGCCGTTGCTTGCTCACAGCGTCGCCACCCAGTTGGCGAGCAGCCCGGCGCCGGCGTCGCCGCTCTTCTCGGGGTGGAACTGGGTTGCCGACAGGGCATCGCGCTCGACGGCCGCGGCGAAGCGCTCACCGTGGACCGCCGTCGTCGCCAGCGCCCCGTCCACCTCGCGGGCCGCGTAGGAGTGGACGAAGTAGAAGCGCTCGGACTCGAGCCCGGCGAACAGCGTCGAGCCGGCCGCCGGCTCGACGGTGTTCCAACCCATGTGCGGGACGATGTCGGCCGAAAGCCGGGTCACCGAGCCGGGCAGCACGCCGAGCCCGGAACTCTGCTCGCCGTGCTCGACACCCGTCTCGAACAACACCTGCATGCCGACGCAGATGCCGAGCACCGGGCGCTGCTTTCGCAGCCGGTCCCAGACGAGCGTCCCGCCGCGCACCGCGTCGATGCCGCGCATGCAGGCGGCGAACGCGCCGACCCCCGGCACGACCAGGCCGTCGGCTTCGAGGGCCGTCGCGTAGTCAGCGGTGACTGTGACGTTCGCGCCGGTGCGGGCCAGCGCCCGCTCGGCCGAGCGCAGGTTGCCCGAGCCGTAGTCGAGGATCGCAACGGTGTTCACCGACCACCCCGGCTCACAGCGTCCCCTTGGTGCTCGGCACACCCGCCACCCGCGCGTCGAGGGCGACCGCGTCGCGCAGCGCCCGCGCGACCGCCTTGAACTGCGCCTCGACGACATGGTGGGCGTTGCGCCCGGACAGCACCCGCACGTGCAGGGCGATGTCGGCGGTCGCGACGAACGACTCCCAGATGTGCCGGGTCAGCGTCGTGTCGTAGGAGCCGATCAGCTCGACCAGCTGCGGCTCGGTGTGCACGAGGTACGGCCGGCCGGACAGGTCGACGGCCGCCGACACGAGGCACTCGTCCAGCGGGACCATGGCGTCGCCGAAGCGGCGGATGCCCGCCCTGTCGCCGAGCGCCTGCGAAAGCGCGGCGCCGAGGGCGAGCGAGGTGTCCTCGACGGTGTGGTGGGCGTCGACCTCGAGATCGCCGCGAGTGCGCACCGCGAGGTCGAAGCCACCGTGCTTGCCCAGCTGCGCCACCATGTGGTCGAAGAAGGGCACGCCGGTGTCGGAGCTGGCCTGGCCGGTCCCGTCGAGGTCGAGGTCGACCCGTACCTCGCTCTCCTTGGTGGCGCGTTCGATGAGGGCGGTACGCGGGGCGGCGCGACTCATGCGGTGACCTCTCGGAGGGCAGACAGGAACAGCGAGGTCTCCGCCGGCGTGCCGGCGTTGACCCGCAGCCACCCCGCAAGACCCGGGCCTGCTGACACGTCGCGCACCAGCACCCCCCGGTCCAGCAGCGCCTGCCAGATCTCGGCCGGCCGCTCGAACCGGCCGAACAGCAGGAAGTTGGCCTCGGTCGGCACCACCGTCAGGCCGCCGGCGCGGATCTCGCGGACCATCCGGTCGCGCTCGGCCTTGACCGCCTCGACGGTCCCCAGCAGCTCCTCGGTGTGGGCGAGGGCCACCCGGGCGGCGGCCTGCGTCAGCGCCGACAGGTGGTAGGGCAGGCGCACCAGCCGCAGCGCGTCGACGACCGCCGGGCTCGCCGCGAGGTAGCCGACGCGCGCCCCGGCCAGGGCGAACGCCTTGCTCATCGTGCGGCTGACCAGCAGGCGAGGGTGCCGCTCCAGCAGGGTGACCGCGCTCGGCGCGGCTGCGAACTCCGCGTAGGCCTCGTCGACGACGACCACACCGGGAGTGGCCTCGCAGACCGCGTCGACGACGTCGAGCCCGGTCACCGTGCCGGTCGGGTTGTTCGGCGTCGTGAGGAAGGTGACGGCTGGCCGGTGCCGCTCGACGGCGGTCACCGCGTCGGCGGCCGACAGGGTGAAGTCCTCGGCCCGCCGCTCGCTCACCCAGCCGGTGTTGGTGCCGGCGGCCAGCAGCGGATGCATGGAGTAGGACGGCTCGAAGCCCAGCGCGACCCGGCCGGGGCCGCCGAAAGCCTGACAGACCTGCTGCAGCACCTCGTTGGAGCCGTTGGCCGCCCACAGCCGCGGAACGTCCAGCGCCACCCCGGTGCGGGCCGACAGGTAGGCCGCGAGGTCGGCTCGCAGGTCCAGCGCCTCCCGGTCGGGATAGCGGTTGAGGGTGCCCGCCGCGACGGCCACCGCCGCGACGAGGTCGGCGACCAGCTCCGGAGACGGCGGGTAGGGGTTCTCGTTGACGTTGAGCTGCACGGCAGCGCCGACCCCCGCCCGCCCCGACTGCGGCGCGCCGTAGGGCGTCCGGCCGCGCAGGTCCTCCCGCAGCGGAAGCGATGCGAGGTCGGCCTCGCCTCGGTCGGTGCGGGTCGGCACGACGGTCGCTCCTTCGACTGGCAGGGAACATCAACCCTAGTGGGCGGCGCGCATGCGACGGGCGCGCCCGCGCGTACGGCCGTAGCCTGAAACCCGTGCCCGACCGGCTGCCGCTGTTCCCCCTCGGTCTCGTGCTGCTGCCCGGACTGCTGCTGCCCCTGCACGTGTTCGAGGAGCGCTACCGGGTGCTGGTCCGGGAGCTGCTCGAGCTGCCGGAGCCGCAGCGCCGGTTCGGGGTGGTGGCGATCCGCCAAGGCCGGGAGATCGGCGCCGACGGCATCTCCGCCCTGCACGAGATCGGCTGTGTGGCGCGGGTGCGGCGCGTCGAGACCTACGAGGACGGGCGTTACGACCTGGTCACGACCGGCAGCGACCGCTTCCGGCTCGAGGGCGTCGAGCCGGGCCGCCCCTACCTCACCGGCCGCGTCGAGTGGCTGCCCGACGACATGGGCGGAGGGGACATGGGCGGAGGGGACATGGCGGCGCTGCTCGACCGGGCGGTGCGGGCGGCGTTCCTGGACTACCTCGCCGCCCTGTCCGAGGCCAAGGGCACCGAGATCGAGTCGCCCGACCTGCCCGACAGCAGCCTCGTGCTGGGCTACCTCGTCGCCGCGACCGTGCTGGTCGACCTGGCGGACCGCCAGGCGCTGCTGGCCCAGCCGGACGGTACGGCGCGACTACGCGCCGAGTTGGCCCTGCTGCGCCGCGAGACGACCCTGCTGCGGGCGCTGACGGCCACCCCGGCCCCCGAACTGGCCCGCGGGCCGATCAGCCTGAACTGAGCCGCTCAGCGACCCCGCGGCAGGGAGGAGGCGGACAGGTAGGCCACCAGCGAGGCGAGCGGCCAGCCGAGCAGCGCGGCGTCCGCCTTCAGCTCGAGGTTGAGCTGGAAGGCGCCCTGGCCACCTGCCCGGACCGCGGCGCGCAGGGTCTCGAGTCCGACCTGCTCGCCGACGGTCATGGCGACGAAGGCGGCGGCGAGCCCGCCCACGGTCAGCGCGACCACGACGGCCGGGCCGTGCGCCGCACCGAACCGCCAGGCGATCAGGCCGCCGACGAGCCCGGCGACCAGGACGGCGGCGAGGAAGAACGCGTCCGCAGCGATGAAGGCGTCACCGTAGGCCTGGGTGAGGTTGACGTCCTCGCCCATGACGACGACGTCGACCCGCGGAGCGAAGCCGGCCCACAGCAGGCCGATCGGCGCGCCGACCAGGACCGTCACGACGAGGGTGAGCAGGCCGACCTTCGCGTCCTCGAGCGGCGGCGGGGTGTCGGGACAGACCCGCTCGTACGGTTGGCCGAAGGCGGTGCCGCTGATGATCCGGGCGGGCGCGCCCGGGCGGGACCAGGAGGTGCTCACCGGGCCATCCTGCCTGTCCGGCCCATGGTCACCGCCGCACGGCCCGGCGGTAGGCCGTCGAGGCCAACGCCAACGAGAGCACGGCGGCGACCGCGCAGATCGCCAGATCAGGCGCCAGCGAGGTGATCTCGACGCGCGGTCCGAGGGCTCGGGCGAGGGCGTCCGCCGCGTAGCTGCTCGGCAGCAGCGCCCGCACCGCCTGCAGGACGAGCGGTAGGCGCTCGGCAGGCACGACCCCGAGGAACAGCACCGCCGACATGCCGAGCTGGCCCGCGACGGTCGCGAGCTCGGGGCGCGGGGCGAGCAGGCCGAGCAGCGCGCCGATGCCGGCAAGGCTCGCCCCGGCGAGCGGCAGCACCAGCAGGAGCACCCACAGGTGGGCGAGCGGCAGCCCGTACAGCAGGCAGCCGACGACGGCGGTGAGCACGGCTCCGGGGACGGTGAACGTCGCGTACGACGCGGCGGTGCCCAGCACGACGGCGGAGGCCGGGACGGGAAGGGCGGCGTAGTGGTCCAGGCCGCCGTCGCCGCGCAGCGCGCCGAAGCGCTGGGCGAGCAGGTTGAGCGCCACGAACGCGACGACCAGCACGGTCGAGCCGGCGACGATCTGCTGGCCGGTGACGCCGTCGCCGGTGTCGACCACACCGCGCAACAGCAGCAGGATGCCGACCGACTGCAGGGTGGCGACGAACAGCAGCGGACCGCGGGAGGCCTTGGCCCGGCTCACCTGGCCGGCATAGACGGCCGCGAAGGCGCCCGGCAGGCCCGGAGCGAGGGCCAGTGGCGTCGTCACCCGCGCTCCAGGTCGCGGTCACGGCCGCCGAGCGCGAGGTACACGTCCTCGAGTGAAGGTGTCGCGAGCGTGAAGTCGTCGAGGCTCTCGAGCGCCGGCCCGGCAGTCAGCCGGCCGAGCGCCTCGCGGGCCTGCTCGCGGGGCAGCCGGATGCTCCAGCGTCGCCCGGAGACGACCGCCGACTGGGCCAGCAGCGCGACCGTCGGGTCGTCAGCAGCCGGCGCGCCGCGCCACACGAGGTCGAGCCGGACCTCGTCGCTGACCATCGCCTTGAGCCGGCCGGGGGTGTCGCAGGCGATGACCCGGCCCCGGTCGAGCACCGCCACCCGGTCCAGGACGGTCTCGGCCTCCAGCACGTTGTGGGTCACCAGCACGACGGTCACCCCGGCGGCCCGGCGCCGGTCCAGCGCCGCCCAGACCGCACGCCTTGCCACCGGGTCGAGGCCGGTCGTGGGTTCGTCGAGCACGAGCAGGGGCCGCTCCCCGATGAGCGCCGCGGCGACGTGGGCGAGCCGGCGCTGTCCTCCGGACAACGCCAGCAACGGGCGACGGTGGACCTCGCCGATCCCGAGTTCGTCGAGCAGGACGTCGCGTCGGCTCCGGGCCTCGGCGCGGGACAGACCTCGCAGGCGACCGGTCGTCTCGACCGCGAGGCCGACCGGCAGCTCGCGCAGTGCCGGCTCGTCCTGGCCGAGATAGGCCAGCAGCCGCGGGGCACGCCGGGGGTCGACCGTGATGTCGTGCCCGAGCACGCGGATGCGGCCGGCGTCCGGGTGCAGGGCGCCCACGATCTGCCGGACCAGCGTGGTCTTTCCGGCGCCGTTCGGCCCGAGCAGGCCGAAGACCTCGCCGGGATGCACCGTCAACGAGATGCCGTCGTTGGCGAGGACCGGCTCGGCGCCGCGCCGCCCGCGGTGGCTCCGGGTGACGCCCTCGATCTCGACGGCCGGCGGCGCCGTCAGCCCCGCCAGGGGACGTGGCGCGGCCTCGGGACCGGCAGCGGTCATGGTGTCAGGATCACATCGCAGCCTACGTCGGGGGCGATGGCCCGGCCGGTCGGGTCAGGCCCGGTAGTCCTCGGTGTCCAGCAGCGCGACGACCCGGTCAACCTCCCTGACCGGCGTCGTGCCGTAGGTGTCCAGCGCCACGACGGCAAGCTCGCTGTCGGGGAGAAACCACAGCCGGGCGGTGCCCTGCGGTTCGCCCTCGCAGGTCAGGACGTATGCCCGGAAGACCGCCGTCTTGGCACCGAGCGGACGGAACCCGCGCTCGATGATCCGGCTCTGTACCAGCGGGGGGTCCGCCGTACTGTCGCGCGGGTAGTCCGCCGGATTGATGGCGGAGCAGCCCGGCACATCGGTGCCGAGATACCAACCGGAGTCCGAATCCGGATCGACGCCGTCGATCTCGCCACCCTCACGCTCCACCGCCGGCGGGTCGATCAGCGAGACCGAGCACGCGTCGAGGTCGGTGGCGTCGATGCAGGCCGTGCCGCTGCCGCCGTAGTCCTCGTAGAGCCAGCCCTTCGGCAGCAGGACGCGGGCGCCGTGGAAGACGTACTCGGCATCGTCGGGACGGCGCTGGGCGGCGGGATCCGGGGCGGCACTCATCGACGGCTCGCCCGAGGCTTGCGACGGCGTAGACCCTGGACTGCTTGCGACGCCGCCGCCCGTGTCGCTCGAGCAGCCGGCGATCGTCAGCAGCAGCGCGGCGGCGAGCAGTCCGGCACGGGAACTCCTCACGGGAACTCCTCACCGTCACCGGGAGTTCCGGCGCCTCACGGGAGTCTGTCACCCGTAGGCTCGGACCCATGATCCGTCCCTGGCGTCGGCGGGTGTTCGGCGTGCTGGTGGCCGGCAGCCTGCTGGCCGGCTGCTCGTCGCAGGAACCGCCCGGGCCGGACGATGCGCCGGCTGGCGTCGTCCCGGAGGTCTCGTTGCCGGCTGACACCCTCACCCCCCTGGTCCCGGCGCCGGACGAGGTGCCGGCGGGCATGGTCCCGCTGCTGACCGGCAGCGGTCCGCGCGACGCCGCGGCGGTCGCGGCCTACTCCGCCGACCCCGCCGCGGCGGCCGCCGCGCTGGCCGAGCACCGCTTCCAGAGCGCCTACGTCGCGCAGTACGCCGACCCCAACGGCCCACAGGTGCTGTCAGTGGTGGTGGCGCGATTCGCCGACGTTGCCGGCGCAACGGCCGACCTGCAGGGGGATCTGGTCGCGAGCTCGGGTGACGCGCTGGAGGTGGGCGCTGTGGGCGAGACCTCCCAGGCCCGCAAGCAGGCGCTGCCCGGCGCGACCGCAGGCGAGCTGGTGACGCTGCGCTTCCGGCAGGGCCGGACGACCTGGCTGCTGGCCTACGGCAACCAGCCGCAGGCCGACCCGCAGGTGGCGGTCGGGCTCGGCCGGCTGCTCGTCGAACGGGCGACCGGTTAGCTGTTGCCGGCCAACCAGCGTCCGGGGGGTGGGGTGTGTCTGCTGGGGTGGTGTACCGGATTGAGGTCGATCGCACCGGATCCGGT
>JAHWJP010000123.1 GCA_019348355.1 Actinomycetota bacterium
ACCGCGGGCAGATCGCGTTGGCCCGCCGGCTGCCCGGCCTGCCACACGTCGCCGCGGAGCTGGCCGCGCAGCGGCTGTCGGTGTCGGGCGCGCAGCGCCTGGCCGCGGCGCTGGGCAAGCTGCGCCGGCATGTCGACCGGCCGGACGGACGAATCGACGGTCAGGACGGCCACCAGGTGGTGACCGCGGTCGTGGTCGACGGCATCCGGCAGCTGGTCTGCGAAGCGCACGGCGGGCTGGCCGATGACAGCACACTGCTCGCCTCGGTGAGCGCGCAGCTGGCCGGCATCGCCGGTCGGCCGGTCAGCGAGCTGGCCCGGCTCGAGGCCGCGATGGTGCTGCTCGCCCAGCACGTCGAACCCGGCCTGTTGCCCTCGGGGTTGGCCCGGCTGGTCGATGCGGTGCTGCCCAACGAGCTGGAACGCCGGGCCGCCGACGCTCACAGCAACCGCCGGTTCAGCATGCGCCGGCACGACGACGGCTCCGGCTGGGTGATCGTCGAAGGGGAGCTGGACCTCGAGTGCGGGGAGCTGCTGCACACCGTCCTGCAGGCCGAGCTGACCGCCGACCCCGACAACCCGACCGACACCCAGGCCTACGCCGAGCTGCGTGAGCAGGGTTGGACCTCCGAGCAGGAGCTGCCGGTCTGCGACGGACCGCGATCGCTGCGGCAACGCCGCCATGATGCGCTTCGCAACGGCCTGCGACGTTATCTCGACGCCGGGATCAGCGGGCTGCGGGACAAGACCGCCCCGCACCTGGCGGTCACCGTCGGGATCGACACCCTGCACCAGGCGCCGGGGGCGCTGCCGGCGGTCGGCGGTTCCGGCGCCACCCTGCCGGTCAGTCTGGTCAGCCGGTGGTCGTGTGACAGCACCCTGACCCGGTTCGTGTTCTCGCTGGGCCGCAAAGTTCTCGAGACCAGCCACAGCGAGCGGACGCTCAAAGCCCACGAACGCCGGGCCGCGCACCTCCAGACCGGTGGCTGCTGCCAAGGCGCCGGCTGCACCCGCGGCCCCGGCTGCCGGCTCATCCCGCACCACGGCAACCCCTGGGCGCGCTGCCACACCACCAGCCTCGCCGACACCGTGCTGCTGTGCGAACAAACCCACCACCAGCTCCACACCGGCCACACCATCCGGCTCAAGGACGGCCGCTGGCTCGGACCAGACGGCTGGGTCCCAGGACCCAGTGGATAGCCCGGCCGGCCCGGGCGCACCTCCTGCTGACGTGCGCCCGGGCCACACTTTCTCGTTGGCGGCACATGGCTGTCCGACACGCCGTCGAGCTCGAGGGACTGGCGAGCGACCTGTCGTACCGTCCGGGCATGGCGACGGGCACACTTCCTGCCACGACGAGGTCGGCGCAACGGCCGGCCGCCCAGCGGGGCCGCTCTCCGGCGGCAGACGCGCTGGCCGACGAGAAGTGCTGCGGCCGCGGCGCAGCGGGCTGAGGGGGCACCCGTGAGCTACCAGAACCTGCTCAGCCGGCCGCTGCTCACCTCCTTCGAGAGCCTGGACGCCTTCAGTCGCCAGGTCGTCGACGCACTGTGCCTGCTGCCTGATGACACGACAGTGGCTGACCTCCAGGAGCTGTTCGGTGGTGACGTTCCGGCAGCAGACCTCGAGGCAGCGCTCGTGCAGCTGGCCGAGCAGAACACGGTCGTCCGCGACCAGGACAGGCTCCGGCTGGTGCGGTCGCTGCGCACGATCAGCTTTCCGGCCGGTCTCGGGCCGCCGCTGGCGACGCTGTTCGGGCGCCAGACGATCCGCAACCTGGAGGTGATCGCCCACTGGATCGAGGTGCCGGCGCCCAAGGGCAAGGTGGCGCTGGTGGCCGCCCTGACCGAAGCGCTCAGCAGCCCGTCGCGGGTGGCCGACCTGGTCGCCGCTGGACCGCCCGGCACCTCGGAGCTGGCCCGCAAAGCTGCGGTCGGGCCACCGGCTGTGGCGGTGCGCGCCGGGCTCTACGGGGCGTCGGACCGCACCCCGCACGGTTGGCTGCTGCAGCGCGGTCTGCTGGCGATGACCGCCTGGGACGCCGCGGTCATGCCGCGCGAGGTGGCAGTGGCGTTGCGCGGCGGACGGGTGTTCCCCAAGGTGATCTCCCGGCGACCCGGGCTTCGGCCGGCACCGGTGGAGATGACTGCGGTCGACAGCCTCTCCGCGGACCGTGGCCTGCGGCTCGTGCGTGACCTGACCGCGCTGCTGGAAGACGCCGAGCGGACGCCGTTGCCGCTGCTCAAGACCGGCGGCGTCGGCGTGCGTGAGCTCCGGCGACTGGCCAAGCTCGTCGGCCGGGACGAGCCGACCACCGCGCGCCTGCTCGAGCTCGCCTCCGCCAGCGGTCTGCTGGGCCTGTCCGTGCCCGACACCGCGATGCCGCTCCCCGCCTTCGACGCCTGGCAGGCGCAGGGCTTGGCCGGCCGCTGGGGCCACCTCGTCGCCGGTTGGCTGGCGTGGGACGCCCAGCTGTTCGAGGCGGGAGCGCCCGACAGCAGAGGGCGACCGGTCCCGGCGCTTCAGGTCCGCCAGGCTGAGCCACTGGCCCGGGAACGCCGGAGGCAGGTCCTTGCTGCGCTGCGGGACGCGCCCGGGTGCGGCGTGGACCCGGCCGCCCTTGCGGTGGCGTTGCAGTGGGACGCGCCGCGGCTGTGGACGTCCGAGGCCCGGATTGCGCAGGGATACACCGGCTGGGTGCTGCAGGAGGCGGAGCTGCTCGGTCTGGCCTCAGCCGGAGCGATCAGCACCGCGGGTCGGCTCGCCACGAGCGGAAAGCTGGCCGAGGCGGTCCAGGATCTGGGCCGGTTCACGCCACCGGTTTCGGACTCCTTCGTCCTGCAGGCTGACCTGACCGCGATGGTGGCCGGTGAACCGGCCGGCGCGATGCGGGCCGAGCTGGAGCTGCTGGCCGTGCTGGAGTCCGCCGGCTCGGCCAGCGTCTACCGCTTCAGCGACACCTCGCTGCGTCGCGGCTTCGACGCCGGGCGCAGCGCCGAGGACATCGTGTCCTTCCTCGACGGCCACGCGACCCGGGGCGTGCCGCAGGCCCTGCGCTACCTGGTCGGCGACCTGGGCCGCCGCTACGGTTCGGTGCGGGCCGGCGCGGCCGGCGGCTATCTGCGCAGCGATGACGTGGCGCTGCTGGCCGAGATCATGCGCAGCCCCGTAGCTCGCCGGCTCGGCCTGCGGCAGCTCGCGCCGACCGTGCTCGTCAGCCCGTGCGGCACGGAACAGTTGGTCGAGGAGCTTCGGCCGGCGGGCTGGCTCGCCGCCGCCGAAGGGGCCGACGGACTGCTGGCCGTCCGCAGACCCCCCGCCAACCGGGCCGTGCTGGTCCCCGAGCTCAGCCGACTGCGCCAGCGACGTCCGGGCACCGGCCGCTGCTTCGGACCGGTCGACCGGGTGCTGGCCGCGGTCCTTGCCGACCGACCCGATGAGGGCGAGCCGGCGGGCGCCCAAGGCCCGGTCCACGGCGAGATCGAGCGGATGGCCGACACCCTGTACTACGAGAGCGACCATGACGCCGAGCCCGAGCGGCCCACGTGGACCGCCAGCGGCGACGCCAGCGTGGCCACGCTGCTCGAGCTGGCCGTCGAGCAGGAATGGTGCGTCGTCCTCGATGACGCCAGCGGACCTGGGCACGTCCTCTGTCCCATAGAGTTCGAGGACTTCGTGCTGTACGCGGACTGCCTGCAGGACGGGAGCTTTCACAGTGTTCCGCTGCAGCAGATCAACACCGCGCGGGTGCTCAGTGAACAGCAGGAGGCCGACTGGGAGTGAGTTCAGACCGGGACCAGCCCCGGCGAGCCGTCCGCCACGACGAAGCTCGCCCGCGTCGACACCGGAGCGCCGGGCCGGGTGACGAACGGCAGCACCTGAAAGTCGGCCCGCATCTGGTCGGCGGCGAAGCGGGTGCTGACGTAGCCGCGCTGGGTGTTGGCGAAGCGGATGTGCGGGTTTTCCGCCAGCTGGGTGTCAGTGGCGGGAGTCTGGTCCGAGCCGTCGCCGTTGCTGGTGATCGAGGAGGTCACCAGTTCGACGCCGACCGTCTTCGAGCTCGGGTCGTCGAAGTCGGCCTTGAGGTCGTTGGCGTAGTGCCGGTGCACGTCGCCGGTCAGCACCACCGGGTTGCGGACATCGCGGGCCGCGATGCCGGCGAGGACCCGGTCGCGGGAGGCCTTGTAGCCGTCCCAGCCGTCCATGCTCACCCGCACCTCGGGTCCGGCGGCGAAGTCCCGCTGAGCGAAGAACACCTGCTGGCCCAGCACGTCCCACGTCGTCGAGGAGGCGCCGAGGCCGTCGAGCAGCCACCGCTCCTGCTCGGTGCCGGTGATCGTGCGCGTCGGGTCGAGCCGCTCGGCGCAGCCGGACTTCGCGCCGTCACCGCACGCCTGGTCGCTGCGGTACTGCCGGGTGTCGAGCATGTGGAAGTTCGCCAGCTGTCCCCACTGGATGCGGCGGTAGAGCTGCAGGTCGATGCCCTGCGGCACCGACGTACGGCGCAGCGGCATGTTCTCGTAGTAGGCCCGGAAGGCGTCCGCGCGTCGCTGCAGGAAGTTCGGCTGCGGGATCTCGGGCTTCTCGGGGATCTCGTCGGCCCAGTTGTTGTCGACCTCGTGGTCGTCCCAGACGACGACCCACGGCGCGACGGCGTGCGCGGCCTGCAGGTCGAGGTCGGACTTGTACTGCGCGTGCCGCTGGCGGTAGTTCGCGAGCGTCACCGTCTCGGGTCCGGCGTGGTCGCGGACGTTGCCGGCGGCGATCTTGTAGACCTGCTTCTCGTACTCGTAGAAGTAGTCGCCGAGGAACAGCACCAGCTCCGGCTCCTCCTCCGCCAGCCGGCGGTAGGCGGTGAAGAAGCCGTGCTCGTACTGCGAGCAGGACGCGAACGCCATGTGCAGCGAGTCCGGCCGGCTGGTCACCGCCGGCGCGGTGCGGGTACGGCCGACCGGCGAGAGATTGCCCTGCGCACGGAAGCGGTAGAAGTACTCGCGGCCGGGCTCGAGGCCGGCCAGCTCGACGTGCAGGCTGTGTGCGGACTCCGGGCGGGTCTGCTCCGTGCCGCGCCGCACGACCCGACGGAAGCCCTCGTCAGCCGACACCTGCCACTGCACCGGGATGACCCGCTGCGGCGTCCCGCCGAGTCCGTCCTCGGCCAGCGGCCGGGGGGCGAGCCGGGTCCAGAGCACCATGCCGTCCGGGGACGGGTCGCCGGAGGCCACCCCCAGCTGGAAGGGATCGATCAGGCGACCGGACCGGGGGGACGGCGCAGCGGTGGCGACACCGCCGGGCAGGGAGGCGGCAGCAGCAGCGGCGAGCCCGCCGACGAGGAACGATCGGCGGGAGACCGGGGAGGACAACGAAGACAAGGGACGACTCCAGTGCGTGAGGGGGAGCAGGTCATAGCGGTCGGAGTCGGACACTGCTGCTCGGACGGTGACGCTCGCGGGAGTGTTCGGGCAAACTTTGGGTGTCGAACAGGTGACGCGCAGTCAGTGCGGCTGCACGGACACGGACCGCCTGGCGCGCTGCCCCGGGCCGCTGCCACCCGCACGAGGGTCATCTCCAGGCGCATTTCCAGTCGCCAGGCGGGCTGAGTCACCAATCGTTATCGATCTGTGACCATAATCGGAACTTTACCGGACGTACCGGCGCGACGATCTCCGCATGGCTGCCGCAATCGTCCTCGTCGCCCTTGCCCTCGCTGTCGCTTTCGTCAGTGGCCTGACGGAGGCCCTCTGGGGCTTCATCTTCGTCCTGCTGCTGATCGCCGGGGCAGGCGTGATGATCTATCGGTTCATCGCCGAATAACGGCCGGGGGGTCAGCCCCCCAGGACGGCGCGTTCGAACGCGCCGGCCAGTTCCCGCGTGACCTGACCGAACCCCAACTCGCGGCCGTCGAGCTGGCGGACCGGCACCACCCCTCGTACGCTCGAGAGCAGGAACACCTCGGCGGCGGCGCGGAGCTCCTCGAGCGTGCCGAGCCGCGTGTCCACCGGCACGGGTGAGCGCGCGAACGCGATGTGCGCTGTGGTGCCGGCCAGCGTCCCGACGCGCTCGGCCGGTGGTGTGACCAGCCGTCCACCGCTCACCCAGCCCACGGTGGCCGTCGGGCCCTCCAGCACGATCCCGTCGCTGCTGATCCAGATCGCGTCCTGCGCCCCCAGCTGTTCGGCGGCCCGCAGGCTGGCCATGTTCACGGCGTACGAGGTGGACTTCACCCCGCCGAGCAGCCAGGGCGCCGTGGAGCGCACCGCGGCGGGGACGCCGAGGGTGAGCGTCACGGCGGCCACGCCGTGCTCCCGGGCGTGCAGCGTCGCGGCCGGCACCGGGGTGACCAGGGCGAAGCCGACCGGGTCGCCGTCCGGCGGGCCCTTCGTGCAGGTCAGGCGCAGGACCCCGTCGTCGGCGCCGAAGGCGTCGGTCGCGACGGAGGCGAGCTCCGCCCAGCCGGCCGGTAGCGCGATGGCGAGGCGGGCCGCCGAGCGGCTCAGCCGCTCGAGGTGCAGGTCGAGGAAGGCCGGCCGGCCGGCGGCAATGCGCACCGTCTCGAACACCGCCTCGCCCCGGGCGACGCCGAGGTCGTCGGCCCGCAGGATCGGGTCGGCCGGGTCGACCAGCCGGGGCCCGCCTGCCAGCAGGGCCAGCACCGGTCGGGTCACGATCAAAAGGCTAGTGTCCGCCTCATGGGACGCAGCGTGCCGGGCGGAGCTCTCGGCGCAGAGTGGCAGGCGCAGCTGCGCGCCCGCGGCTACCGGCTCACCCCGCAGCGCCAGCTCGTGCTGGAGGCGGTGGGCGAGCTCGGCCACGCGACGCCCGAGGAGATCGTGACGGCGGTGCGCCGTACGGCCTCGGGCATCAACATCAGCACCGTCTACCGGACGCTCGAGCTGCTCGAGGAGCTCGGCCTGGTCGACCACACCCACTTCGGCCACGGCGCCCCGATGTACTCCGTGCCGACCGACGACAAGCACGTGCACCTCGTCTGCCGCGACTGCGGGGGGATCGAGGAGGCGCCGCCGTCAGTCGTCGACCCGGTGGTCCGCGAGCTCGCCGCGACCCTCGGGTTCACGGTGGACGTCGGGCATTTCGCGGTGTTCGGTCTGTGCCGGGCGTGCGGTCAGTCATGAGCAGCCCGTTGCTGACCCGCCCGGGAGCCGTCCCCGCCGACCCGCCGGACACCGGTGTCGCGGCCCACTACGGCGACCCCTACGCCGAGCAGCGGGCGCTCGCGGGGGGTCTCGCCTCGGTGGACCTGTCGCACCGGCCGGTCCTTCGCGTCGCCGGCCCGGACCGGCTCAGCTGGCTGCACAGCCTGGTCAGCCAGCACGTGGCGGCGCTGCCGCCCGGTGAGTGGACGCAGGCGCTGGTGCTCTCACCGCAGGGTCACGTCGAGCACCACCTCACCCTCGTCGACGACGGCGAGCAGGTGCTGGCGCACGTCGAGCCCGGGACGCTGCCGGCGCTGATCGAGTTCCTGGAGCGGATGCGCTTCATGCTGCGGGTCGAGATCTCTGACGTCACAGCGTTGTACGCGGTGGTGCACGCGGCCGGCGCCGACCGCTTCGAGCCGCGGGAGTCGCTGGCGGAGCTGGCCGGGGGGCTGGCGGGGGTCGGGGCGTACGAGGCGCTGCGCGTCGCCGCCCGCCGGCCCCGGCTGGGCCTTGACACCGACCACCGCACCATCCCGCACGAGGTCGGCTGGCTCGGCGGCGCGGTGCACCTGGACAAGGGCTGCTACCGGGGGCAGGAGACCGTCGCGCGGGTCTACAACCTGGGCCGCCCGCCGCGCCGGCTGGTGCTGCTGCACCTGGACGGCTCGGACAGCGAGCTGCCGG
>JAHWJP010000124.1 GCA_019348355.1 Actinomycetota bacterium
TGCCGTTCGCGTCGATGTCGAAGGTGACCTCGATCTGCGGGACACCGCGGGGTGCGGGCGGCAGGCCGGTCAGCTCGAACATGCCGAGCTTCTTGTTGTACTGCGCCATCTCGCGCTCGCCCTGGAAGACCTGGATCTGCACCGACGGCTGGTTGTCATCCGCCGTGGTGAAGACCTCGGAGCGCTTGGTCGGGATCGTGGTGTTGCGCTCGATGAGCTTGGTCATGATCCCGCCCTTGGTCTCGATGCCGAGCGACAGCGGGGTGACGTCGAGCAGCAGGACGTCCTTGACCTCGCCCTTGAGCACGCCGGCCTGCAGCGCTGCGCCGACCGCGACGACCTCGTCGGGGTTGACGCCCTTGTTGGGCTCCTTCGCCGTCAGCTCGCGCACCAGGTCGGAGACGGCCGGCATGCGGGTCGAGCCACCGACGAGCACGACGTGGTCGATCGCGGACAGCGCGACGCCGGCGTCCTTGATCGCCTGCTGGAACGGGTTCTTGCAGCGGTCGAGCAGGTCCTGCGTCATCCGCTGGAACTCCGCACGGGTCAGCGTGACATCCAGGTGCAGCGGCCCTTCGGGGCTCGCCGTGATGTAGGGCAGGTTGATCCCGGTCGACTGCGACGCCGACAGCTCGATCTTGGCCTTCTCGGCTGCCTCGCGCAGCCGCTGCATCGCCATCTTGTCGCCGGACAGGTCGATGCCGTTGTTGGACAGCTGGAACTGCTTGACCAGGTGCTCGACGACGCGCTGGTCCCAGTCGTCACCGCCGAGCTTGTTGTCGCCGGAGGTCGCCTTGACCTCGATGACGCCGTCGCCGATCTCGAGCAGCGACACGTCGAAGGTGCCACCGCCGAGGTCGAACACCAGGATCGTCTGCTCCTTCTCACCCTTGTCCAGGCCGTACGCCAGCGCCGCCGCCGTCGGCTCGTTGACGATGCGCAGGACATTGAGGCCGGCGATCTCGCCCGCCTCCTTGGTCGCCTGCCGCTCGTGGTCGGAGAAGTACGCCGGAACGGTGATCACCGCGTCGGTGACCGGCTCGCCGAGGTAGCTCTCTGCGTCCCGCTTGAGCTTCTGCAGGATGAAGGCGCTGATCTGCTGGGCGGTGAAGTCCTTGCCGTCCAGGCTCTGACTCCAGTCGGTGCCCATGTGGCGCTTGACCGACCGGATCGTCCGCCCGACGTTGGTGACGGCCTGACGCTTGGCGACCTCGCCGACCAGGACCTCGCCGTTCTTCGCGAACGCCACGATCGACGGCGTCGTCCGCGAGCCCTCGGCGTTGGCGATGACCGCAGGTTCGCCGCCCTCGAGGACGGCGACGCAGGAGTTGGTGGTGCCGAGGTCGATGCCGACTGCACGTGCCATGAAGAGAACCTTTCGATCGCTGGTATTGAGTGCTCGCCACTCATGGTGGTTACTCACTGGTCAAGCGTCAAGTCGACCTGAGTGTTCCCGGCTCAACAGATCTGCTAGTCCCGCACCCGTGTCACGCTAGGTAGGTGCTGGCTGCGATGCGCGACCGCCGTGGCGGGCCCAACTGGCGGATGCGGGCGCTGGCAGTGCTGCTGTGTCTGCTGCTCGCCGGTCCGCTCACGGTGCTCATCGTGCAGGCCGCGGTGCGCGTCCTCGACCTCGCCGTCTGACCAGCCCTGCCCCACCGACCGTTCTCGGTGCCACCACCGCCCAGCCGGCGCAAAGCCTGGCACCAAGATCTACCCGCCCCCCGCGGGGCTGGCCGAGCGCCCAGTTACCAGCCGGTAACCAGCAGATGGGCGGGCCGTAGGCTGACTGCAGCAGCCTGCGTACCTGCTGCGCGACGCCTGCTCGGGATCTGGAGGACGTGTGGAAACGCACATGCTTGTGCGCCTGGTTGCGGGCCTTGCGATCGCCGTCGTGGCCCTGGCCGTCGCCGGCCGACGGGTGGCCTTCCTCTACCGCATGATCGCCGCCGGCCAGCCCTCACCTGGCCGGCTCGACGACGCGCCCCGCCGACTGCTCGGGCAGATCCGCGAGGTCGCCGGCCAGTCCCGGCTGCTGAAGTGGAGCGTGCCGGGGCTCGCGCACTTCTTCGTGTTCTGGGGCTTTCTCATTCTCACCTTCACGATTGTCGAAGCGGTCGGCGCGCTGTTCGACGTGGACTTCCACATCCCGCTGA
Source organism: Actinomycetota bacterium (assembly GCA_019348355.1). Classification (GTDB taxonomy): domain Bacteria; phylum Actinomycetota; class Actinomycetes; order Mycobacteriales; family SCTD01; genus SCTD01. Next base: position 2,157 of record JAHWJP010000124.1, read on the forward strand.
TCGGCCGGAGCCCGGTCCTGGGCTTCCTCGAGGACTTCTTCGGCGTCGCCGTCCTGCTCGGCCTGCTCGCGTTCGCGATCATCCGGCTGCGCTCCCAGCCCGAGGTCGTGGGGCGGGACTCCCGCTTCTACGGCTCGCACACGGGGGCTGCCTGGGTAGTACTCGGATTGATCTTCCTGGTCATCTTCACGATGTTCGGGATCCGCGCCGCGCAACTCAACACCGGCGTCTCACCGTGGCAGGACGACCGGGGCGCCATCTTCTTCTCCAACCTGCTCGCCGCAATTCTCGAGCCGCTCGGCGAGACGGCCAACGAGCGCCTCGAGGACGTGATGGTGATCGGTCAGATCGCCGTGGTGTTCGGCTTCCTCGTGATGGTGACCTACTCAAAGCACCTGCACATCTTCCTGGCGCCGGTCAACGTGCTCACCAAGCGCAATCCCGAGCCGGGCGGCGTCGCGCTCGGCGGCCTGCTGCCGATGATGAGCAAAGGCAAGCTGCTCGATCTCGAGGAGGCAGATCCCGACGAGGACACCTTCGGCGTCGGCAAGGTCGAGGACTTCCGCTGGACGGCGATGCTCGACATGGCCACCTGCACCGAGTGCGGCCGGTGCCAGTCGCAGTGCCCCGCGTGGAACACCGGCAAGCCGCTGTCGCCCAAGCTGCTGATCATGAACCTGCGGGATCACCTGTTCGCGAAGGCCCCGTACATCCTCGGCTCTCAGACGGCACCCGAGGAGCACGTGCCGAACTTCCACGACGCAGGTACCGACGGCAAGCACCACGCGGTCCCCGAGTCCGGCTACGAGCGGGTGGTCGGCACGAGCCACGACCAGGCGGTGCGCCCGCTGGTCGGCACCGCCGCGCAGGGCGGCGTCATCGACCCCGACGTGCTGTGGAGCTGTACGACCTGTGGCGCCTGCGTCGAGCAGTGCCCCGTTGACATCGAGCACGTCGACCACATCCTCGACATGCGCCGCTATCAGGTCCTCATCGAGTCGGCGTTCCCGAGCGAGGCGGGGGTGATGCTGCGCAACCTGGAGAACACCGGCAATCCGTGGGGCCTGAACAACAAGGCGCGGGAGGACTGGACCGAGGGGCTGTCGTTCGAGGTACGGATCGTCGACGGCCAGATCCCCGCCGAGGTCGAGTACCTGTTCTGGGTCGGCTGCGCCGGTGCGCTCGAGGACCGGAGCAAGAAGGTGACCCGCGCCGTGGCCGAGCTGCTGCACACCGCGGGCGTGGAGTTCGCGGTGCTCGGCCGCGGGGAGAGCTGCACCGGCGACCCGGCCCGGCGCCTGGGCAACGAGTTCGTCTTCCAGATGCTGGCGCAGCAGAACGTCGAGACGCTCAACGAGGTCGGAGCCGGGGCGGATCGGCACGTCAAGATCGTCGCCACCTGCCCGCACTGCTTCAACACGATCGCCAACGAGTACCCCCAGCTCGGCGGGCACTACGACGTCGTGCACCACACCCAGCTGCTCGGCTCGCTGATCGCTGAGGGCCACCTCGTACCCGTCTCGCCGGTCGACGAGAAGGTGACCTACCACGACCCCTGCTACCTGGGCCGTCACAACAAGGTCTACACGCCGCCGCGCGAGATCCTCGCCGCGATCTCCGGGTTGTCCTCACAGGAGATGCCGCGCTGCAAGGAGCGCGGGTTCTGCTGCGGCGCTGGCGGCGCGCGGATGTGGATGGAGGAGAAGATCGGGAAGTCGATCAACGTCGAGCGCACCGACGAGGCGCTCGCGCTCGACCCCGACATCGTCTCGACCGCCTGCCCGTTCTGCATGGTCATGCTGTCCGACGCGGTGACCGCCAAACAGCAGTCCGGCGACGCGAAGGACGGCGTACAGGTCCTCGACGTGTCGCAGATCCTCGCCCGCTCGCTCGTGGCTGCGGGCGGCAGTGCCGTTCCCCCGGACGCCACCGTCGAGGCGCCCAAGCCGGTCGGTGCGACGCCGGAGCAGACCGCGCAGGCCGACTTCGGCCAGCTCGCCCAGTCCGGCGGCATCGCCCCGGTCGAGAAGACTGCCGACCCGGCCAGCTCCGGCGTCACGGTAGAGGGCGCCTCACCGACCGCGGCCGAGCCGAGCCCGGCGCCCGCGGGCGACCAGGCGCCTGAGCGCACGGCAGCGGGCCACGGCCCGGACGTCACCACCGAGGCGCCGCCGAGCACGGCCGGGGACGCTCCGGGCGGCGCGAGCGAGGGCCAGGGACCGGGCGGTCACGAGCCGCCCCGGTCGCCTGCCTGAGGCCACCGACATGCCGGCTGGGCCGCTGGGGTTCCGCGCCGCAACGCGTACCGCTTTGCGCACATCGTGATCCCGAACGCCACATCCGGGCGGTTGCCTGCGCTCAACGGGCGGATTTGGTGATCACGATGTGTGCGGATGTGTCCGCCGGCGAGCGACGAGTACCATCCGAACGGCACCCTGCGGGCGTAGTTCAGCGGCAGAACATCAGCTTCCCAAGCTGAGAACGCGGGTTCGATTCCCGTCGCCCGCTCCACCACATCCTCGCAGGTCAGAGGCCCTATGCGGCCTTCCTGCGCAGAACCCCGAAGAGCCGGATGATCTCCGCGTGCCCGCTACGTGCCCGTAGCACGCGAACGTGCCCGCCCACGTGCACGCAGTGGCGGACGGCTCTGGCCTGCGGTCTCATTCGGCTCGACGGTGCCGCTGGCGAGCCGGGACAACGCAACGGCGCTGGCGGCGTCGCGGTCGGTGGTGGCGCGGGATGCTCCCGTCCGTCCGGGGTGCTGTAGCGGGCTTGCCAGCGTCCGGACGGCAGCTTGCGGACTCGCCCGAACCTGCGACGACCAGCCATCAGCCTGCTCCTCTCCTGGGGGCCTGCCAGGAACCCGCCCCGGTAGCGACCGCGCCAGCGGTCACGCCGCATCTGTGGGCGGCCGGGCATTGTGCACAGGAGGCGCACCCGGGCTGTGCACGCGTGCCCTCAACCGCTGGCAGCTGGGTCGGCTGGCTCAAACGCCCACCCGCTGCGGATTCGGCCTTTCTCATGCACGCCCTTGCCGGCGCACCCGTCGGGCACGAAGCGGATCATGCCCATTCCCCACTCGAAGCCTAACGACCCTTTCCCAGCGAGGCTCTTCCTCCACGAGCAAGGTTTCTCACCCTTGCCCGCGGGAGTCGGCCCTCCACTGGCCCGCTCAGCGCCCGGTGCCGCGGGGCGGCATCGTCGACCGCACTGACGACGAGGTAGGCCAGCGGGTGGAGGCGGTGGAACGACCTCGCTCCCATCACGTCACCGGGAGGTTGAGGGCCGCCGGGTCTGGGCGCTGGTCGGGACGTACCGCGGCGTCGGTACCCCCACGGCCGGCGACCAGCTCGCCCTCGTCGAGGCGGCCACTGCGACGGCAGCGGATGCCGCGGTCATGCGGCGGCCGTGCTCGTCGGCGAGATGCTCGGCCGCCTGCCGCGCAGCCCGCGCCTGCGGGGCCCGTCCTTGCGTCTCGCGTAGGAGCGCCACCGTCTCGCATAGCGCCGTCAGCTCTGAGAGCAGCGCGAGCAGCTGGCGGGTCTCGGCTCGCTTGACGATCCGGGCGCTGAGCAGGGCGTCAGACGCGCGGCGGGTCGTTCGACTGCGGGCCGTCGTGGGCGCGATGCGGCGGTGTAGGTCCCGGGCTGCTCGGTCGTAGGAGTCGCCAGCGGCGCGTAGTGGGCCGCGGCGCTTTCTCTCGACCAGGGAGCTTGCGGCGTGCAGCATCTCGCTGGCCGCCGTGGCCGCGGCCTGCGCCCTTGCCCGCTGCGTCTCGCTGGCATGCGGACTGCTGCCGGCCCGGATCTGTTCGGTGGGCCCTGGGCGGGGGAGCGGGCCGGACGCGCAGCGGACGGTCCGGTCACCTGACCATCAACTTGCTCGGCTCCTCGCTCGGCTCCTCGCAAGACGAGCGGGCAAGACATATGACGCCTCGTTGGACCAGCCAGGCGCCGGTCTTTCCCGGCGGGGTGGGGGCTCAGCAAGACGCGGCTGGCGCAGTGTGCCGGAAGGCCGCGCGAACAGCCGCGCTAAGCCCGGCGGCGGGGTGGGGCGCGGCCGTCGACCCGAGGCGCCCGGAGCACCAGGGATACGACGCGCGCCTGTACCGCGGTCGTCGTGCAGACTGCGATCAGTGGTCCAGGCGCTCCAGGACGGCCGCCGTGACCGCCCCGTAGGCGAAGTGAGGGACGATGTCGACGACCCAGGACTTCGCCGGCCAGGTGCGCGGATCGGTCACGCCGAGCAGCGTCATCGGTCCGTTCGTCCCGACGAGCGCGCCGACAGTCGCGGCGGCGGTGCTGGTGGCGAGTCCGGGACGCCACCCTGCGGACCTGGCCAGGCCGAGCAGTCCGCCGATCCCGACGCCGGCGATCAGCCCGGTGAGCGGCCCGAGGCCGGACACCCGGTTCTGCTCCGCGTCCTCGTCGCCGGGGACGGGGATCCCGGTCTTGTCCGCCAGCGCTTCGACCGTCTTCTCAGGCGTGCTGCTGGTGGGTCGGCCGCGGAGCGCCATGTCGACGTAGGACACGGCGTTGAGCGCGGTGGTTCCGGCCGCGCCGGCGGCGGCACCGAGCAGCGCGAGCTGCAGGGACTGGTTCATCAGACTCTCCTAGCGTCGGCGTGCGACAGAGGCGGGCAACGGGTGCGAAGAAGCGTCTCCATCGTGGCCCGTACCCTTCGACCTGTGCGCACCCGAAAGCTTGCGCTGGCGCACGCAGCGGGCGCCCAATGCTGCGACCCGAATCGGTGAAGCACCGTGCCGCTTCTTCGGCTGGTTGCGCGCGACGCCAGCGCAGGCGTCACGGCGCTCATGGGCTCAGATTGAGGTTGCCCGTCGCACGAGCACAGAGGCAGCGGCGACGATGACGACCGACAGCCCGGCGACGGCCCGTGCGGGCAGGTGCAGTCGTCTGGCGACCGGGTTGATGAACGGGTCGGTGAAGTAGCCGACGAACGGAGCGACGCGCTCGCCACTGTTGTCCGGTCCGGGGAGGTAGGGCAGCAGGACGCGCCAGATGAGCCAGAAGCCGTAGAAGCCCAGGACGATCTGCGCAATGGCTCCGGCAACCGAGATGGCGAATGCGACCACACTCGCCTCCCTACCGTTGCACTGCTCCGGGCGAACGCCCGTGCCTGCTCAGGTTCAGCGCCACTGGGTGAGGGCCCCGATCATCAGACCGATGCCGAGGAACTGGGTGATCACGTGGTGTTGGTCGAAGGGCAGCACACAGGACTGGGTCCACTATGCCTCCGGAACTCAGCGGGCGTGAACCTCGTCAACTAGGCTGAGTAGGAGAACGTTCCGCGACGGCAGGAGCCGGTGCGTCCATGTGCGACCTCGGCGTGCGCCAGCGTGACTGTGCTCCGGCTGCAACCGCTCGTGCCTTCCGGCGCCTTCAGCTTCGTCCGGTCGCACAGGGATTGCGGTGAGAACGGCGCTGCGCGGGATGGGGCAGCTGCTGATGACCCTGGGTGTCGTGGTCCTGCTGTTCGGGGTGTACTCCCTGTACGGCACCGGGCTGCAGGCAGCGCGAGCGCAGTCGGAGCTCCGCGACGATCTGCGGCAGAGCTGGGCAACACCTCCACAGACGAAGGGCCCGGGGCACTACCCGGGATCGGCGATGCCCGGCGAGGTCGGCAACGTG
>JAHWJP010000243.1 GCA_019348355.1 Actinomycetota bacterium
GCTAAGAAGCACGCGGTGCACACCATGAGCGACACGATCGTCAACGAAGTGAAGCAGAAGATCAAGAAGACCTAGTCCAGACGGGCAGAGCGGCCCCTGGAGGTTTTCTCACCAGGGGCCGTTCGGCTCGCCCCCCTCGGCTCTGCGCTCACCGGGCGATGCGCCCGACGACCGCGCCGGTCAGTCGTACAAGATCGGTTGGGGCGAGCTCGACCGACAGCCCGCGCCGTCCGGCGCTGACCAGCACGGTGTCGAACAGCTCGGCCGTCTCGTCCACGGCGGTGGGCAGCAGGGTGCGCTGGCCGAGAGGGCTGATGCCGCCGACGACATAACCGCTCGACCGCTCGGCCGCCGCCGGCTCGGCCATCGCCGCCCGCTTGCCGCCGAGCACAGCGGCGAGGGCCTTGAGGTCGAGCGAGCCCGACACCGGCACGACGGCGCACGCGAGCCGGCCGTCGAGGTCGACGAGCAACGTCTTGAACATCCGTTCGGGCTCGACCTGCAGGGCAGCGGCTCCGGCGGCGCCGTAGGACCCGGCCCCTGGTTCGTAGGCGTGCAGCACGTGAGCGACACCGTCCCGCTCCAGCCGCTGCGTCGCCGGGGTCCCTCTGCCCGCCACCTGGTTCGCCTCCCAGTCTCAGGCCGGGAAGTCGTAGTCGTGCTTGGCGGCATAGGCCCGCAGCACCGCGTTGGTCCGCGCCAGGTCGTCGAGCGCCCGATCGCCGGGGTCGTGCCGGCCGACGCGGTCGGAGTCGTGCTGGCCCACGGCGCGGCGCACCTGCTCGACCTGCTCCCTCGCTGCCGCCCGGCCGTCCTCGACGTCGATCCGCCCGGCGTGCCGCTCGCAGTCGTCGACCAGCCGGTGCAGGCCGAGCTCCAGGGCCTCGGCGGCGCGCTGCACCCCGGGGTGGCGCTCGCCCGACGTGCCGAACCGAGCGACGGCCCACAGCATCGTGGCCCCCTCGACGACCCCGAGCACCGACTGCTCGGCCGGCGGGTGGAAGGAGTGCAGGACCGGGAAGCGGAGCAGGTGCTGGCGGGTGGCGAGGACGTCACGGCGAACCGCCTCGATCACCGTCCCGGGGTCGTCCTGCAGCAGGGCGGCAGCCCGCTCCGGCGTCGTGGCCCGCAGGTCGGAGACCGCTTCGGCGGAGGTCCGCAGTTCCGAGACCACGGTGTAGATCGCGGGCAGGTAGCCGAGTGCGGCGGTGAAGATGCCGAGACCACCGGCGGATTCGAGTACGACGAGAAGTCGCAGCCCGTCGCTCTGCGCGGCGACGTCACCGAGCCCGAGGGTGGTGAGGACGGTGCCGCTGAGATAGAGCGCAGCCACCCAGTTCGAGCCTTCGAAGCGGACGTCGGAGGAGTAGCCGAGCGTGCCGACGTCGGGCAGGTAGATCAGCGCGTAGCCGACCCAGAGCAGGGCCACCCAGGAGGCGACGGTGGCGACGATGCTCAGCGGGCCGACCGAGGACCGCGCCCGCCGGCCGAGCCCGGTCGGCAGGCTGCGCGCCCCGCTCCACAGCAGGCGCACCCACGTGTGGTTGAGCACGCCGCGGGCCGACGGCAACAGCACCGTCTGGAACGCATCGAGGGCGACCAGCAGGAGCAACGCGACGCCGGCCAGCTGCGAGAGGAGGAACACCTAACCGCCGACCTCGGCCAGCACCGCTCGGACCGCCTCGGACAGCGGAACGTTGCGCGACCCCCCCGAGCCGCGGTCGCGGATCTCCACCTCGCCGTCCTCGAGGCTGCGGCCGATGACCAGCGTGGTCGCGACGCCGAGCAGCTCGGCGTCCTTGAACGCCACGCCCGGCGAGACCTTGCGGTCGTCCAGCAGCACCACGAGACCGGCGGCTTCGAGCTCGGCGGCGAGCCGCTCGGCGACCGGTCGGTGGTCGCCCTTGCCGACGCCGACGACGTGCACGTCGGCCGGCGCCACCGCCCGCGGCCAGACCAGCCCCTTGTCGTCGAAGGACTGCTCGGCGATCGCGGCGACGGCGCGCGAGACGCCGATGCCGTACGAGCCCATCGTCACCCGTACCGGCTTGCCGAGCGGGCCGAGCACGTCGAGGCCGAAGGCGTCGGCGTACTTCCTGCCGAGCTGGAAGATGTGGCCGATCTCGATGCCGCGGCCGATCTCGAGCGGCGCGCCACAACGCCCACACGGGTCACCTGGCCGCACCTCGGCGGCGGGCACGACACCCTCGGGCAGGAAGTCACGGCCGAGCACGACGTTCACCGCGTGCTTGCCGGGCTCGTTCGCGCCGGTCGCCCAGGCGCTGCCGGGGACGACGAGCGGGTCGACGACGTAGCGGATCTTCTGCTCTGACAGTCCCTGCGGTCCGATGTAGCCCCGCACCAGCGCGGGATGGCGGTC
>JAHWJP010000244.1 GCA_019348355.1 Actinomycetota bacterium
GTCGACTGCATCTACGAGGGCAAGCGCTCGCTCTACATCCACCCCGACGAATGCGTCGACTGCGGTGCGTGTGAGCCGGTCTGCCCGGTCGAGGCGATCTTCTACGAGGACGACACCCCCGAGCAGTGGAAGGACTACTACCGGGCGAACGTCGACTTCTTCACCGAGACCACCACCATCGGCTCGCCCGGGGGTGCCAGCAAGGTCGGTCCGGTCGACGTCGACCACCCGGTCATCATGGCGGTGCCGCTCGGCAAGAACACCGAAGGCCACTGACGCCCGAGCTCACGAACTCCTTGTCCACCGCGACCGCGCCGTCCGCCCGTCCCGGGTGGGCGGCGCGTGCGCGTCTGCCCGCCTTCCCGTGGGACCGGCTCGTACCGTTCGGCGAGCAGGCCCGCGCCCATCCCGGCGGCATCGTCGACCTGTCGGTCGGCACGCCCGTCGACGCCACCCCGGCCGTCGTGCAGGACGCTCTGCGCAGCGCGGCGAACGCTCCTGGCTACCCGCTGACCATCGGCACGGCCGCCCTGCGGGAGGCGCTCGTTTCCTGGGTGCGGCGCCGGTTCGGCGCGGAACTCACTGCTGCACAGGTGGTTCCCACCATCGGCAGCAAGGAGACGGTGGCGCTGCTGCCCTCGCTGCTGGGACTGTCGCCCGGCTCGCAGGTGCTCGTGCCGGCGCTGGCCTACCCGACGTACGACGTGGGTGCCCGCCTCGCCGGCTGTGTCCCGGTCGCCACCGACGACCCGACCGGCCACGACCCGTCGCGGGTCGGCCTGGTCTGGCTGAACTCGCCGGCGAACCCGACGGGGGAGGTGCTGCCCGCCGAGCGGCTGCGGGCCGTCGTCACCTGGGGGCGCGAGCACGGGATCCTGGTGGCGAGCGACGAGTGCTACCTCGAGCTGGGGTGGACCGCCGAGCCGGTCAGCGTCCTGCACCCGTCGGTCTGCGGTGACAGCGCGGACGGCGTGCTCGCCGTGCACTCGCTGTCCAAGCGCAGCAACCTCGCCGGCTACCGAGCCGGTTTCGTCGCGGGGGATGCCGCCGCCGTCGCCGTGCTGGTCGAGGCGCGCAAGCACATGGGCCTGCTGGTCCCCGGCCCGGTGCAGGCGGCGATGGTGGGCGCCCTCGGGGACGACGGGCACGTCCGGGCGCAGCGGAAGGTGTACGCCGCGCGGCGCGACCAGCTGCTGGCCGCCGTGCGCGCCGCGGGCTTCTCCGTCGAGCACTCCGTCGCCGGGCTCTACCTGTGGTGCACCCGCGACGAGCCGTGCTGGGACACGGTCGCGGCGCTCGCCGAGGTGGGCGTGCTGGTCGCTCCGGGGGAGTTCTACGGCGCAGCCGGCGGGCGGCACGTACGCCTCGCCCTCACGGCGACCGACGAGCGGGTCGCCGCCGCAGCCGAGCGGCTCGCCGCGCTGCGGTAGCCCGGCAGCCCCTCAGCCCGCCACCCCCCAGCAAGATCTTCGGGGAGTTCACAGGATGAGCACCCTGTGAACTCCCCGAAGATCTTCATCAGGGCAGCCGCCCGTAGGCTGCGCCCTATGACTGCGAGCCCGATCGACGCCGGCATCGACGAGTTGTGGGAGCGAAGGGCCGAGCTGACGCCCGCCGACGAGGACGCGCGCAAGCAGGTCGTCGAAGCGGTCGACCAGCTCGACGCCGGCGAGGCTCGCGTCGCGCAGGTTCTTGATGACAAGGTGGTCGTCGACGAGCGGGCCAAGCGGGCGATCCTGCTGGCCTTCAAGGTGCTCGAGATGGTCGAGTCCGCTGCCGGCGAGTTCCGCTACCGCGACCGCGTGCCGCTCAAGACCCGCTTCGACGGCGTGCGCGTCGTGCCCGGCGCGATCGCCCGTTGGGGCTCGCACTTCGAGCCCGGCGTCGTGCTGATGCCGAGCTACACCAACATCGGGGGGTACGTCGCCGCCGGCTCCATGGTCGACACCTGGGCGACCGTCGGCAGCTGCGCGCAGGTCGGCCGCAACGTCCACCTGTCCGGCGGGGTGGGCCTCGGCGGAGTGCTCGAACCGGCGCAGGCGGCTCCCGTCGTCGTCGAGGACGACGCCTTCATCGGCTCGCGGAGCATGGTCGTCGAGGGCGCGCGGGTGCGGACCGGGGCAAAGCTCGGTGCCGGTTCGATCCTCACCGCCAGCACCCGCGTCTTCGAGGCCGCGACCGGCGACGAGCTGACCAGGGGCGAGGCCCCCGAGCGGGCGGTCTGCGTCGGTTCCAGTCGGGTGAAGTCCTTCCCAGGTGGGGATTTCGGGATGCCGTGCCTGCTCGTGCTGCGTTATCTCGAGAGCGGCCAGGAGCACGACAAGCTCGCCCTCAACGACATTCTGCGCGAGCACGGCGTCGCGCCGTGACCACCCCG
>JAHWJP010000245.1 GCA_019348355.1 Actinomycetota bacterium
TACCCGGGCGGGCTGAAGTCGGTCAGCCACGGCAGCGTCGTGCCGTACAGCGCGAGACCGGCGATCGCGCCGAGCCCGAGCCGGGACCGCACGCGGCGTCCGGCCAGCGCGAGGGTCAGCAGGCTCACCCCGAGCGGCAGCAGCGGCCACCACCCGCGGGGCGGGGCGGCGAGCGCCCACGCACTACCGGCTCCGGCCGCGAGAGCCAGCGCCGCCTTCGATCCGACGGCAGGTCCCCGGGCGTTCACCGGATCACGGGCGTCGCCCGAGCAGCTTCCAGCCGAGCTCGGTCGTCGCGGCGACGCCGAGGCCGAAGACGAGGTGACCGACGAAGCCCCGGACGTGCGTGGACAGCGGGTAGGCGCGGTTGGGGGCGCTGAAGCCCAGGGCGGGCGTCATCATCTCGTCGGCGATCAGCGACATCGCCGCCCCGGTCGCCAGCCCCGCAGACGCGGGTCCCAGGGTGGTCCGCCGGCGCAGCACCGCGTAGACCGGTGCCCACTGAATCGCCAGCCCGTAGTGGAACAGCAACGACAGCCGTTCCTTGTTCTTGTCCGACAGGTTCAACCCCAGCAGGTCGGCGGTCTTGTCGGCGGCCAGGGCATACGGTGCGCCGGGCCGCACGGCGTCCTCGCGCTCGCGGTCGGCCTGGCTCTCGAGCTGGTAGAGCTTCGCGCCCACCGGCTCCATCAGCTTGGTCCCGGCGTAGCCGGCGAGGGGGGCAAGCGCGAGATCGGTCAGCACGGTCCGGTTCATGGTTCTCCTTCTACGAGTACGCGGTCGGCGCATGCACTGGTTGGCTTCCCGTCGAGCCGCAGCGCACACCGATCCGGATAACCGGATGCTATCGTGGGTCCACGACGACTGAAGAGGTGCCATGACCGACCCGCGCCGCACCGCGACGCTGCTGCCGACCGACCCCACGGGACGAGCCGTGATCGCGAAGTTCTTCCGCGCCCTGGGCGACCCCACCCGCCTGCGGCTGCTGGAGTTCGTGCTGCACGAGGAGAAGACCGTCACCCAGTGCGTGGAGCACGTCGGGCTGGCCCAGGGTCGGGTGTCGACGCACCTGGCCTGCCTGGCCGACTGCGGCTTCGTGCAGGTCCGGCGGGAGGGCCGCTACTCGCACTACCGCGTCGTGGACCCGCGGGTGGCCGAGCTGGTGCTGCTGGCTCGGTCGCTGTCGGCGGACAATATGGCCGCGCTGAGCGAGTGCATGCGCATCGACGGGCAGGACTCCTGATGCGACAGGGCAGCGGCGGAAAGCTCCTCATCGGCTTCGTCGTGCTGCACGTGCTGTGCTGCGGCGCGCTGCTGCTCGGTGGCGCCGGTCTGCTGGCCGCGGCCGGTGGCCTGCTGGGTCAGCCGCTGCTCATCGCCGGCGGAGCGCTGCTGCTCGTGGTCGCGGTCGGGCTCGCGGTCCGCAGCGTCCGCGGGACGATGGGGCCTGGCTGTGCGACGGAGCCTTGCGAGGTCTCGAGCCGCGAGCAGTCGACAGCTGACCGGGCGTAGCGGGGCGCACGAGCCGGCCTCGGCCGTGGCGTGATCGCCGACCTGCTGCAAGGCATCAGTGCCGGCAGCCCGCTGGCCCCGGGGCTCGGCCTGCTCGCGGGGGTGCTGCTGGGCCTGTCGCCAGTGGCGCTGCCCGCCGTGCCTGTCGTCATGTCGGCGCTGTCGCCCGGGCAGGTCGACGGCGCCGGCCAGCGCAAGGCCGGGGTGATCCGCGCCGCGCCGGCGGTGGTCGCATTCGTGATCGGCATGGACGGCGTCCTCGCGCTCACCGGCTACCTGTTCGTCCAGGTGACGGTCCTGCTGGCCCGTGGTGCAATGGTGCTCAACCTGTTCGCCGCGGTCCTGCTCGCGGCGCTCGGGCTACGCCTGCTGCTGCGCCGCGCGAGCCTGTGCGACCAGGCCCGCAGGCTCCCGCCACGGCCGAGCGAAGCGCTCAGCGCCGGGTTGCTGTTCGCGGTATCCGGTTGCCCGGGGTGCGCACCGATCGCGATCGGCGTCGGCACCGCGGCCGCTCTGGTCGGCCCGCCGGTCCTGGCGCTGCTCACCGTCGCGGCCTTCGTCGCCGGTCGGGCCGCCGTGCTGCTGGCCACCGCAGCGCTGGGGGCGCGTCTGCTCCCGGCCGGGACGGACGCGGTGCCGTGGCGCCGGCTAGACCTCGTGGTCGGCTGGCTGTTCCTCGCCGCGTCGACCTACTACGCCTACCGGCTGCTGTCCGGCGGGGTCAGCACAGTGCTGCCGGGCGAGCCCGGAAGCGGCCTGCTGCCTTGACGGCGGCTCCCGGAGCACAGCAGGAGGCGGGGATGCGCGCCGGCGCCTTTCGCGGCGCACCTCGCCCTGAGCCAGCAGCGGAAGCTGCA
>JAHWJP010000125.1 GCA_019348355.1 Actinomycetota bacterium
GACGACGTCCTGCAGCGCGACCCGTGCCTCGGGGAGCGCGACCCGCGCAGCGAGGACCGGCAGCTGCTGCTCGACGCGGTCATGGCGGCGGGGGACCACCTGCTGCTGCTCTACACCGGGGCCGACCCGGTCACCGGAGCCAGCCGTCCGCCGGCGGTCCCGCTCGGTGAGCTGCTGGATGTCGTGCGGGCCACCGTGGGCGGGAAGGACATCGTCACGCGCCACCCGCTGCAGCCCTTCGATGCGCGCAATTTCCACGGGGACGCGCCGTTCAGCTTCGACGCCGGCGCACTCGAGGGCGCCCGCGCAGCAGCTCGTGACCGGACACCCGCGCCAGCCTTCCTGGCCGGACCGCTTGCCGGCCGCACCGGCGATGTGGCGTTGGCGGACCTGATCGCCTTTCTCGAGCACCCGACCCGGGCGTTCCTGAAGAGCCGTCTGGGCATCCGGGTGCCCGACCGTGAGGAGTCGGTGGCCGACGAATTGCGCGCCGAGCTCGACGGCCTGCAGAAGTGGGACGTAGGCGATCGCATGCTCGCGGCCCGGCTGGTCGGTGTCGGCACCGCCGACTTCCGCCAGGCCGAGTGGCGACGCGGCACGCTGCCCCCCGGGCCGCTGGCGCCGCGGCTGCTCGCGGAGCTCGAGGCCGCCGTCGAGCAGCTCGCCGAGGCGGCGCTGCCGGTGCACGACGGGATGCCGGCGACGGTGGACGTCGCGGTCGACCTCGGCGGCGGGCGGTTGCTCTCCGGAACCGTCGGGGACATCTACTCGGGCATCGGCGGCTCGGTCCTCGCCAGCACGTCGTACTCCACCCTCGCGCCGAAGCATCGCCTGCCGGCCTGGGCGAAGCTGCTCGCGGTCGCCGCCAGCGGCAATCCCGGCCCGATCCGGGCGGTGACGACCGGACGGGGGCCCTACAGCAGACCGGTCTGGCGCTCGACGATCGAGCTGCCGGCGTCGCCGCGGCAGGTGCTGCGCGACCTCGTCGCGCTCTACGACGAGGGGATGCGCGAGCCGTTGCCGATCGCCACGGGGGCGTCACACACCTACGCGGCCCGGCGTGACCAGAAGGGCTCGGTGGCCGAGTCGCTGGAGGCGGCTCGCAAGGACTGGGCGTCGATGTTCGGCGACGGCACCGACCGTCATCTGGGCTATGTGCTCGGCGCTCCACCCAGCTTCGAGCGGCTCGTCGCGGCCCCGGACGGCGGCGTGGAGCGGACTCGTTTCGGCGCGCTCGCCCGGCGGCTCTGGGCCCCGCTGCTCGCGGTCGAGAGCATCGGTCCGCCGTGAGCTTCGATCTGTACGGTCCGCTGCCGACCGGCACCGCCGTGCTCGAGGCCAGCGCCGGGACGGGCAAGACGTACGCCATCGCCGCTCTTGCCACCCGCTATGTCGCCGAGGGGGTTGCCGAGCTGTCCGAGCTGCTGCTGGCGACCTTCAGCCGGTCAGCGACGCAGGAGTTGCGCGAGCGGGTGCGCGAGCGGCTCGCCGCCACGGTGCGCGGGCTCGGGGCCGCGGCCAGCGACGACGACCTGGTCCGGCACCTGTCGCGCGGGACCGAGGCTGAGGTGGCGCTGCGCCGACAGCGGCTCATTCGCGCAGCGTCGGAGTTCGACGCCGCCACCATCGCGACGACGCACAGCTTCTGTCAGCAGATGCTCGACGGGCTCGGCATGTCGGGCAACTCCGAGCCAGGCGTGACGATGGTCGAGTCCGTCGACGACCTGCTGCGCGAGGTGGTCGACGACCTCTACCTGCGCAAGTACGCCAGCAGCGAGGCCGACCCGCCGGCGCTTCGCCCGAAGCAGGCGCTCGACGTCGCGCGGGCGGCGGTCGGCGACCGGACGTCCCGGCTCGAGCCGGGGGACGCCGACGCGGGGACGCCGGCGGGTCAGCGGGTCGGGCTCGCGCGCGCCGCCCGCGCCGAGCTCGAGCGGCGCAAGCGCACCTTGGGCATTCGCGACTTCGACGACCTGCTGCTGCTGTTGCGCGACGTGCTGGCCGACCCGGTCGGCGGTGAGGCGGCGAGTCGGCGGCTGCGTAGCCGCTTTCGCGTCGTGCTCGTCGACGAGTTCCAGGACACCGACCCGGTGCAGTGGGAGATCCTGCGGCGTGCCTTCCATGGGCACGTCACGCTGGTGCTGATCGGCGACCCGAAGCAGGCGGTCTACGCCTTTCGCGGCGCGGAGGTGCTGAGCTATCTCGAGGCGGTACGCGCCGCCGATCAGACCCGCACGCTCGGCGTCAACTGGCGCAGCGACGCCGGCCTGCTGCGCGCGCTGCACCACCTCTACGGCGGCGCCTCGCTCGGTCATCCGCAGATCGCGGTCCGGGCTGTCGACGCGGCCCAGCAGAGGTCCCGGTTGTCGACGGGCCGGCCGTTCCGGCTGCGGGTGGTGCAACGCGCCGCGGCCGGACCGCCGGGTTCGAACGGGCTGCCCGCGCTCGGCGCCCTTCGCGCGACCGTGGCCCAGGACGTCGCAGCAGACATCGTCCGGCTGCTCGACAGCGGCGCGCAGCTGCGATTGGACGGCACCGAGAAGCTCTGTCAACCAGGTGATGTCGCGGTGCTGGTCCGCAAGCACTCGCAGGTCGAGCTCGTGCAGCAGGCGCTCGCCGCAGCGGGTGTGCCCGCCGTGGTGTCCGGCAGCAGCAGCGTGTTCGTGACGTCGAGTGCCCGGAACTGGCTGTGGCTGCTGCAGGCTATGGAGCAGCCACACCTCGCCGCCAAGGTCCGGTTGGCCGCCCTGACCCCGCTGTTGGGGTGGACAGCGGGACGGCTCGACGGCTCGGGCGACCAGGTGCTCGACGAGGTCGGCGGCGCCCTGCGCAACGCGGCTCGTCGCTTCGAGGAGGCCGGGCTGGCGGCAGCGTTCGAACGGCTCGCCGCCGAGACGTCTCTGGAGAGCCGGCTGCTCGGGATCGAGGGCGGCGAGCGCCAGCTGACCGACCTGCGCCACCTGGGTCAGGTGCTCCACCGCGCCGCGGTCGAGGAGTCGCTCGGCCTGTCCGCGCTGGTCGCCTGGCTCACCGAGCGGGTCGAGGAGCCCGATCTCAGCAGCGCGTCCGAGCGCAGCCGGCGGCTGGAGAGCGACGCGGCAGCCGTGCAGATCGTGACCGTGCATGCCAGCAAGGGCCTGGAGTTCCCGATCGTCTACCTGCCGTACGGCTGGGACGGCGCGAAGTGGTCAGACCCGGCCACGCTGCGGCTGCACGACAGCGACGGCAGCCGGGTGCTCGACGTCGGCGGCAAGGGCGGCCCGGGGTGGGCGGCGCACCAGAAGGCCGCCGACACCGAGGACGCCGGGGAGGAGCTGCGCCTGCTGTACGTCGCCTGCACCCGCGCCAGGTGCCAGGTCGTGGCGTGGTGGGCGCCGTCCCGGGACGCCGCGGTCTCACCCCTGCACCGGCTGCTGTTCGGACGCTCACCCGACACCGCTGAGCCCGCCGGTCGGGCCGCAGTTCCGGAGGACGCCGCGGCGCTGAGCCGCCTGACCGCATGGGGCTGGCCGGACGAAATCGCCGTCGAGCCGGTGACCTCCGTCGCGCCGGCCCATTGGGCACCTTCGACGGGTGCGGAGATGTCGTTGACCGCGGCCCGGTTCGACCGCGTCGTCGACACCGCCTGGCGGCGTACGTCCTACTCCGCCTTGACCTCGGCGGCCCACGACACCCCGTCCTCGGGCAGCGAGCCCGAGCAGCCGCAGAAGACCGACGAACCGGCCGAGCCCCCGGCGTACGATCTTCGGCTCGACGGGCCGGCATCGCCGATGAACGACCTGCCGGCCGGTGCGGCCTTCGGCACGCTGGTGCACGAGGTGCTCGAGAACGTCGATACGGCAGCGGATCTCGAGGTCGAGCTGCTGCTGCGCTGCCAGGAGGCGGTGACGCGCCGTCTCGCGCCGGTAAACCCGGCCGCGCTCGCTGCAGCTCTGGTTCCGGTGATGCGTACGCCGCTGGGCATCGGGACGCTCGCCGACATCGCGACCGCCGACCGGCTCGCGGAGCTGGACTTCGAGCTGCCGCTCGGCGGCGGTGACAGGCCGACGGGCGTCGACGTGCTGCTGCGTGCGGGCGCGGATCTGCTGCGCGCCTACCTGCCGACCGACGACCCGTTGGCCGGTTACGCCGACCTTCTCGCAGACCTCGACGCGCCCGCGCTGCGTGGATACCTGTCCGGCAGCATCGACGCGGTGCTGCGCGTTGCCGGTCCGGCCTACGTCGTCGTCGACTACAAGACGAATCGACTCGGACGCGGTGACCTCACCGCGTTGCACTACACCCGCGAGGCGATGGCGGCCGAGATGCTGCGCGCGCACTACCCGCTGCAGGCGCTGCTCTACTGCGTTGCGCTGCACCGTTATCTGCGATGGCGGCAGCCGAATTACGATCCGGAGCTGCACCTGGGCGGTGTGCAGTACCTGTTCGTACGCGGGATGGTCGGGCCGTCGACGCCGGCCGGCTGCGGCGTCTTCGACTGGAAGCCGCCGCCGGCGTTGGTCGTGGCGCTGTCCGAGCTGCTGGCCGGCGCGCCGTGACCGACGTTTCGTTGGTGGGCCGGGCCGGCGGGCTGCTGCAGGTCTTCAACGAGGCCGGTGTGCTGGCCGCCGCCGACGTGCACGTGGCCCGGCGGCTCGCTTCGCTCGGACGGGAGAGCGCCGAGCCGGTGCTGCTGGCGGCCGCGATGGCGGTGCGCGCCGTCCGGCTCGGCGCGGTGTGTGTCGACCTGCGCGCGCTCCGCGAGGTTCGCGTCGAGGACGCCGACGTGGCGGCGCTGCCGTGGCCGGAGCATGACGAGGTGGTCGATGCACTGCGCCGCAGCCCACTGGTCGCCGGCTCGGCGGCGGGACCGCTCCGGCCGCTTCGGCTGCTCGACACCGACCGTGGTGAGTTGCTCTACCTCGACCGCTACTGGCGCCAGGAGCAGACGATCCGGCAGGTGCTCGACGACCGGGCGAGAACGCACCCGCCGTACGACGCGAAGGTGCTTGCCGCTGGCCTCGCGGCGCGGTTCGGCGACGCTCCGGACCGGCAGCGCATCGCCGCTGCGCTGGCGGTGACCCGCTGGACGAGCATCGTCGCGGGAGGTCCCGGGACGGGCAAGACCTATACGGTGGCGCGGATTCTGCTGCTGCTCCAGGAGCAGCAACCGGACGTGCGCATCGCCCTCGCGGCGCCGACGGGGAAGGCGGCGGCGCGGCTGCAGGAGCAGGTCAACGAGCAGGGGGTCGCCCTCTTCGCCATGACTCTGCACCGCCTTCTCGGGTGGCGGCCGGACAGCCGGACCCGCTTCCGGCACGATGCGGGCAACCGCCTGCCGTACGACGTGGTCGTCGTCGACGAGACCTCGATGGTGTCGCTGACGATGATGGCGCGGCTGCTGGAGGCACTGCGGCTCGACTCCCGGCTGGTTCTCGTCGGTGACCCCGACCAGCTCGCCTCCGTCGATGCGGGGGCGGTGCTCGCCGATCTCGTGGCGCGGCCGGTGCCGGCGACTGGGGACGCCGGGCTCGACAAGCTGATCGCCGCAGATCTCGAGGCGCGGGACGACCCAAACGAGGTGGCGCTGACCACCTCTGAACGCGAGCGGCTGCGCAACGGTGTGGTCCGGCTCAGCCGCGGCCGGCGTTTCAACAAGACGATCGCGAACCTCGCCGTCGCCGTGCGGGACGGTGACGCCGACGGGGCGATGGCGGTGCTCACCAGCGGGAAGCCGGAGGTGTCCTTCGTCGGGTTCGACGACCTGGCCGGTCTGCACGACGACGTCGTGTCGTCGGCGAAGGCGGTGACCGTTGCTGCGCGGGACGGCGACGTCTCGGGCGCGCTGACGGGCCTGGAGCTGCACCGGCTGCTGTGCGCTCACCGCACCGGCTCGGCCGGGGTCCGCGACTGGGACCGGCGGGCCCGCGAGTGGGTCGAGGCCGCACTCGGGCAGCAGCTCGACCCGTCCCGATTCTTCGCCGGGCAACCGCTGCTGGTGACCACCAACGACTACGAGGCGAAGGTCTACAACGGTGACACGGGAGTCGTCGTCGAGCGTCCGGACGGCACGCTGGTCGCGGCGTTCGCGCGCGCCGGCGAGCCGGTGCTGCGGCACCCGGGCGCGCTCGCTGCGGTGCAGACCGTCTACGCCATGACGATCCACCGCAGCCAGGGGAGTCAGTACAAGACCGTGTCGGTGGTGCTCCCGCCCACCGCATCCGCGCTCTTGACCCGGGAGTTGCTCTACACCGCTGTCACGCGGGCGCAGCAGCACGTGCGGGTCATCGGGACTGAGGAGTCGGTGCGGGCGGGGATCGAGCGTCAGGTGCTGCGGGCCAGTGGGTTACGGCGGATCGTCCACGCCTAGTGCGGACACTCGACTGGCTGGTCAGCCGCAGCAGCCGCCGCCGCAGCAGCCGCCGGACGCCGCCGGTGTGGCGGGAGCGGACGCCGCACCACCGACCGCCACCGGCGTGAAGATGCGGGAGGTGGCTCCGTGCCCTCTCGGGCAGTCCACCGGCACCTCCGGCTCGTCCACGCCTCGCCGCACCTCGAAACGGGTGTCGCAGGTCCGGCAGCGGTAGTCGTAGGCGGGCATGTCCCTCAGCCTACGAGGCGAAGGGACCCGAGCGCCGTACGCTTAGCGGGTGGACGACTTCGTCATCGCCCGCAACCCCGACCCCGACTCTGCCCTGCCGTACCTGCTGCGGCTCCCGCTCCGTCGGCCGGTGGTGCTGAAGGCAAGGGAGACCTGGCCGCGGACCGCCAAGGTCTACTGCCACCGCGCCGATGAATGGCCGGACGACGCGGAGATCGTCGAGCGGGTGCCGGTCAAGAGCTGCATCGCCCGTGGGCCGGCGGTCGATCTCGTCCTGGACCGCGGTCGCGAGAACCGCAGCCAGCTCGTCTTTACCCGACTGAAGGGCGGCCGGGAGGCGATCTTCTGGCAGAGCGCCCGGACGGCGAAGAAGGCCCGCCCTGGGGTGCGCACGCCGACCGCGCGGGCCAGCGGGTTGACCGAGCTCGAGATCGTGGTCGACACGCGGGAGCGGTACGGCTACCGCTTCGCCTCGCAGCAGGCCAGGACCGTCAAGGGCGCGCTGCGCTGTGGTGACTACGGCGTACGGCGCGATGGCGACCTGGTGGCCGTCGTCGAGCGCAAGTCGCTCGAGGACCTGGCGCACAGCCTGGTCGACGGCCGGTTGGCCGCGCAACTCGCTGAGCTCGCGACGGTGGGCCACGCGGCCGTCGTGGTGGAGGAGCGCTATTCGAAGCTGTTCACCCTGCCGTTCGTCCGGCCCGGCTGGGTCGCTGATCTGCTCGCTCAGGTGCAGGTGCGGTGGACCACGGTGCCGGTGTTCTTCGCCGAGACCCGCCCGCTGGCCGAGGAGTGGACCTACCGGTTCCTTGCCGCGGCGGCAGCCGAGGGGGTCGCCGATGGGCGGTCGGCGCAGCGGTTGGCCGCGTTGGTCTCGCCGGGTCCGCTCGCGGCGGCGCCGGCGACCGTCGGGGAGATGCGCTCGTGGGCGGTCGAGCAGGGGCTGACGGTGTCGGACCGGGGGCAGCTTCGTGCGTCGACCGTGGCGGCGTATCGGGCTGCACATCCCTGAGTCAAGAGGTTTGGCCGCATCTGTGGAAACGTGAAAGAGCTTGTCCACAGGCAACATTGACTTGACACGTCCGTCAGATCCGGTAGTATCGAACA
>JAHWJP010000246.1 GCA_019348355.1 Actinomycetota bacterium
TTTCGCTGGGGCGGCGACTGGGCCTACACCGACCCGATGCACTTCGAGCTCGCCGCTCTGATGACCAAGCCGCGCTGAGCAGCAGCCTCACCAGGCCCGGCGCAGCACCGCCCGGGCGGCATTGCGACCGCACATCCCGTGCACCCCGCCGCCGGGGTGAGAGGCCGCCCCGCACATCCACAACCCGCGTACCGGCAGTCGGTAGGACGACCATCCCGCCACCGGCCGGAACACCAGCAGCTGGTCCGGGCTGGACGAGCCCCCGCCGGTGTCGCCGCCGACCAGATTGGGGTCACGGTCCTGCAGGCCCAGCGGGGTCACGACCGTCGTGTCGACGATGCTGCTGCGCAGGTCGGGTGCGTGCGCCTCGAGGCGGTCGAGGATCCGGTCGGCGAATCGCGGCGCCCACTCTGCTTCGGCGCCGGCATCGCTCGGTCGGGCCGGGCAGTGGCACTCCACCCACAGGCTCGCCGCCCCGGCCGGCACCCGGGTCGGGTCAGCCCGGTCCTGCTGACCCAGGATCAGCTGGGGGGCGCTCGGGAGCCGGTTGCGGCGCACCTCTGCCTGGCTCATGGCCAGCTCGTCGAGGTTCCCGGTGACGTGGACGACGACGCTGTCGGTCAGCGCATCGTCAGCCCACGGGGCCGGCCGGTCGAGGTCGACGTCCAACCGGAAGTACCCGCTGGTGTAGCGGTGCCGGCGCAGGCTCGCGAGCCATTCGCCGGGCAGGTGCTGCTCGCCGACGAGGTCGCGGGCGAGGATGGTCGGCGCGACGTCGGCCACGACCGCACGGCGCGCCGCGAGACCGGACCCGTCGGCCGTGACAACCCCTACCGCCCGGCCGCCGCGGACGACGACCCTGGTCACGTCGACGCCGGTACGTACGACCACCCCCGCCTGCTCGGCGGCCTCGACCAGGGCCTCGGCGAGCCGGCCGGCGCCACCCACCGGCACCGGCATCCCGTGCTGCTGCGCCGCCATGGCCAGCAGCAGCGCGGGGGGCGTCGAGCCGGCCGCGTCGACGGCGACGTCGGCATGCGTACCGATGCCGGCCAGCAGCATCCGGCCGGCGTCGGTCGCGAACTGGTGGGCGACGAACGCCTCGACCGGCTCGAGCAGGGTGCGCGCCGTCTGCAGGGCTTCGCGTGGGCCGTGCAGCCGGGCGGCGGTCTTCAGCAGCGGCAGCGGGGCGCCCACCGGGCCGAGCATCGCCGTGAACAGCCGGCTGCCCAGCCGGTGCCACCACGCGACCAGGTCGAGCCAGGCCTCGCCGTCGACGCCGAGACCGGCCGCAGTGTCGTGCTCGCGACGGTGCAGCACCGCCGCGGGGACGCTCGGGTCCCAGGCCGCCGCGATGGGGCTGCCGGTGTGCGCCCAGCCGACCCGCCGGTCGAGGCCGAGTTCGGCGAAGACCGGGCTGGTGTGCAGCAGGCCGTAGAAGGCCGAGCCCCAGTCATGGACGTAGCCGCGCTCGGACGTCTCGCTGCCGATCGCCCCACCCGCGACCTCGCGGCGCTCGAGCACCTCGACGCTCCAGCCGGCCCGGGCGAGCAGGGTAGCGGCGACCAGCCCGTTCGGCCCCGCGCCGATGACCACCGCGTCGACTGTCACGGCCGCGAGGTTGTCACACCTGCCCCCGCGACGGCCCTGCCGCCCGCTGCCTACTTCCGGCGGCGCTCCTGCACCCCGCGACCCGGGTGCCAGGAGGTGATGAGCAGCCCGTCACCTTCGACGCGGGTGTGCACCACCTCCGTGAGGTCGATGCGGAACCGGTGCGAGTCCGGTTCGGGACCCGGCGCAGCATCGGACTCGACACCCACCTCGACCGCGATGCCCGCCACCTTCGCCTCACCCGCCCAGCTGCTCTCCTCGCCCTCCGGCGGGTCGACGGTCGGTGAGTGGACCGCGACCCGCCCGTCGCGCTGCAGGTCCCTCGCCTTGCGCGCCCCCGGCATGCTCCCGACCCAGAGCGCCCCGCCCTCCCACTGGACCTCGGTGCCGCTGATCCGCGGCGACCCGTCGGCGCGCAGGGTGGCCATCGTGCAGTGCTT
Source organism: Actinomycetota bacterium (assembly GCA_019348355.1). Taxonomy (GTDB): domain Bacteria; phylum Actinomycetota; class Actinomycetes; order Mycobacteriales; family SCTD01; genus SCTD01. Next base: position 2,052 of record JAHWJP010000246.1, read on the forward strand.
GCGCACCGCGAAGCAGGCCCGGACCGCTGCCGCGAGCTTCGGGGCTTCCTGCTCGAGCTCCGCCCACCCGTGTGCCGTCATGGGGGCCACCCTGCCACCGGCGTCGGACACCCGAACCCGACCCCTGACCCGGAAAGCACCGCCCGGACGCGCGACAGCCCGGCACCCACCTGGGAGTGCCGGGCCGTCGAGCGGACGAAGGACTGCTAGTGCGAGTGCCCGTGACCGCCGTGGCCGGCGTCGGCGGGCTCCTCCTCGCGCTTGTCCGCGACGAGCGTCTCGGTCGTCAGCAGCATGCTGGCGATCGAG
>JAHWJP010000247.1 GCA_019348355.1 Actinomycetota bacterium
ACGGTGCACACCGGGAGTGGCGGCGGCGAGCTTGACGGTCCGCGCGGACTCGAGCGCCGAGACCAGCGAGCGGCCGAACTGGGCCCGGGCAGTGGACGACGCGGCGGCGGAGCGGCCTGCCACCGGGGCCCCGAGAGCCGACGCCGCTGCGGACAGCACCATCACGGCACCGAGTACGCCGCCGGCGAGCAGGCTGCGCGCTGCGACGGCAGTGACGAGCACGATCACGAGGCCGTTGACGAAGTCCACCCACCGGTCGGCATAACGGGCGAAGCGGTCGGCGTCCATGGCCCGGGAAACCACCTCACCGGGCGGGGTTCGAGGCAGCCGATGCTGCATCGTCTGCCCGCGCAGGACCGCCAGCCGCACGCGCAGCAGCACGGCGATCCACCACTGCGGGTAGATGCGGAAGGCGACGGCCAGCAGGACCGGCGCGGCCAGCAGGGAACCGGCAAGCACGACGCTCTCGCCTACAGGGCGACCACCGTCCTGCAGCTGCTGGACGACGCCCCCCCACAGGTAGCCGGTGATGACGCCGAAGGCGCCGACCATCGAGGACAGCAGGAACAGCACGCCTCCGACGAGCCCCCACTTCGGGTGCGCGCGCAGCATCGAGAGCGTGTTCCGGGTGAGGCTTGGACCGTCGCCGACTGCGGGGACCGCCCGCGGGTCGCCGGCTCGTCGCACCCCCCCGACCGACCGGTCCCCGTCGGGTCCAGCGGACGCGGCGTCGGAATCCGATCCGGCGGCCGTGAGCAGGTCGCGAAAGGGTCCGGGCTCCTGCGCCAGTCGGCCCCGGGGCCCCTGCTGCACGACCCGACCGCCGTCGAGCACCGCCACCTCGTCGGCTCGCGCGGTCGTGGCGAGTCGATGCGCGATGAGCAGACCCGTACGGCCGGCGAGCAGCCGCTCGGACGCCCGCGTCACGCGCGCCTCGGTCACCGGGTCCATGCGGGCAGTCGCCTCGTCCAGCACGACCACCTGCACGTCCCGCACGAGCAGGCGGGCGAACGCCACCAGCTGCTCCTCACCTGCGGACAATGTGGTGCCGCCGGGACCGAGCACGGTGTCTAGCCCGGCGGGCAACCCGGCAACCCAGTCGTCGATCCCGAGCTCGCTGACGGCAGCCTCGACCGAGGACCTCGAGACGTCGTGAAAGAGCGTGATGTTGTCCGCCAGCGTGGCCGCGAGCACCTCCGTGCGCTGGGTCACGACCCCCACGACGCCGCGCAGGCGCTGCAGGTCGAGCTCGAGCACATCGACCCCGCCGAGGGTGACCGCGCCGGGCGGCGGGTCCACGGCCCGTGAGAGCAAAGCCGCGAGCGTGGACTTGCCCGAACCGGTCCGGCCGACCAGCGCCAACGTCCGGCCGGCCGAGAGCTCCAGGTCGACGTCCGTCAATGCGAAGGAGCCTTCGGCGTAGGAGAAACAAAGGCCTCGGACCGTCAGCTCCAGGGGTCCGCCCGGAACGGGTAGACCGCCGGTGGGTTCCGGCTCCACGGCGAGCATGCTGCGCAACCGGGTCAGCGCGCCGAGCCCGGCCTGCAGGTCCGGCAGGTGCCGGCTGATCTGGTCGAGCTGGCCGACGAAGGTGGTCGTGACGAGGAACAGGGTCACGAGCTGAGCCGTGGACAGCTCGCCCTGCGTCACCAGGAACGCGCCTGCGAGAGCCGTGCCGGCGAGCAGACCGTGCAGCAGCAGACCCGCCCGCCGCATGATCGTGCTGGCGCTCTGGCAGGTCGCCGCGACCCGGGTGTGGACCTGGGCAGAGAGCTCCGCGCAGCGACGGACCAGGTAGGCCTGCCCGAGGCTGGAACGCAGGTCGTCGCGGGCGGCGACCCCCTCTTCCATGGCCGCGGCGTGGTCGGTCCAGGCGATCTCCTCCTTCAGCTTGCGCCGGGCCACCTCGGCGGTCAGCGGGCGCACGACCAGGACGGTCGCCGTCCCGACGAGCGGGAACAGCAGCCACGCCGGCCACCAGGTGAGCCCCGCGACCACCCACATCGGCCCGGCCCGCAGCAGGGTGCGCATCAGGTCCCAACCCATCCGGCGCAGCAGCGTGCCGAGCTCGTGGGTGTCGTCGTCCACCCGGTCGAGCACCTCGCCCACGGCCTGCTCCGACAGCACGGCCAGCGGCTGGTGCAGCGCCGCCTCGAGCAGGTCCGCCCGTAGCTGCCCCTCCGCCCGGTCCACGACGCCCGACCAGGCAACTCGGCCGGCGGTGTCGAGCAGGGCGCCGCCGACGACGAACAAGGCCAGCATCACCACCAGGGTCGCCGTAGAGCGCTCAGCGAGCCGCCCCGCCGCAACGGTGCCCGCGGTCTGGCCGACGGCAGCCACCGCGGCAGCGGTCAGCGA
>JAHWJP010000248.1 GCA_019348355.1 Actinomycetota bacterium
TCGGTGGCCACCTCGAAGCGCTGGCTCAGCACCACCTGGAAGGCATCGCCCGCGCGGATGTGCTCCCGGACCTGCTCCACCCCGGCGCAGTACCGCTCGGGTGACGTCCGCCGGGTCACATCCGGGAAGGCCGTCGGGTCGAGCGTCGCGACACTGGGCTCGCTCGGCCTCGACAGGTCGACGGTCATCGCATCGAGGCGCGCGACCGCGTCGTCGTAGGCGGTGTCCGGCTCGGCCCCGGGAAGCACATTGGCGATCAGCAGCGCGGTGCCGTCACTGTGGTCGAGGACGGCGAGGTCGGTGGCGAGCATCATGGCGATCTCGGGCATCCCGATCTCGTCAGGCGCGGTGGCAGGCAGTCGTTCCAGGCGTCGTACGACGTCGTAGCCGAGGTAGCCGACCAGGCCGGCGGTCAGTGGCGGGGCGCCCGCCGGCTTGGCCGAGCGCAGCATCGCGTCGGCCTGCTGCAGCGCCTCCAGCGGGTCGTCGCTGGTGGTGGGCAGGCCGGTCCCGAGCCACACCGCCCGGCCGTCCCGTTCGGTCAGCACACCCGAGCAGCGCACCCCGACGAACGACCAGCGCGACCAGGAGCGGCCCTGCTCAGCGGACTCCAGCAGGAAGGTGCCGGGCCGGTTGCCGGCGAGCTTGCGGTAGATCCCGACAGCGGTCTCCCCGTCGGCGAGCAGCCGCCGGGTGACGGGACGGACCGCGCCGCTCAGCGCGGCGTACTGCTCTCGGGTGGTGGTGGCGCCCAGGGTCATGGACGTGGCTGGATCACGCGGGTCGATGCCCCTGCACGACCGGCAGCTCGGCGACGTCGAAGCAGGTGCGGTCGCCGGTGTGGCAGGCGCCGCCGACCTGGTCGACCCGGACGAGCAGGGTGTCGCCGTCGCAGTCCAGCGCGACCGACTGCACCCACTGCTGGGAGCCCGAGGTGTCGCCCTTCACCCAGTACTCCTGGCGACTGCGCGACCAGTAGGTGCAGCGGCCGGTCGTCAGCGTCCGGTGCAGCGCCTCGTCGTCCATCCAGCCGACCATGAGCACCTCGCCGGTGTCGTGCTGCTGGGCGACCGCGACGACCAGGCCGTCACGATCACGCTTGAGCCGCGCGGCGATGGAGGCGTCGAGGTCTGCGGGCCGGGCCGGTGCCGTCATGCGGGCAGTCTGCCAGGGCGGTGCGCCCACCCCCCGGACGCACTTCCCCTGCGAGACAGCATCCTCCGGGCCGTCGGACGTGTCCTGCGGCAGGGGAAGTGGTGGGCGGCGGGATGTGGTGGGCGGCGGGCGGCGTTGATCAGTGCGGCGGGGGCGGAGGGCCCTGCTGGCCGGGCCCCGGCTGGCCCGGCCCCGGCCGGCGACCCCGGCCCTTCACCTTGCCGACCAGACCGTCGATCTTGGCCCGGTTCCTCGGGTCGCTCGCGGCGGTCTTCGCCTTGCCGATCGCCGCCCGTCCCTGCGGGGAGCTGGCGAAGCGGGCGACCTTGCCGAACAGACCTGCCATGTCGACCTCTCCTAAGTATCTGCGGATGTCGTGGACGTGAACGACGACGGTACGGCGCGGTGTTCCACCCCCGCGCTGATTCTCCGCAGGATCACCGCGCTCAGCCGAAGTTGACCATGCCTTGGGCGGCGAGCCTGCGGATGATCTTCGGGGGGGTCGGGGGGCGTGCGACAGCGCTGCCGCACCCGCGGCTCACCGCGACTGGGTGATCCAGGAGGCATGCAGCCGGGCGTAGACGCCGTCGACTACGACCAGCTCGCGATGCGGACCGCGCTGGACGATGCGGCCGGCGTCGACCACGAGGATCTCGTCGGCGGCCTCGGCCGTCGACAGCCGGTGGGCGATGGCCAGCGTCGTCCGCCCCCGGGTCAGCGAGTCGAGCGCGCGCTGCAGGCGCACCTCGGTCGCCGGGTCGACCGCGCTGGTCGCCTCGTCGAGCACGAGCAGGTCGGGGTCGGCGATGTAGGCCCGGGCGATGGCGACGAGCTGCCGCTCGCCGACCGACAGGGAGTCACCGCGCTCCCCCACCGCGGTGTGCAGGCCGCCCGGCAGCTGCTCGACCCAGTCGGTGAGACCGAGCTCGTGGAAGGCCAGTGCGATGTCCTCGTCGGTGGCCCCCAACGCCCCGAAGCGCACGTTGGCCGCCACCGTCGAGTCGAACAGGAAGCCGTCCTGCGGCACCATGACCACCCGCGAGCGCAGCGAGTCGAAGCTCAGCTGGTCGAGGGGCACGCCCGAGAGCAGGACCCGCCCGCGGGTCGGGTCCATCAGCCGGGTCAGCAGCTTGGCGAACGTCGTCTTGCCGCTGCCGGTCTCACCGACCACCG
>JAHWJP010000126.1 GCA_019348355.1 Actinomycetota bacterium
ACCGAGTGGACCGTGCCGATCCCCCCCGGGTTGGTCAGGCTGATCGTCGTGCCCCGGAAGTCCTCTGGCGTGAGCTTGCCGCCGCGGGCGCGGCGCACGATGTCCTCGTACGCCGCCCAGAAGCCGGAGAAGTCCTTGCTGCCGGCGTCCGCGATGGCCGCGACCACCAGGGACCGGCTGCCGTTGGGGTTCTGCAGGTCGATCGCGAGGCCCAGCCCGATGCTCGCGGGGGTGACGACGACCGGCTTGCCGTCGACCTCGGCGTAGCTGCTGTTCATCACCGGCACGTCGCGCGCGGCGCGCACCAGTGCGTAGCCGATGAGGTGGGTGAAGGAGACCTTGCCGCCCCGCGACCGCCGCAGGTGGTTGTTGATGACCGTGCGGTTGTCGGCCAGCAGCTTGGCGGGGACCGACCGCACGCTGGTCGCCGTCGGCACCGTGAGCGAGGTCTCCATGTTGGCGACCACGCGGGCGGCCGCGCCGCGCAGCGGGGTGGTCGTGGCGCCCTCGGTGGGCGTCGGCGCCGTTGCCGGGGCAGCCGCGGCCGGTGCGGCCGCAGGAACAGGAGCTGGTACGGGGGTGGGCGCCGGCTGCGGTGCGGGTGCAGCGGCGGTCGGACGCGTCGGCGTCGGGGCCGGCGGCGAGGCGCTGCCGTTGGCTGCTGGGCCGCTGGAGGCGGAAACCTCAGTCGGGGGGGCGTAGTCGGAGAGGAACTCCCGCCACGCCTGCGGCACGCTGTCGGGGTCCTGGAGGTACTGCTGGTGGATCTCGTAGACCAGCCACTCGTTGGCACCGAAGTCCGTCTGCTGTCCCGACTGCGTCGACACGCTGTGCGCCTCTTCCCGACTTGACCGTTCCCGTGCTGCCCTCCCGGTCGAGGCTACCCGCGCGTAACGACTTCCCCGTCCGCGCAGGGTGACTAGTTGCTCTCCTCGAGGCGGCTGATCGAGCGGATCGTCTGCTCGGTCTCGCGCTGCCCCTCCGGCACCACCTCGACGGGCACCGGCTCGTCGGGCTCGCTCTCGATCGGGCGGACTGCCCCGGTTGGCCGGTCGGCATCAGCAGCGGCGTCGTCATTCGGCTCGGTCATGCCTGTGGTCGTACCCACTCACGGGGCGATGACATGACGCAGACTGAGCAGGTGAAGCGCCTCGCGATCGGCCTGACGGCCCTGGCCCTCACGCTGAGCGCCTGCGGAACCGGAACCGGAAGGGGGAGCGGGAGCGGGGCGGTGGCTCAGCCCGAGGCGAGCCCACCCAGTGCGGTCGATGCGCCGAGCCCGCCCGCGCCGCCCGCCGAGCCGGCTCCGCCGCCGTCCCCCCCGCCTCCGCCGGTGTGGAAGACCTGCGAGAAGGGCTTCCAGTGCGCCACTCTCGCCGTTCCGCTCGTCGATGCCGACCCCGGGCGGGGCACGATCGAGCTCGCCCTGACGAAGAAGCCCGCCACCGAGCCGGCCCGGCGACTGGGTTCGCTCCTCGTCAACCCCGGCGGGCCCGGCGCCTCAGCGGTGGGCTACCTGCAGGCGGCCTTCGAGCAGATCCCCGCGCCGGTGCGCGCCCGCTTCGACCTGGTCGCCTTCGACCCCCGTGGCGTCGGCCGCAGCGCCCCCGTCCGCTGCGGCACGACGGCCGAGCTCGACCGCTACTTCGCGCTCGACCCGTCGCCCGACGACGCCGCCGAGCTGATCGCCCTCGAGCGCGGAAACGCAAAGCTGGTCGCCGGGTGCGAGCAACGTGCGGGCGCCACCCTGCCGTACGTCTCGACGGCGGACGCGGCACGTGACCTCGACAAGGTCCGGGTCGCCGTCGGGGACGACAAGCTCACCTACCTGGGCTACTCCTACGGCACCGCTCTCGGTGCCGCCTATCTCGAGCAGTTCCCGACCCGGGTGCGCGCGATGGTGCTGGACGGAGGGGTCGACCCGACGCTGAGCTGGGACGCCCTGCTGGAGGGCCAGTCGAAGGGCTTCGACCAGGCGCTGACGGCCTTCCTCGCCGACTGCGAGCGCACCCGCTGCGCCTTCCGCAAGGCCGTGTCGGGTGAGCTGGGTGCGGCGTACGACCGGCTGGCCGCACAGGTCGAGCGCGCGCCGCTGCCGAGCAAGAGCCCGCGCACGGTGGGGTCGGGGGAGTTCTCGCTCGGGGTGGGCGCCGGGCTCTACAGCAAGCGCTCCGGCTGGCCGGCGATCGCCTCCGCTCTGGCGGCTGCGGAGAACTCGGGCGCGGGTGATCAGCTGCTGGCGTTGAGTGACAGCTACCTCTACCGCAGCGCCGAGGGATACGAGAACATCAGCGAGGCCAATCTCGCGGTGAACTGCCTGGACCGACCGTGGCCGCGCGAGACCGGGCCCTACGTCGCGCTCGCCGAGCGGGTGCGGGCGACGGCGCCGCGGTTCGGGCCGGCCATCGCCCTGTCCGGCCTGGCCTGCGCGGCGTGGCCGGTCCCGGCGGCAGGCCGGCCGCATCCGGTGACGGCGCCCGGCGCGCCGCCGGTCGTGGTGATCGGGACCACGGCCGATCCGGCGACCCCGTTCGCCTGGTCGGTCTCCCTCGCCGAGCAGCTCTCCTCCGGCGTGCTGCTGACCTACCGCGGCGACGGCCACACCGTCTATCGCACCGGTGCACCGAACTGCGTTCGCAACCCGGTCGACCGCTACCTGCTGACCGGCGCCGCGCCCGAGCCGCTGACGTGCTGAGCTCCGGTCGGTGACGGCGACCACCGGCTCGAGGCGCAAGCTCGCGGTGGCGACCTGGCGGGCGCCACGGGAGGGGCGGCTGCACGGCCGCCTGGCCGTCGATGCCACCGCTGTGGTCGAGTACTGCGCCCGACAGCATGCGCAGAGCGGCGTCCGGGTCAGCCCGACGGTGCTGGTCGGCGTGGCCTTCCAGCGCGGCGTCGTCCAGGTGCCGGCCTTCCATCACCGGGTGGTGTTGGGGCGGGTCCTGCCGTACCGCTCCTACGACATGGCCTTTGCGGTCGACATCGGCGCGGGCGCCGATCTCGCGCCGACAAAGGTGCTCGGCGTCGACCGCAAGAGCGTGGTCGAGGTCGCCCGCGAGCTCGGAGCCGGAGCCGAGCGGCTGCGGGCCGGGCAGGACGGGGAGCTGGAGTCGGTCAACCGGGTCGCTCGGTCGCTGCCGTCCTGGGCGCTGCGGTCGCTGCTGTCGGGCGCCTCGCTGCTGCACGGCGGCCTGGGGGTGAACACCTTCGGCATGCCGGCCCACCCGATGGGCTCGCTGTTCGTCACCAGCATCGGCTCGGGTGGCCTCGACGAGGGTTACGTCGCTCCGGTGCCGTTCGCCCGCGTACCGCTCTACGTCTGCGTCGGCGATGTCACGGACGCCCCGATGGCCGTGGACGGGCAGGTGGTCGTGCGGCCGCAGCTGGTCGTCACCGCCACCGCTGACCACCGCCTGGTCGACGGTGCGCACGCAGCCGCTCTGGCCCGCTTCGTGCGTGCGGCTCTCGCCGATCCTGACCTTCTTGACCGGCCGGCGCATTCGGCCGGCTAGGTGCACTGCCGTCGGCTGCGCTCCTCGGTGAGCGAGATGACGGTCTCGGTGACGTCGGTCATGCCGAACGGCGGCAGCGGCAGCTGAGGCACCTCGGGCGCCGCGCTCGCCAGCGCGGCGAAGGCCTCCGACTCGAGGGTCAGCAGCTCCTGCAGCGCCGCCAGATGGGTGTGCACCCGCTCGTTTGCCGCAGGCCCGTAGTGGGTGAGCCGCGTGACCGCTTCATCGACCGTACGCCGTCGGGCGAGCCACACGGCGAGGCGCCGCAGATCCTCCCGTCGGGCTTCCACGCAAGAAGAGTGGACCCTCACGGTCCTGCGCGCAGCCGAATGGCCGGACCGGGTGCCTCAAGCGGTACGAAGGGCCGGACGGGCCCGGCCGGCGAGCAGCAGGCCGATGCCGGCGAGCACCAGGAGCACTCCGAGGGCGGCGCCTTCGGTGGTGCTGACGCCGGTGAACGGAAGCGCGGCCGGCGTGACTGCGACGGCGGCCGCCTGCGCGCGGGCGGTCACAGGAGCAGCGGCGGCGGCTGCTGCCGGGGCGGCCACGGGGGTCACGGCTGCTGGGGCGGCTGCTGCCGGGGCGGTCACGGGGGTAGCAGCAGGCGCAGTGACCGGGGTGGTCGTCTCGACGGGTGGCGCGCTGAGCGTCGTCGTACGGCTGGACCGGTTGTTGACGAGCGCTTCCTCGGCCTCACCGCCGGCCGGACTGGCCACAGCGCCGATCTGCTGGGGACCGAGCAGGGCGGCGTCGAAGCTCAGCTCGACGGGTAGGACGGTTGCCTGCTCGCCGGCGGCCAGCTCACCGTCGTACGTGCAGGACAGATCACTCGGAACGGAGACCTCGCCTGCACCCGCTGCGACACCGAGCACGCAGGTCGACCAGTCGGCCGGCGCGCTGCGCAGGGCCGCCCGGACACCGGCGGGCAGCACGGTGGACACCGTGAAGCCGGACGCTGCCGCGGTGCCGTCGTTGCGGACCGTCAGCGTCCACACCTCGCTGCTGCCGGCCACAGTCGTGGCCGGGCCGTCGAAGGCGACGGCGAGGTCGGGAGCCGTCGGACCTGGGTCCTGTGCGTGCGCGGTGGTCGGGGCCGCCGCCAACGTCAGTACGGCGAGGCCGGCGAGGCTGATGGCGTGGTGCGAGGTGCGCGTCATGCTGAGGGGGTCCGTCCGGTCGGGCGCTGGGCGCTCGGTGCCGGACAGGTCGGTCTCGCCACTGGCTCCCCGGACGGTCTTGGCGACCGTATCCTCCGTGCGCCCGCGCGGGCGTCGGTGAGGACCGTCCGGATCGACGCTCCCTGTCCGTACGGCCGGGGGCTCCCGGCACGCAGGTCAGTCAGCGGAGCTTCGGCGCCCGGGCCTCGTCAAGGACCCTGGGACGACCGGCACCCCACCAAGGAAGGATGGCGTCTGCAGACTGATCCGTCATGGTCCATTCGGACTATTTTCACCGACAGTGATGGAGCCGATACGGCCGGTTACAGTGCTGTCTGCCCTGCTTTGCGCAATACTTCAGCCCGTGACCGATGACCTTCGTGCTGTGGTGCTCGATGTGGATGGCACGCTCGTGGACAGCGAGCGGGACGGGCACCGGGTGGCGTTCAACCTGGCGTTCGAGGAGCTGGAGCTGCCCTACCGGTGGGATCCCGAGGGCTACGGGGAGCTGCTGCTGGTCACCGGTGGGAAGCGCCGGCTGGCCACCTATCTGGAACGCGAGGGAGTGGACGAGCCGGAGCGCGACGACCTTGCCGGCCGACTGCACCGCCGCAAGACCGAGCTGTTCCAGGGGCTCATCGAGGACGGGAAGGTCCAGCCGCGCCCGGGCGTGCCGGAGCTGCTCGACGAGTTGGCCGCCGAAGGGGTGCGGGTGTCTGTCGCCACCACCGGGACCCGCGCGTGGGTCGCGCCGCTGCTCGACCAGCTGTTCGGGCTCGACCGGTTCGAGGTCGTCATCACCCGCGAGGAGGCGCCCGACCTCAAGCCGGACCCGAGCGCGTACTTCCTGGCCCTCGAGGCAATGAACGTGCCGCCCGGACCCGATGTCGTGGCCCTCGAGGACAGCCACAACGGGCTGGTCGCCGCCAAGGCGGCTTCGCTGGCCTGCGTCGTCGTCGTCAACGACTACACCCGGGACCAGGACTTCGCTGACAGCGAGCTGGTGCTCGACGGCTTCGGCGGCGACGGCTCGGTCGGCTCGCTGCACGACCCGTACCACCTTGCGCCCGAGACCCGCCTCGATGTCGCGACGCTGCGCCGGGTGGCGGGCCGCGGAGGCGACCGGAGGTAGCTGCACGTCAGGCGGTTGCGAGTCAGACTCCCCCGCCTGTCGTCTCGCCCAAGGTTCAGTCACCGGAGAGCAGAGTGCCGGTGTCCACCACGCCCTGGGCGAGGTCGCGGAGTTTCACGTTGCGGCGCTGCGACGTCTCCCGCAGCAGGGTGAAGGCAGCGTCCGGCGTGATCTTCCGCTCAGCCATCAAGATGCCTTGCGCCTGTCCGATGAGCGTGCGGGTCTCGTTTGCTGCCTTGAGGCCCTCGACCTCACGGGCGTGATCCCAAGCCACCGCGGCGTGTGCAGCGAACGCCGCCCCCAGGTGGCGGCACTCGTCGGTGAACGAGTCCCCCGTGCTCGCGTACAGGTTCAGCGCACCCATCCGGTCCTCGTGGACGAACAAGCGGAACGCAAGGATCGAGCAGACCCCGATCTCGGCTGCCCGCTCGGAGAACTTTGGCCACCTGTCCGTCGCTGACAGGTTGTTCACCAGCACTGTCTCCTCGTCCCAAATGGCATCGAGGCAGGGACCCTCACCCGTCTCGTACTGAAGCTCATCGACTCGGCAGCTGACGTCGTCGGTGGCCGCGACCGTCTCGACCTCCTTGCGGGCCCGGACCAGCGACACCGAGGCGAACTCAGCGCCGTGTACGGTCGCTATTGCCTCCTCAACGATGCGCTGGAGCGTGGCCTCCAAGGTGTTCTCGTCAGCCAGCGACCGAGCCACCTCAGCGAAGACGTCAATCGCGTCGCGCCGTTCGTCCACGTCCACTTCTCCTTGCGCTCGAGGCTACCGGCCGATGCCGGACGGCCGAACCACCTTGGCGCTCCACAGTCGGCGCTCACAGGGCGTTGCCACCCCAAGGATCGCCAATCGGACCGACCGACCGTCAGCCCGACAGCGCTGCGTCGTGCCGCCCCTCGCCTACGGGCTGCGTCGAGAGCGTCGCTTGCAGGTCCTTGAGCGCATGGTGCATGCGGGTCTTGACCGTGCCGATCGGGGCGCTGGTCAGGGTCGCGATCTCCCGCTGTGTGTAGCCGCCCCAGTAGCTCAGGACCAGCGTTTCGCGCTTGACGTAGGTGAGGGCAGCGAGTGCTCGGCGGGCCTGCTCGCCTAACAAAGCAGTGAGTGCTTGCACGTCTGGAGCCGGAGTCACGTCCGGACGGTCGTCGTGCGGACCGAGTCGTTCCGTGCGCCGTCGTTGCTCTGTCCGCACTCGGTCTACGGCCTTGCGGTGCGTCAGCATCAGCAACCACGCACGCACTGAGCACCGGGAAGCGTCGTAGCGCTCGGCGTGCCGCCAAAGGTCGAGGAAGGCCTCCTGCACCGAGTCCTCGGCGTGGTCGGTGTCGCGCAGCACCGCGAGGGCTCGGGCCATGCAGGCCGGCGCGTGCCGCTCGTACAGCAGCTCCAGTGCTTGGCCGGAGCCGTCGGCGCACCGGGCGAGGGCCGCCTGGTCAGACAGACGATTGTCGGGCTGACTCACCAGAGTCACTCCATCGCAGGGCTGGACCGCCCTCTCCGCTGAAGGCTCCTCGACGCGCCGAATGCCCAGATCTCGGCGCACGACACGAGCGTCATCACATCGTTATGCGGCTGTGGCGACGGACCCTTTATACCGGAGGTCAGTTGACCGGGCCGATCCAGGATGGAGCGGACCGCAGGACGCTGAGCCTGACCCGCCAGTCCGGTTGTTGGAAGACAGTTGGAGAGATCATCTCGACGACGGCTCATGAGCCGCCGTCAGAGCCGCTGACCTGCGGGA
>JAHWJP010000249.1 GCA_019348355.1 Actinomycetota bacterium
TAACGCGTGCGTAGACCCTTGACAGCATCACCCGCCGGCTGACGTGGTGACCGCCAAGAAGGCGAGGAACGGGTTCATAGCCTCGTCAAGGCGGTGTCGGAAGCGCTAGAGCAACTCGTAGGCGGAGATCCGCTGGCGTCCCAGCGCGCGCCCCCGGTCGGAAGCCTTCGCCTGGAAGTGGTTTGCCGAAAAGTTGACTCACCGGTGCTTGTCGCGGGGCACAATGGGCTTGGGCCGGGACGATCCGGCGTGCGGAGGTGCGGTGTGAGCGGCTGGCAGTCTCGCGAGGTGCTGGCATGGACGCGTCACGACGGCCCGGGGGCACCGCCCCCGCCTGTGCCGCGCGCGGTGTCGCTGGGGCTGGCGGGCGGACTCGGGGTGGTCTTCCTCGGCCTGATGGTCACCGACACCCTGTGCCCCGAGCACCGGGCGTGGGTGGACGCCCTGGCGTTCGGAAGCCTGGCCGCCACCGGCTCGGCCGTCGTCGCGCTGCTGCGCGGCAGTGCCGCCGCCGGCCCGCTGGCGTTCCTGGCCACGCTGGGCGGTGTGGGCATCGGTGTGGTGGACGCCGCCCACGCGCCCGCCCGCGGCTGGACGGTCGCGGGTCTGTTCCTGGCCCTCGCCGTAGTCGCGGCTGTGGTGAACGCACGCGGCCTGCGCCTGCGTCGGTGGGAACGGACGGCGCGCGCGGCACACCGCGCACCGGTGACCTCCGGTCCGACGAGCCTCGGGCACCCCACCCCGGCTCCGCTGGCGGCCGCTCCGGCCGAACCGCGTAAGGACGCGGCCTCCACGTCCACCTGATGCAGGCCGCAGACGCGGCCGTCCAGCGACACGTCAGGGCGCCGTTGGCATGGGCGCTGCTGCTCGCGGTTCTGCTGACGCCGCTGTTCGTCATCGACGTGCGGGACGCGCTCGAGCCGCTCGTCCCGCCGGACCGAGCCGTACGGGTGACAGGGACAGCCGGTGACCCCGGCCGAACCGACCTGCCGGTGTCGTACGTGCACCCGCTCACCGAGCAGAAGGTTGACGTCGAGGTCGTCATCTGGCACGACCGGCTCCGGCCTTCCCGCCCTGGTCCGGTGCCGCTGGTCGTCGACCGCGACGATCCCGACTCGGTCTGGTTGGCCGGTGACCGGTTCCCGGCCGAGCAGAACCTGCTGGCTTACGGGTGGTGGCCGCTGCTGCCACTCGTGCTCTGGGCGATGCGGCGCTGGCGCGCGGGCTCGGTGCGCCGCTTGGAGCAGGCGGATCTGCCGTCCTACGCCGTGCTCGCCGCGGTGACGCCGCCGCGGTACTCCGCTGGGCGCTGCCTACTGCACCTTTACGAGGTGGACGCGCCGCCCGGCGCCGATCCACTCTGCACTGTTCCGCTGGTGAGTACGGCAGGGGTGGCACTGGCCGGTCCTGCCCTGCCGGCTGAAGTCAAGGGCGTACCGCGGGCAGGCGGCCTGGTCGTGACCTGCGTGGCCGGGCTGGTGCTTCGCCCATCGGCGCGAGCCCTGTCACGAGGCGGTCGTCCGCGACCGGACCACATCGAACCGCTGGACCTCCCGGCCCACGTGCCGTCCTCCACACCGCCTCCCGGGCCGCTCCCTTCCGGCCGACCGTGGTGGGCGCTCGCCGGCTGGCGGGTACCGCTGATAGCAGCCTCGCTCCTGCTGCTCGCAGCCGTCGGCGTTCTGACCTGGCAGGGGTCCCGGCAGGCCGCCACCCTTGATCGGGACGGCGACCCGGTTCTGGCGCGCGTCGTCACCGCCGACCCCGCGCTGTTCGAGCTCGAGGTGACCTACCGGGACCGCTCCGGACGGCAACGCAAGGCGATCGCCCCGGCGGACTACCCAGAGGAGTTCACGGTCGGCCGCCTGTACCCCGCGGTCGCGGCACCCGACGGCGGCGGCAGCGGGCTCGTGCGTCTGCTCGCCGAGCCTTACGACGCCGTCGAGCCCGTGGTGTGGGGCAGCCTGCCGTTGCTGCTCACACTCGCCCTGTCAGCTCGCTGGCTCAGGGACCGCCGCCGGATCGACACGGTTGCTCGCCTCGGGCCGTGGCTGCCGGTCGAGGCGTGGCGGCTGCGCTACGACGCCGTCGCCCTGCTGCGCCCGGGCACCCATCAGGTGGCATGCGAGGTGCCGGTCGAGCCGCTTCAACTCAATGCGATGACCAACGTCGGAGTCGTCGTGCTGCTTGAGCAGGCCGGATTCGCCGCCCCTGGCGAGGCGGTAGCGCTGCGGCATGGCCGGCAGCCGCTCAGCGTGCTCGGGACGGCCTGCGCCGGAAGCTGAGCGAATCCCGGCGCCGGTGCCACGCGC
>JAHWJP010000127.1 GCA_019348355.1 Actinomycetota bacterium
AGGTTGCCGGCCATCGAGTTGACCGAGTCGGTCAGGTCCTTCCACGTGCCCGCGACTCCTGGCACGTCGGCCTGGCCGCCGAGCTTGCCCTCGGTGCCGACCTCCCTGGCCACCCGGGTCACCTCGTCGGCGAAGCTCGACAGCTGGTCGACCATCGTGTTGAGCGTCTCGGCGAGCGCCGCCACCTCGCCCTTGGCGTCGACGGTGATCTTCTGGCTCAGGTCGCCCCGGGCGACGGCGGTCGCCACCGAGGCGATGTTGCGGACCTGGCTGGTGAGGTTGCCGGCCATCGAGTTGACCGAGTCGGTCAGGTCCCGCCAGGTTCCCGACACGTCCTTCACCTGCGCCTGACCGCCGAGCCGGCCGTCGGTGCCGACCTCCCGCGCGACGCGGGTCACCTCGTCCGCGAAGCGGGAGAGCTGGTCGACCATCGTGTTGACGGTGCTCTTGAGCTCGAGGATCTCGCCCTGCGCGTCGACAGTGATCTTCTGAGACAGGTCGCCCTGGGCCACCGCGGTCGTCACCTGCGCGATGTTGCGCACCTGGCTGGTCAGGTTGCCGGCCATCGAGTTGACCGACTCGGTGAGGTCGCGCCAGACGCCGGACACGCCCTTGACCTGTGCCTGGCCGCCGAGCTTGCCCTCGGTGCCGACCTCGCGGGCGACGCGGGTCACCTCGTCGGCGAAGCTCGACAGCTGGTCCACCATCGTGTTGACGGTCGTGCCGATGCGCAGGAACTCGCCCTTGACCGGCTGCCCGGAGATGTCCAGCGCCATCTGCTGGGACAGGTCGCCCTCGGCGACGGCGGCGAGAACGCGGGCCACCTCGGTTGTGGGACGGACCAGGTCGTCGATGAGGCTGTTGACGGCCGCCGCGCCGATGGACCAGTCGCCGTCGGAGGCCGCCTCGTCAAGGCGCTCGGTCATCAGGCCCTCACGGCCGATCACCCGGCTGGCGCGCACCAGCTCGTGCATGCGCCGCTCCTGCATGTCGGCCAACTGGTTGACCCGCTCGGCCAGCTGGCCGACGGCGCCGGTCCCCGACACGGCGCGGGCCGAGAAGTCACCGGCGACCAGCGCCGTCACCACACCGAGGACGTCCGCGAGCTCGGTCGGACCGGAGCCCCCCGCGCCGATCGGCAAGGGCTGCTCCGGCAACGTGTCCGTGGACATCGGGCCTCCCGGCGTCGCGCTGCGGTCTCCGGAAGCCTAGATGGGGTGCGTGTCGCGCGCTCCCGGTTCCGAACAGCAGGCGCTTACGGTGAGCCGGTGCCGACCGAGGACCCGTTTGCCGCCCTCGACATCGGCGCGGCCCCACGCAGCCTCATCGTGCTCGGTGGGACGTTGGACGCCGCGACGCTGGTCGCGTCCTACCGGGCGGGCTGCTTTCCCTGGCCGGCCTCGGGGGACGGCCAGAAGGCGCTCGACCGGCATGCCCGAAGGCTCGTCCGGCGGGGCGAGGTGCCACTGATGCCCGGCACCGACGGGCTCGTCCCCTGGTGCTCCCCCGACCCGCGGGCGATCCTGCTCGCCGACGAGGTGGTCGTACATCGCTCGCTACGTGCCCGGCTGCGTTCCTGCGGCTGGACGGCGACCCTCGACACGGCCTTCGACGACGTCGTCGCCGGCTGCGCCGACCGCTCCGAGGGGACCTGGATCCACGCCCGCATGCGGCAGGCCTACGGCGAGCTGCATCAGGCCGGGGGTGCCCACAGCGTCGAGGTCTGGGACGGCTCGTCGCTGGTCGGTGGCCTGTACGGCGTCATGGTCGGCCAGGTGTTCTGCGGTGAGTCGATGTTCCACCGGACCCGGGACGCCTCCAAGGTGGCTCTCGTCGAACTGTGCGACCGGCTGCTCGAGGCGGGGGTGCGGGTGATCGACGTCCAGGAGGAGACCGAGCACCTGTCCTCACTGGGGCAGGTGCTGGTGGCCCGCTATGACTACCTGGAGCTGCTCGAGGGCTTGCGGGACCGACCGGCGACGCTGGCGACCGATCGTCGGCCGGTCGCCCGGCTGGCCCAGCACGTCGGTGATCCACGGAGAGTGTGAGGTGGTCCGCCCCCGACTTTCCACCTCGAACTCCGCGTGGATCAGGCGGGGGGAGCGGGGGACTCGCGGCCCTAGCCCTGTCGCCACAGCAGGACGAGCCCGCGGTCGTCGGTGCTGTCACCGGCGACCTGAGTGACCAGGCGCTCGCCACCGCCCTCGAACCCCCGCGGCACCAGGCGCTCGGCCTCGCCCAGCAGCTTGTCGATGCCGACCGCGAGGTCCCGGCCGGGTATCTCGACGAGCCCGTCGGTGTAGAGCAGCAGCGCGTCGCCGGGACCGAGCCGGCCGGTCTCCGCGACGTACGACACGTGCGGCACCAGACCCAGGGCCATCCCCTCGCAGGTGAGCAGCCGCCACCGGCCGCTGCCGGCCGCGAAGTGCGCGACCGGCGGGTGTCCGGCCGACTCGACGGCGAACGAGCCGTCGACGAGGTCGAGGACCAGGTGGACGGCGGTGGCGAACCCCTCGACCCACTCCTGCCGGTCGAGATAGCGGTTCGCCGCCGGGAGGTACTCCTCGGGACGCAGCGAGCCCAGCAGCCCGCCGAGCGCACCGGAGAGCAGCAGCGCCCGGGTGCCGGCGTCGACGCCCTTGCCGGAGACGTCGACCAGGGCCATCTCGAGCCGTCGGCCGCCGTCGGTGAGCGAGCTCACGACGAAGTCCCCGGCGAACGGGCCACCGCCCGCGGGACGCAGCACCGCCTCCGCGCGCCAGCCCGCCGGCAGGCGCGGCAGCTCGCCCTGACGCTGCAGCCGGTCGCGGAGCTCGACCAGGAAGGTGTCGCCGGAGGACCCGGTCAGGCCGGTCTCCTCGCGGGACCGGGCGAACTCGTACGCCACGATCGCGGTCGCCACCACCACCACCAGCGCCCCGGGCCGCACGACCTCGAGGGTCATGTCGAGCACCGCGTAGACCAGGCAGGCGTAGACCAGCAGGACGAGCAGGCGCATCGCCGCCCGGCGCAGCAGCAGACCCCCGCCCAGCAGGGGGATGATCTGAGCGCCGGGCGGCACGAGCTCCGGCCCGAAAAGCTCGCCCCCCACGACGAGCGCCAGCGCGAGGGCGACGAGCCCGATGAGGGCGGCCCGCTCAGGTGGCGGATGCCGCCGGAGTCGGGTGACCGCCCGCGGCGGCGCCAGCAGGACCGCCACCAGCCCACGCGGCAGCGCACGGCGCCGGGTCACCGCCGGAACGATCATGGTGCGCGCAGGCTACCGCTCAGCGGCTGGCGTGAAGGTCGGTTCGACGCTCGGAGGCGCTCCCCCGTCGGTGCGGCCGCGTCTGGCCGCGGGTGCAGCCTGGGCGAATGGGGGTAAGCCGCTCAGGTGACCGGAACCGTCGACAGCGAGGAACGCGTCATCGGGGACCGCTACCGACTGCACGAACCGCTCGGGTCAGGCGGTATGGGCACGGTCTGGCGTGGGGAGGACTGCGTACTGGGTCGTATCGTCGCCATCAAGGAAGTCACCTTCCCACCTGGGGTGTCCGGCGCCGACCGTGAGGTGCTGCGTGAGCGCATCCGGCGCGAAGCGCGCGCGGCGGCGCAGCTCGACCACCCCGGCGCCGTCGCCGTTCACGACGTCGTCGAGGAAGGCCTGGCGACCTACCTCGTGATGCAGTACGTCCCGGCCCGCACGCTGTCCGAGGCCATCCGCCGGGACGGGCCGATGTCGCCCCACCATGCTGCTCAGGTCGGGCTCGCCGTCCTCGGCGTCCTGCGAGCGGCTCACGCGCGCGGCATCGTCCACCGGGACGTGAAGCCCTCGAACGTGCTGCTGAGCACCGCCGACGACGCCCCGCGCGGCCGGGTGTTCCTCACCGACTTCGGGATCGCCTCGTCACCAGGGGAGTCGAGCCTGACCACGACCGGGCTGGTGGTCGGCTCGCCCAGCTACATCGCCCCCGAGCGCGCTCGCGGCGATCAGCCCGCCCCGGCTTCGGACCTGTGGTCGCTCGGGGCGACGCTGTTCACGGCCGTCGAGGGTCATCCCCCGTACGACGCCGGCGATCCCATGATGACGCTCACGGCGGTGATGGTCGGCGAGCACGCACCGTACGTGCGGGCCGGGTCCTTACAGCCGGTGATCGCGCGGCTGCTCGAGCGCGACCCCGCCCGACGGATCACGGCAGAGCAGCTGGAGTCCGCACTGAGCGTCATCGCGACCTCCCCGGACAACGAGTCGACCCCGGCGTTGCCGTGGTCGCCCGGCGCCGTCGACCCCGACGCCTCCGCAGGCACCGCCGTGCTGCACGTCGGGGCCCGCAGCCCGGGCGGCGAGCCGGCCCGACCGGCCGACCCGGAATCCGAGGTTCACCCGCCCGCCGGTCCGTCGACCGCATCGCGGTCCGTGCCCCGTGTTCCCCGCCGACCTGTCGTGGCGGGTGACCCGGCCGTCGGCCGACCCTCACGAGGGCATGGGCACCGCCGAGCCAAGAGGCTCGCGTGGGCCGGCCTTGCGACCGCCGTCATCGCTGGCCTGGCCGTGCCGATCGTCCGCGTCGCTGACCGGGAGCCGGCCGCCGGCCGCGCGGTCCCGGGCGTCGCCGATCAGCCGGCGGACACCTCCGGCGATACTCCGGCCGCTGATCAGTCGACGGTTCAGCCTGGCTTGCCACCGCTGCCGGCTACGGCGGACACGCCGAGCAAGCAGCTGCGCGAGACGATCACCGCCCTCGACGATCTGGCGACAAGCGACCCCGACGTGGTCGGACCGGAGGCAGATGAGGTGCTCGCCAGCCTGCGCCGGGTGGAGCTCCTCGACGGCACGCAGCGGCGTTCGGCGGCGATCGTGGCCGCCACCTCCGTCGGGGACGCTTTGGTGGCAGACGAACTCGATCCCGATGTCGGGCGGCGGGTCCAGGAGGTGCTCGACAACGTTGCTCGACCCGAGCGCTTCATCGACATCGTGGCGCTGGTGGACGTGGATCCGCTCGCGATAGGCCCAGGCGGACCGCGGCTGTTCGAGTCCCTTTTCGCGCTCGACCATTCGGTGCCGGCGGACCAGGCCGCCACACGCGCGGCCGCTCTGCTGGAGCGTGTGAAGGACGGCGCCGAACGGGGCGAGCTGAGCGCTGCCTTCGAGACGGCCGCGGTCCCGACCCTGGAGGAGCTGGCGGACCCGACTGCCTACCGCGCTCTGCGCGAGTTCACCGCCGACGTCGAGCGCGACCCGGACCGCATCGGGCCGGCCGAACGGCAGGTCCTCGCGTCGTTGCGGGACCTCGGCAGGCTGCCGGTCTTCGATCAGGGCAATGCGGCGCTGGAGCTGCTGGCTCTCGTCCGGCAGGAGGATCGGGTGCTGCCGGCCTTCCGGGACCGGGCGATCCCGGTCCTCGTGCCACTTGTGCGGTGACGGGCGGATCCGCCCCTCAGTCCGCTTGGCATCGCGGGCACCAGTAGAGGTTCCGCGCCGCCATCACCTGCGTGCGCACCTCGGTGCCGCACCGCCGGCACGGCAACCCGTGCCGGCGGTAGACGTAGAACCGGTCCGCCAACCGGCACGGCCCGCTCCTGCGGTCCCGGTCCGCCGGCAGCGTCGTGACGATATGCCCGGCGCGCACGCCCGCCCGCATCAGCACCCGCAGGTCCGCCCAGATCCCGTCCCACACCGGCTGCGGCACCTCGCGCCCGGGCACGAACGGCGACAGCCCGGCCCGGTAGAGCACCTCGGCGCGGTAGACGTTGCCCACGCCGGCGAGCACCGACTGGTCCATCAGGAGCGCACCGACCGCGGTCCGGCTGGCGGACACCCGCTGCCAGGCCCGCCCCGGCGACGCGCCGCGGCGCAGGGGGTCGGGACCGAGGCGGGCGAGAACGGCGTCCCGGTCGGCGGGTGAGTGGATCTCACAGGCCGTCGGCCCGCGCAGGTCCAGGTAGTGCTCCCCCGCGACCAGCCGCAGCCGCAGGGCGCCGCGGGGCTCCGGCGCCGACCCCGTGCCGACGGTCCAGCTCCCGTACAGCCCGAGATGCACGTGCAGCAGGACGTCGCTCTCGAAGCGATAGAACAGGTGCTTCCCGTACGGCTCGATGCGCTCCACCACGCGTCCGGTCAGCAGCTCGGCTCCGGTCGCGAAGCGGCCCTGGGGGCTCGCGGCCGTGACGGCGCGGCCGACCAGCAAGGGGGTGTGGTCCCGGGCGAGCCGGTGGATCGTGTGGCCCTCCGGCACGTCAGGCCGGCGTCACAGCGGCGGCAGGGTGCCGGTGCGCTCGTAGTCGCTCATCATCGCGATCCGCTTGCTGTGCCGGTCATCGCCGCTGAAGGCGGCCTCGAGGAACGTCTCGAGGATCGACAGCGCGGTGGCCTCGTCGTGCATGCGCGCCCCCAGGCTGACGATGTTGGCGTCGTTGTGCTCCCGGCTGAGCTGGGCGATCTCGGTGCTCCACGCCAGCGCGCACCGGATGCCGGTCACCTTGTTCGCCGAGATCGCCTCGCCGTTGCCCGAGCCGCCGATCACCACGCCGAGGCTGTCCGGTTCGGCAGCGGTGGCCTCGGCCGCGCGCAGGCAGTACGTCGGGTAGTCGTCGAGCGCGTCGTACTCGGCCGGTCCGTGGTCGACCGGCTCGTGCCCGAGCTCGGTCAGCCGGCGGACGACCGCCTCCTTCAACTCGAAGCCGGCATGGTCGGACCCCAGGTGTACGCGCATGGGTCGAGAGCATGCCAGGCTCGGGCACGTGCCTGCCGTCCTGGGTGTCGACGGCTGCCCGGGCGGCTGGGTCGGCGCGCTCGTCGACGGCCCGACGCTGACCTGGCACTCCGGTCCGTTCGCTGCGCTGCTGGCGCTGCCGGTGCAGGTGGTGGCGGTCGACATTCCCATCGGGCTGCCCGTGGGCGGGAATCGGCGCCGCGCGGATCTCGAGGCGCGGACCGCCCTCGGCGCGCAGCGCTCGTCGGTCTTCCTCACCCCGCCCCGCGTCGTGCTGGACGCGCCCACCCAGGCCGAGGCGACGCTGCTGTCCCGGGCCGCCGGCTCGGTCGGTGTCAGCATCCAGACCTTCTACCTGCTGGGCAAGGTCGCCGAGGTGGACGCGCTGCTGCGCGCCGACCCGGCCGCAGCCGCCCGCACCGTCGAGGCGCACCCGGAGGTGTCGCTGCGCCGGCTCGGCGGGCGGGTCCTGCCCCCCAAGCGCACCCTCGAAGGCGGTCGCGCCCGGCTGGAGGTCCTGCGCACCTGGCTGCCCGACCTGGAGCTCCCGTGCCGGCTGCCCGGACGGGCTCGGGCCGACGACTGCCTCGACGCCGTCGCCTGCGCCTGGACCGCCGCCCGGTGGCTGCGCGACGAGGCGGAGGTGCTCGGCGACGAGGTCGACGCGCTCGGCGTCCCGATGCGCATCGTGGTCTGAGCCCGGGAGCTACAGCTGCAGCGACTTCACCTCGAGGAACTCCTCGAGTCCGTACTCCCCGAGCTCGCGGCCGTTGCCGCTCTGCTTGTAGCCGCCGAACGGCGCCAGCGGGTTGAA
>JAHWJP010000128.1 GCA_019348355.1 Actinomycetota bacterium
GGGTCGAGCCCACGTACGGCGTAGTAGCCGTCGATCATCGACCGCAGTCGCTGCGGGGTCAGCGACGCTGTGCGCCCGGAGGCCATCATCAGGTCCTGCGACAGGAAGCGCTCCGGCAGCCAGTCATCGGCGGGCTGCCAGCCTTCGCGCAGGTTGTAGGCCCGCTTGGCCAGCACGATCCGCCGCGCCGTCGCCCGAAGCTCGGTGGCGTCGATGTCCCAGCCGGTGACCGCCGCCAGCAGGGCGGCCCACTCGGGGAAGGGCTCGTCGAAGACACCGCGCAAAAACGAGCACAGGATCATCGAGTCCATGACGGCGGCGCGATCCTCCGACTCGACGGCCGCCAGCACGTGCGGCTCGGCGCCGCGGAGCCGGTCCAGCTCGCCGGACAGGTCGGCTTCGTAGGCCCCGCTGCGGTTGTGGTCGGCGCCCCGGGCGTTGACGGCCATGCCGAGCGCCATGGCCTGCATGGTGCGCGGTTCGTAGCCGGGCAGCTCGAGCCCCTTGACCTGGGACGCGAACGCGAGCGAGCCCTGCCCGACAACCGCTGCGGCGCCGCGAGAACCCAGAGCCAGTAGCGGACCGATTCCAGCCCCCGAGCCGATCTCGTCGAGCGCGCGCAGCAGCGCATCCCCGTCACCGAAGCGCAGCCACGGCGCGTCGATGAGACCCCCCTCGGCGCACTCCATCGCCCACGCGATCGTCCCGCCGGCCGAGATCGTGTCGATGCCCAGCTCGTCGCAGCGGGCGCTCGCAGCGAGAACGGTGTCCGGGTCGGAGACACCGCACATCGTCCCGAGCGCCGACACGTTCTGGTACTCCAGCCGGACCCCCTTGCCGCTGCTGCCCTTGCCGCGATAGGCGTGTGCGCAGCCGATCGAGCACGAAGCACACGAGCTCTTCACGACACTGCGCGCAGCAGCCAGCTCGCCAGGGGCCAGCTGCGCCGCCGCCTCGAAGCTCGCCGACTGGAAGTTGCGGGTCGGCAACGTCGACAGGGCGTTGTAAGCCAGCACGTTTGCCATCGTGCCGAGCTCGCGCACCTTCTCGGTGGCCCGGCCGAGGGAGCGGGCGCGCAGGTCGCGGGCGGCCGCGAGCACGGCCGCCGGGTCGGCAGGGACCACCTTCGTCGCGGCATGCACCGCCAGCGCCTTGACATTCTTCGCGCCCATCACGGCCCCGAGACCGCCGCGACCCGCGTGGCGACCGTCATGGGAGATCGTCGCGTAGCGCACACCCCGCTCGCCGGCCGAGCCGATCGAGGCCACCTGCCAGCCACCGCCGAGCCGGGCGCGGACCGTCGCCTCCGCGCCGGCAGCCGACCGGCCCCACTCCGCACGGGCGTCGTGCAGCTCGACCGTGCTGCCGTGTACCGACAGGACCGACGGCCGCTCGGCGCGCCCGACGAGGACCAGCGCGTCGTGACCGGTGAGCTTGCCGCTGATGGCGAAGTGGCTGGAGGCAAGCGCGTCGGTGAGCAGCCCGGTCAGCGGCGACTTCGCGACGACCGCGAACTTCGCGCTGGTGGTGAGCGGGGTCCCGACCAGGGGGGAGAAGACGAACGCGAGCGGCGACTCGGGAGCCAGCGGGTCGGCGCCGACCGGCCCGAGCTCGTGCAGCAGCCAGGTGCCCAATCCGACGCCGCCGACACAGTCGCGCAGCACCGAGGCCGGCAGAGAGAGCACCCGGCTCGAGCCGTCGCCCACATCGACCACGAGCGCCCGGCCGAAGTAGCCGCCCGGCGTCATGTCAGCCACCCGCGTCGGCGGACAGGAAGGTCACGACGTCTCCGCCGACGAGCGGCAGCTCGGGGTCGCGGGACATCTGGTCGCCGTTCAGCGCGGCGAGGACATGCCGGTCGAGTACGACACCGACCGCTGCGGCGGCGGCTCCGAGGCTGGCGGCGCGGACCGTACGATCTCCGCTTTCGCCGCCGGAGGCGAGAACACCGAAGCGCTGCACGGTCACCGACGGGGCCGGGCGGCCTCGGGCGGCACGGTAGTCCGCAGGGGTGTTCACCCCCGCGACCGAGTCGAGCTCGGGGTCGGCGCGGCGCAGGGCAGGGTCGGCGAGCAGGTCGCTCTCGTCGAGGTGGACCACCCGCGCGCCGTCGAACAAGTACGCCGGACGGAGCCGGTCCGCGGCGACCAGCCGGGCCGCGGCGTCCGCAAGGCTGGTGCGGTAGCAGGCGGCGAGCGGCTGGCGGTGACCGCCGACGACGGGCAGAACGACATCCGCGGCGTCGCTGTCGCGGGTCACCTGGCGGACGAAGGCAGGGTGCAGAAGGGGCAGGTCGGTCGAGCAGACAAAGGCGCCGTAGGCCCGGTCGGTGAGGGCGGCCAGCGCGACGGCGATGCCTTGCAGCGGGCCGTTGCCTTCCGTCGGATCGTCCAGGACCTCGACCCCGGCGGGCAGCGGGGGCAGCGGCTGACCGGGCGCGCGGACGACGAGCACCGGTCCGTCGAGCCCGCGGGCGAGGATCCCGGTGACCCGCCGGAGCAGCGTCGAGCCGTGCCACTCCAGCGCCGCTTTGGGCGCGCCCATCCGCGAGGACCGGCCACCGGCGAGCACCACCCCGGCGATCTCGGCCATGCCGAAAGGGTAAGGGCGGCGGGGAGGGCCTCGGCGGGCGTCGGTAGCGTGGTGCGGATGTCGACCCCGCCTCACCCAGTCCAGCACCCGGCCGTGGAGGTCGACGTGCTCATCGTCGGCGCCGGCCCCTGCGGGCTCTACGGCGCGTACTACGCCGGGTTCCGCGGCCTGACGGTGGCCGTGGTCGACTCGCTGCCCGAAGCGGGCGGGCAGATCACGGCCCTCTACCCCGAAAAGATGATCTTCGACATCGCTGGCTTCCCCTCGGTGCGCGGCAAGGACCTGGTGGACAACCTCGTTGCGCAGGCGGCGCCGTTCGACCCGATCTACCTGCTGGGCGAGCAGGCGGTGGCCTACGAGCAGCTTCCGGACGCAGCGCTCATCCGCTGTGCGTCCGGCCGGACCGTACGCGCCAAGGCCGTCGTCGTGACAGGAGGGATCGGCACCTTCAACCCGCGCCCGCTTCCGGGCGCAGCCGACTGGGTGGACCGCGGGCTGGCCTACATCGTGCCGACCTACGGGCCGTACGCCGACAAGGATGTCGTGGTGGTCGGCGGAGGTGACAGCGCCGTCGACTGGGCGCTCGGCCTCGAGCCCGTGGCGCGGTCGGTGACGGTGGTGCACCGCCGGGACGACTTCCGCGCACACGGCCATTCGGTGAAGCTGCTGCGCTCGTCGACGGTCACGCTCGTCACTCCCGCGCAGGTCGTCGGCATGGACGGCGCGCAGCACGTCGAGTCGGTGAGCGTGCGTGACGTCAAGACCAAGGCTGTCACCGTGCTGCCCGCGCAGGCCGTCGTCGCGGCCCTCGGCTTCACCGCCGACATCACCCCGCTCGAGGCATGGGGGCTCAACGTGCAGGACCGCCACATCGTCGTCGACACCTCCATGGCGACCAACCTGCCGCGGGTCTTCGCGGCCGGTGACATCACCGAATACCCCGGGAAGGTACGGCTGATCTCGGTCGGCTTCGGCGAGGCGGCCACCGCGGTGAACAATGCCGCGACGGTGATAGACCCGGCGGCGGAGGTCTTCCCGGGGCACTCCACCGACCAGGTGGCAGGATCCGTCGCATGACTTTCGTGATCACTGCCACCTGTGTCGACGTCAAGGACCAGTCCTGCATCGAGGAGTGCCCGGTCGACTGCATCTACGTCGGCGGCCGCAAGCTCTACATCCAGCCGGCGGAGTGCATCGACTGCGGTGCCTGCGAGCCGGTCTGCCCGGTCGACGCGATCTACGCGGGTCGCCAGCTACCGGAGGACAAGGCCGTCGACAAGGACGACAACCGGGCGTTCTTCGAGGAGGTGCTGCCCGGTCGCGACGCCCCGCTGGGCCGGCCTGGCGGCTACGCGAAGGTCGGCGAGATCGAGGCCGACACCGCGCGCATCACCGACTTCGTCAAGCCCCCCGACGAGGACTGAGGTGCTCGACCTCGCCGGGACCTCCTCGCTGGTGACCGGCGGGGCCTCCGGTCTCGGCGAGGCGACCGTCCGGACGCTCGCCGCGCGCGGCGCGTCGGTGGTCGTCGTCGACCTGCAGGACGACAAGGGCGAGGCGGTGGCGCGCTCGGTCGGCGGCGGCTACGTCCGGGCCGACGTCACCGACGCCGAGCAGGTCGCTGCCGCCGTCTCGGCCGCCGAGGAGCACGGACCACTTCGTACGCTGGTTGCAGCCGCCGGTATCGGCTGGGCAGCCCGCACGGTGGGCCGCGACGGGTCGTTCGCCTCCGCGCACGACCTGGCCGCGTTCTCTCGCGTGATCTCGGTGAACCTCGTCGGCACCTTCAACTGCATCCGGCTCGCTGCCACCGCGATGGGTCGCACCGAGCCGGTCGATGCCGACGGTGCGCGCGGCGCGATCGTCACGCTCGCCTCGATCGCGGCGTACGACGGCCAGATCGGGCAGGCCGCCTACTCGGCGAGCAAGGGCGGCATCGTCGGCCTGACGGTGCCGGTCGCCCGTGACCTGGCCGCTATCGGGGTGCGGCTCAACTGCGTGGCGCCGGGCCTGTTCGACACCCCGATCTACGGCGAGGGGGAGGCTGCTGAGGCGTTCAAGGACAAGCTGAAGCGGGACGTGCTGTTCCCTTCGCGGCTCGGCTACGCCGACGAGCTCGCCTCGATGGTCGTAGAGCTGCTGACGAACTCCTACGCCAACGCCGAGGTGGTCCGCGTGGACGCCGGCGCCCGCCTGCAGCCGAAGTAGCCGCCCGCCCCGCCGGCCCTCAGAGCCCGCGCAGGAAGGCCTCCGCCACCGGTACCGCGACCGCGCCACCACTCGCCCCGTCCTCGACGAGGACGGCGAAGGCGATCCCACCCTGGAAGCCGATCGTCCAGGCGTGGGTGCGCGGCGGGGACGCGGTGCCGTACTCCGCCGTCCCGGTCTTGGCATGCACCGGCTCACCGGGCACGTCGCCCAGCGCGCTAGCGGTGCCGTCCACGACGACCTGACGCATCAGCTCGCGCACGGTGGCGAGCTGGGCCCGGTCGGCGGCCGGGGGCGGCGGAGCGGCCGGGCCGGGCGCCGGCTCCACGACCAGCCGGGGAGCTGCCCACGAGCCGCGGGCGATAGTGGCCGCGACCTGCGCCATGGCAGCCGGGCTGGCCAGCACCTTCGCCTGGCCGATCGTCGCCGCGGCCTGCTCCACCGGCGACGTCGCCGGTGGGACGTCGCCGGCAAAGACGTCGACGCCGACCTGCCACGGCACACCGAGGCCCAGCATGGTGGCCGCGGCCGGCAGTGCGGGCGGCTCGATCCGGTCGGACAACCCGACGAACGCGGTGTTGCATGACTTCGCAAAGGCGGTACGGAACGGAATTGCGCCCAGCGCGCCACCCTCGAAGTTGCGGAACGACCGGCCCGTCACGGTGGCCGTCGGGGGACACGCGACCGACTCCTGCGGGGTGAGTCCGGTGCCGAGCAGCGCGAGGGTGCTCACCGTCTTGAACGTCGAGCCCGGCGGGTAGCGCCCGGACGTTGCCCGGTCCGTGCCGGTCGCCGGGGTGTTCGCCACGGCCAGCACGTCCCCCGAGGCGATGTCGAGCGCCACGAGGGCGGCGTTTCCGTTGCCCCCCGTCGCCCTGGCGAGAGCCGCGTCCGCGGCGTTCTGCACCCGCGCCTCGAGAGTCAAGCGCACCGGTTCACCGGGGGCGGCCGGGACAGCGAACAGCTCGGTGCGCTTCGTGCCGCTGACCTGCTCGACGCGTACGCCGGCCGTTCCCGCCAGCCGCTCGTCGAAGGTCCGCTGCAGCCCGGACAGCCCACCCACGTCACCGGCCGCCAGGCGCCCGGCGGAGCCCTCGACCAGCTCGGCGGTCACCGGCCCGACCGTGCCCAGCAGCGCGCGGGCGAAGGCCCGGGTCGGTGCCAGGGGCAGCGTCGACTCACGAAAGACGGTTCCTCGCAGGGCTTGCAGCCGGGCACGGAGCGGGTCGTAGTCGCTGCGCCGCAGGGTGACCACCGGCACGAACGCATCGGGCCCGGCAGCCTTGATGCGCCCCTCGAGGGCTGCCGCGTCGACGTCCAGCAGCTCACCGAGAGTGCGCGCCAGGCCGGCCGGATCTGGCGCCCTCGACGGCTGCACGCCGACGTCGACGACCGGGCTGTTGGTGACCAGCGCCGCCCCGTCCCGGCCGATCACGTCGGCCCGTGGCTCCGTCGTGCGGCGGGCCGCGAGGGTGTCACCGGCTGCAACCGCAGGATGGACGACGGCCGGCGACCACCGGGCGCCCCAGGGCGCGTCGTCCGCGCCGGTCGGCGCGAGCGGCAGCTCGGTGGTGTACGTCCAGCCCTGCCGACCGAAGGGCCAGCGCCACGCCAGGTCCGCTGTCGCCGTGCGTTCCTCACGACGTACCGCGGTCACCTCGACCACCGGCTGCACCGGACCCAGCCCGGCGATGAGG
The DNA here is from genome assembly GCA_019348355.1 of Actinomycetota bacterium. Lineage (GTDB taxonomy): Bacteria > Actinomycetota > Actinomycetes > Mycobacteriales > SCTD01 > SCTD01. Next base: position 6,498 of record JAHWJP010000128.1, read on the forward strand.
GCGGCGTACTGCTCCTGGGCGGCTGCCGGCGCGAGCTCGACCAGCCGGGCCGGGCCGAGATCCCGGCTCTGCGCCGCCATGGCGAAGCTCTGGGCGGCGGAGGACGCAGCGGCGTCCAGGCGGCGTTCGGTCGCTCGTTGTTGCTGCACGACGAACAGCCCGGCCCCGACCGCCACCACCAGCACGAGAACGACGACGATGAGCACGCCGCGCCGACCGAATCCTGACCGAGCCATCCGAGCACCCTAACCTCAGCAGGCAGCGTTGTTCGCACGCATCGGCGGCCCGGAGGGAACCAGGACATGGAGCACGTCGCCTCGCCGGAGGAGATGCGGCGGGTGCTCGGCTCGTTCGCCAGTGGCGTCGTCATCGTGACCGGCGACGACGACGGAAGCCCGGTCGGCTTCACCTGTCAGTCCTTCGCGTCGGTATCGCTCGACCCACCGCTGGTGCTTTTCTGCCCGGCGCACACCTCGCTGTCCTGGCCGCGGATCCGCGCCTCCGGCCGGTTCGCTGTCAACGTCCTCGCCGACGACCAGCAGCACGTCAGCGCCCGGTTCGCCGTCAAGGGTGCGGACAAGTTCGCCGGCCTGGCGTGGTACGCCACGACCTGGGGCCCGGCGATCGAAGGGACACTTGCGACGGTGCTGTGCACGGTCGAGGACGTACACGTCGCGGGCGATCACGACATCGTGGTCGGACGGGTGCAGCAGCTGGTCACCCACCGCGAGGACGCACCGCTGCTGTTCTTCAGGGGCGCCTTCGGGCTGGCCCCGAGCCGGACCGAGGCCGACACGGCCTAGCCGCAGCGCTCACCAGGAGCTCCCGGGGACTCGCGCCTATGCTGTGCCTTCTCGGACCGTGCTCGCACGGGCGAGGGAGGCGTACGCGTTCCTGGTGGGCGTCCCGGTCTTCAACACCGGTGAGCGGCGGTATCCGTCGCTGGCGGGTTCGATTCCCGTCCG
>JAHWJP010000250.1 GCA_019348355.1 Actinomycetota bacterium
GCGTCGAGCAGCTGCCAGCCGTCCCAGGTCGTCCAGTCGACACCCCGGCTGTCGAGGAAGTCAGTCACGGCCTCCAGCGACGGCTCCGCCGCGGGAGGCAGGATGTCGAGATCCTCCAGCAGGCTGCCGACGGTCTCGATCGCGTCGCCCTTGGTGTGCCCGATCAGCCCGACCGGCCCGCGCTTGATCCAGCCGTTGACGTAGACGCCCGGCAACGGCGCTCCGTCGAGGTCCAGGACCCGGCCCGCGGCGTGCGGGACGACGTGGTTGCGGCCGTCCCAGGGCAGACCGGCGAGTTCGGTGCTGCGGTAGCCGACGCAGCGGTAGACCGCCTGCACCGGCCAGTCCCGGTACACGCCGGTCCCCCGCACGTTGCCGTCGCCGGTCAACTCGGTCCGCTCGGTGCGCAGACCCTGAATTCTGTCGTCACCGAGAAGCTCGACCGGAGAGGCGAAGAAGTGCAGGTGCAGCCTGCGCGGGCGGTCGCCGACGTCGCGCATCGCGTACTTCTCGAGCTCGCGTACGACCAGCTTGGTCTGGTTGTCGGCGTGAATGGCCGCGACGCTGCCGTCGTCGTACTCGATGTCCTCGGGGTCGACGATCACCTCGACGTTGGGCGAGTGGTCGAGCTCACGCAGCTCGAGCGGGGTGAACTTCGCCTGCGCGGGTCCGCGGCGGGCGAAGACGTGCACCTCGCGGACCGGGCTCGCCGCGAGGCAGCGGTGGACGTTGTCCGGGATCTCGGTGACGAGCAGCTCGTCGGCGGTCTTGGACAGCATGCGTGAGACGTCGAGCGCGACGTTGCCGGCGCCGACGACCGCGACCGACTCGGCCTCGAGCGGCCACTCGCGAGCGACGTCCGGGTGACCGTCGAACCAGGAGACGAAGTCGGCGCCCCCGAAGCTGCCGGGCAGCTCGATCCCGGGGATGTCCAGGTCGCGGTCCTTCTCGGCGCCGGTCGTGAACACGACCGCGTCGTAGTGCCGGCGCAGGTCGTCGAGCTTGACGTCGACGCCGTACTCCACGTTGCCGAGCAGCCGGACCTGCGGCTTGGACAGCACCTGGTGCAGCGCCTTGACGATGCCCTTGATGCGCGGGTGGTCGGGCGCGACGCCGTAGCGGATCAGGCCGAACGGCGCCGGCTGGCGCTCGAACAGGTCGATCGACACCTCGACGCCCGACTTCATCAGGACGTCGGCGACGTAGACGCCGGCCGGGCCGGCACCGACGATCGCGACGCGCAGTGGCTTGCCACTGCCGGTCGCCTCGGCGTGCTGCTTCCCGGTGCTGTCCACGCATCCCTCTTCCACGTCGATGATCGGTCCCTAGGCAGAACGAGGCCCTCGCGCCCCTTTGTTCCATCGTGCAGGTCAGCCCGACGGACGGGGGTGCGCTGGCCGGCGGCTGGTCACCCGGGCGTCATTCGAGCGGTCAAGCTTGGTCCATGGTGTGCCAGGCGGTCAGCGCAGCGCCGAGCGCCGACGCCGCGATCAGCCCGCCCACCGGCTTGGACAGCCGCCCCTTCAGGACCGCGCCGCCGATGGCGAGTGCGTCAGCGGTGTCGCACAGCATCCCGGCTGCAAGCCACAGCCGCGCTGCGGGCCCGCCCGTCGAACGCAAGGCGATGACGGCGCCGGCACCGAGCGCCACCTCACGCACGCCGAGCATCTGCGTCGACCAGCCCATGCGTGCACTCGTCGCCGAGTCGACCCCGAGCACCCCCGGGACCAGTCGCGGTCGGGCGATCATGGCTGCCCCGATGCCGACCCGGGCCAGGGCCAGGTGCTTCGGCCGTACGCGCGCGGCGGCGGCCTGCGTGAAGTCGGCGGCAGGCGTACGGACGTCACGTCGGGTCAGCAGCATCACGTGGGTTCTCCGAAGACGGGGGGGTGGGACCAGCCGGAGGCGTCCGGCGGGCGGGCAAGGGAATCCTCGCAGGCCTCCGGTCGTTGGCACAGCAGAGCCCTGACCCGGGAGGCACCCATGAGCGATCGCGTCCTTCGAGGCACCCGTCTCGGAAGCGTGAGTTACGAGAGCGACCGACACACCGAGTTCGCGCCTCGGCTCCGCACCGTCTACGACTGCCCGCAGGGTCACGAGACCGCCGTCCCGTTCGCCGCCGAGGCCGACATCCCGTCGCTGTGGGAGTGCCGGGTCTGCGGCGACGGCGCGCAGCTGCGCGACGGGGCGCCGCCCGAGCCGAAGAAGGGCAAGCCGGCGCGGACGCACTGGGACATGCTCCTGGAGCGCCGCACCGCGGCCGAGCTCGAGGAGGTCCTCGCCGAGCG
>JAHWJP010000129.1 GCA_019348355.1 Actinomycetota bacterium
AGCATGTGCAGGTCGGGGTACTTCTCGAAGTGCTCGGCCTTGAAGTAGTCGTGCCACAGCACCGCGAGGTGATGCTTCACGAGCGTGGCGCGCTCCTCGATGATGACGATGGCGCGGGCCCGGAACACCGGGTCCTCGTTGCTGGCGTACTTCTCCTGCATGCCCTTGACCGACTGCGCCTCGATGCGCGCCTGAGCCGGGTCGTAGACGCCACACGGCAGGTCACAGTGGGCGTGCACGACAGTGGTCGGGGTGAGGAAGCTGAACAGCTTCATACTCGGTCCTCCAGGAAGCTCGGGGATCATGGTCCGCTCGCTCCGACCCTACCCAGGGTCCCTGACCCCTACCGCGAGGAGCCCCACCGTGCGCAGCCCGCTCGCCCGCGTAGTCGTGGCGGGCGAGTCGATGCAGCCGGCGCTGCGCCCCGGCGACTGCCTGGTGGTCCGGCGTGGAGCGCGGACGCGGCCGGGGGACGTGGTGGTCGCCCGCTTCCCCAGCCGGCCCGGCCTGCTGGTGGTCAAGCGGGCCGTACGTCCGGACGGGGATCTCTGGTGGATCGAGTCCGACAACCCTGCGGTGACCGACGACAGCCGGCGCTACGGTCCGGCCAGGGTGCTCAGCCGGGTGGTGCTGCGCTACTGGCCGCTGCCCCTACGCAGGCTGTCCCCGTTCCGCAACGTGTCGTAGAAACGGGCGCACGCGTCGTACGACGGCAGCAGGCCGGCCGCCTGCGCCTCGGCGAGGGTCGGGGCAGCCGCGTCCTTCGCCGACAGCAGGGGCTCGAGGTCGGTCGGCCACGGCAGGTCGAGGGCGGGGTCGAGCGCGGACAGCCCGTGCTCGCGCACCGGGTCGTACGGCTCGCTGCACAGATAGCTGACGTCGGCCTGCTCGGTCAGCGCCAAGAAGGCGTGACCGAGACCGGCGGACAGGTAGACCGCGCGGCGGTCGACGTCGTCCAGGCGTACGGCGTCGCTGACGCCGAAGGTCGGTGACCCCGAGCGGATGTCGACGACCACGTCGAGGACGGCGCCGCGGGTGCAGTAGACGTACTTGGCCTGTCCGGGCGGCACGTCGGCGTAGTGCACCCCGCGCAGGGCCCCCCTGCTCGACACGCTGTGGTTCGCCTGCTTCACGACGAGGGGGTGGTGCAGCGCCTGCTCCAGCGTGGCCGCCTGGAACCACTCGAGGAAGACGCCGCGGGGATCGCGAAGCTGCCGCGGCGTGAAGGACCAGGCCCCTGGTACGTGGAGCTCGGCAACCTGCACACGGGCACTGTAGGAGCCGGTGCGCCCGCCTGACAGAATGGGCCGCGTTCGACAAGCGCCGAGCTCGAGAGGACGCCCGTGAGCACGCCAGCTGCGTCGCACGACGAGGGGGCCGTCGATCGAGAGAGCGACCCCGTCTTCCAGCTCCACGTCGGGGGCAAGCTCGAGGTCGTCTCGTCGGTTCCGGTGAAGACCCGGGAGGACCTGTCCCTGGCCTACACCCCCGGCGTCGCCCGGGTCTGCACAGCCATCGCGCAGCAGCCCGACCTCGCCTACGACTACACCTGGAAGTCGCACACCGTCGCGGTCGTCACCGACGGCACCGCAGTGCTCGGTCTCGGCGACATCGGCCCGCTTGCCGCGCTGCCCGTGATGGAGGGCAAAGCCCTGCTGTTCAAGCAGTTCGGCGAGATCGACGCGGTGCCCATCTGCCTCGACGTGACCGACGTCGACGAGCTCGTCGAGACCATCGCCCGGCTCGCGCCGGCCTTCGGCGGCATCAACCTCGAGGACATCAGCGCGCCGCGCTGCTTCGAGGTGGAGCGGCGGCTGCAGGAGCGCCTCGACATCCCGGTCTTCCACGACGACCAGCACGGCACCGCGATCGTGGTGCTCGCCGCCCTGCGCAACGCCGCAGCGCTCACCGGGCGCACCCTCGCCGACCTGCGCGTCGTCGTGTCCGGCGCGGGGGCAGCGGGGATCGCGGTCGCCAAGATGATCCTCGAGGCGGGCATCGGCGACCTCGCCATCGCCGACAGCAAGGGCATCGTGTCGGCCGACCGTGAGGACCTCAACGAGCAGAAGCGGCTGTTCGCCTCGATCAGCAACCGGGCCGGTCGATCGGGGAGCTTCGTCGACGCCCTGCGCGGCGCCGACGTCCTCGTCGGCCTGTCCTCCGGCACGATCGCCCCCGAGGCGGTGGCCTCGATGGCGCCGGACGGGATCGTCTTCGCGATGGCGAACCCCGACCCCGAGGTGCATCCCGACGTCGCCCATGCCAACGGCGCGCGCGTCGTCGCCACCGGGCGCAGCGACTTCCCGAACCAGATCAACAACGTGTTGGCCTTCCCGGGCGTGTTCCAGGGCGCCATGGCCGTACGCGCCACGCGCGTCACCGAGGGCATGAAGCTCGCGGCGTCGGAGGCCCTCGCGGCGGTCGTCGGGGACGACCTCTGCGCCGAGTGTGTGATCCCCAGCGTGTTCGACACCCGGGTCGCCCCCGCGGTCGCCGCGGCGGTCGCTGCCGCCGCCCGCGCCGAGGGTGTCGCCCGGCTCTGAGCCGGTGCCCCGGCAGCGCCTACTGTCGGCGGATGCTCGCCGTCACCTGCGCGTCCCAGTCCGCGGACGACCCACTGGCCGGCCTCACCGTCGGGGAGCGTCCCGACCCGGAGGTCCCGGACGGCTGGGTGCGGGTCCACGTACGTGCCGCGAGCCTCAACCACCACGATCTGTGGAGCCTTCGCGGGGTGGGCCTGCCCGCCGACCGGCTGCCGATGGTGCTCGGCTGCGACGCGGCCGGCACGACCGACGAGGGTGACGAGGTGGTCGTGCACGCGCTGGTCGGCGACCCCGACTGGGCCGGCGACGAGACACTCGACCCTGCGCGCACGATCCTGTCCGAGCTCCACCAGGGAACTTTCGCCGAGCAGGTCGTCGTGCCGCGCCGCAACCTGCTGCCCAAGCCCGCCGACCTGAGCTTCGAGCAGGCCGCCTGCCTGCCGACGGCCTGGCTGACCGCGTACCGGATGCTGTTCACTGCGGCCGGCGTCAAGCCAGGTGACCGGGTGCTCGTCCAGGGCGCGGGCGGTGGGGTGTCCACTGCCGCGATCGCGCTGGCCCGCGCCGCCGGGCTGGTCGTGTGGGTGACCGGCCGCGACGAGGACAGGCGGCAGCGGGCGGGGGAGCTCGGCGCCCACGAGGTGTTCGAGTCCGGTGCACGCCTGCCCACCCGCGTCGACGTGGTGCTCGAGACCGTGGGCAAGGCGACCTGGTCGCACTCGATGAAGAGCCTTCGCCCCGGTGGCACGCTGGTCGTCTCCGGCGCCACGACCGGCGCCGACCCGAGCGCGGACCTCAACCGGCTGTTCTTCCTGCAACTGCGCGTCCTCGGCTCGACCATGGGCACCCGGGACGAGCTGTCCGGCCTGCTGTCCATGCTGGCCGCGACGGGCGTCCGCCCCCCGATCGACGACGTGATCCCCCTCGCCGAGGCCCGCCGAGGCTTCGAACGGATGAACGCGGGAAACGTCGTCGGCAAGCTCGTCCTGACCCCCTAGCACCAGGAGTCCCCGCGTGGTCCTGCCCGTCCACGACATCAACCCGACCCGCCGTACGCCCTGGGTCACCCGGTTGCTGCTGCTGCTCAACATCGGCGTGTTCCTGATCAGCCCGGTCGCGCTGGCGCCGCTCCTCGGCGCGGACAGCGCCGCCTCGGCCTGCTCGGTCGTCGCCTTCTTCGACGAGTACGCCGCGAAGCCCGCCGAGGTGATCGGCAACGACGCGCAGGACGAGGGCGCGACCGGAGCGGTCGGCCGGGACTCGGCCGGCCGGGAGGGCTGCGTGGCCGAGTCGCCGCCGCCGTACGACAAGTCGCCGGTGCTGTCGGTGCTCACGGCGATGTTCCTGCACGGCGGGTGGCTGCACCTGCTCGGCAACATGCTGTTCCTCTTCGTGTTCGGCAACAACGTGGAGGACCGGCTCGGCAAGCTGCGCTTCCTGGCTTTCTACCTCGGCTGCGGATTCGCTGCGACGTACGGCTTCTCGCTGTTCTTCTCCGGCTCCACCCAGCCGCTGGTCGGGGCGTCGGGGGCGATCGCCGGGGTGCTCGGCGCCTACCTGGTGCTGTTCCCGAAGGCCAAGGTGTGGTCGCTGCTCACCTTCTTCTTCTTCCTGCCGGTGAAGCTGCCGGCCTGGCTGGTGCTGGGCAGCTGGTTCGTCCTGCAGTACCTCTACGCGCAAGGGGCCGGGTTGTCGGAGACGGTCAGTACGGCTTATCTCGCGCACGTGATCGGCTTCGTGGTCGGCGCCGCGCTGGTCTGGCAGCTGCGCGGGAGCGGGAAGCCCCGGGACATCCCCGATCCGCGGTGGGGCCCCTACGCCCGTCGCTGACCCGGCTAGTCGTCCTCGTCGTCGAGCCGGGCCAGCCAGGTGGCGAGCCGCTCGACCGGCACCTCGAACTCCGGGCTGGCGTCGACGAACTGCCGCATCCGCTCGGCCAGCCAGGCGAGGGTGACCGTCTCCTCACCACGCCGCTGCTCGAGCTCCTCCAGCCCGCGGTCGGTGAAGTACACGCGCCTCAGACCTCGAGCGCGGAGTCGAGCAGCGCCACCTGCTCGGCCTCGTGCACCTTGCTCGACCCCGCGGCGGGCGACGCCCCTGCGCGGCGGGAGATGCGGCGCAGGTGGCGCCCCTCGGGCAGTACGTCGGGCAGTGACATGGCGATGTGCCACCAGGCGCCCTGGTTGGCCGGCTCCTCCTGCATCCACACGACGTCCATCGCGTGGGGGTAGGCGGCCACCGCGTCGGCGATCTTGCCGGCGTGCAGCGGGTAGAGCTGCTCGACGCGGACCAGCGCCACGTCGGACCGCTCCCGCTTGCGCCGGGCGGCCAGCAGGTCGTAGAAGACCTTGCCGGCGGTCAGCACCACCCGCTCGACGCCGGCCGGGTCCGGGAAGTCGACATCACCGAGCACCGGCTCGAAGCTGCCGTCGGTGAAGTCCTCGAGCGCGGAGGTGGCGGCGCGAAGGCGCAGCATCGACTTGGGGGCCATCACCACGAGTGGCCGCTTGTGGGCCTTCAGTGCCTGCCGGCGCAGCAGGTGGAAGTAGTTGGCCGGCGTCGTCGGGGCCGCCACCGTCATGTTGTTCTCCGCGCACAGCTGCAGGAAGCGCTCGAGGCGGGCGGAGGAGTGGTCCGGTCCCTGTCCCTCGTAGCCGTGCGGCAGCAGCAGCGTCAGGCCGCAGCGCTGGCCCCATTTGGCCTCGCCGGCGGCGAGGAACTCATCGACGATGGTCATCGCCCCGTTGACGAAGTCGCCGAACTGCGCCTCCCACACCACCAGGGCGTCCGGCCGTGCGACGGCGTAGCCGTACTCGAAGCCCATCGCGGCGTACTCCGACAGCAGTGAGTCGTAGACGTAGTACGTGGCCTGGTCCTCCGACAGGTGGGCCAGCGGGGTGTACTCGCTGCCGTCGGTCCGGTCGACGATCACCGCGTGCCGGTGGCCGAAGGTGCCGCGACGGGAGTCCTGGCCGGCCAGGCGGACCGGGTGACCGTCGAGCAGCAGCGAGCCGATCGCGAGGGTCTCGCCGAGCGCCCAGTCGATCGTCGCGTCGTCGATCATCTTGGCCCGCTTGTGCAGCTGCGGCAGCAGCCGCGGATGCACGGAAAAGTTCTGCGGCAGGGTGACCTGGCTGTCGACGATCGTCTTGACCACCTCGAGCGGGATGGCCGTCGGCACGTGGGTCGAGCTCGCCGCCGGCTGCTCGGGCTCCTCCGGCGGCTCGGTCGAGGCGTCCCGGGTGCCCTGGAAGACCTTCTCCAGCTGCTCCTGGTAGTTGCGCATCGCCTGCTCGGCCTCGTCGACGGTGATGTCGCCGCGGCCGATGAGGTTCTCGGTGTAGATCTTGCGGACCGAGCGCTTGGTGTCGATCATGTCGTACATCATCGGCTGGGTGAACGAGGGCTCGTCGACCTCGGAGTGGCCGCGCCGGCGGTAGCAGACCAGGTCGATCACGACGTCCTTGAGGAAGGCCTGGCGGTAGTCGAAGGCGAGCTTCGCGACACGTACGCACGCCTCGGGGTCGTCGCCGTTCACGTGGAAGATGGGGGCCTGCACCATGCGGGCGACGTCGGTGGCGTAGACCGAGGAGCGCGCCGACGTGGGGCCGGTCGTGAAGCCGACCTGGTTGTTGACGACGACGTGGATCGTGCCGCCGGTGCGGTAGCCGCGCAGCTGACCCATCTGCAGGGTCTCTGCGACGACCCCCTGGCCGGCGAAGGCGGCGTCGCCGTGCAGCAGCACCGGCAGCACGGTGAAGCCGCGCTCGCCCTTGTTGACCATGTCCTGCTTGGCCCGGACGACGCCCTCGAGCACCGGGTTGACCGCCTCGAGGTGGCTCGGGTTGGCCTGCAGGCTGACCGCCACCCGGTGACCGCCCGGTGTGACGAAGCTGCCCTCGGCGCCCAGGTGGTACTTGACGTCGCCCGAGCCGTGCGCCGTACGCGGGTCGAGATTGCCCTCGAACTCGCGGAAGATCTGCGCGTAGCTCTTGCCGACGATGTTGGCCAGCACGTTCAGCCGCCCGCGGTGCGGCATGGCGATGGCGACCTCGTCGAGCCCGTCCTCGGCGGCGCGGGTGAGAACGCCGTCGAGCAGCGGGATCACCGACTCGCCGCCCTCGAGCGAGAAGCGCTTCTGCCCGACGTACTTGGTCTGCAGGAAGCTCTCGAAGGCCTCACCCGCGTTGAGCCGCTCGAGCACGTGCAGCTGCTCGTCGCGGTCGGGCGCCTCGGCCTTGCGCTCGAGCCGCTCCTGCAGCCACTGCCGCTCGGCCGGGTCCTGGATGTGCATGTACTCGATGCCGACGGTGCGGCAGTACGAGTCGCGCAGCACCCCCAGCACGTCGCGCAGCTTCATCATCCGCTGGCCCGCGAAGCCGGCGACCGGGAAGGCGCGGTCGAGGTCCCACAGCGTCAGGCCGTGGTTGACCACGTCGAGGTCGGGGTGGGTACGCACCTTGAAGGCGAGCGGGTCGGTGTCGGCCATGAGGTGACCGCGGACCCGGTAGGCGTGGATCAGCTCGTTGACCCGCGTCGCGTGGTCGAGGTCGCCCTCGGCGCTCGCCTGCTTGTCAGTGATCCAGCGGACCGGCTCGTACGGGATGTGCAGGCTGGCGAAGACGTCGTCGTAGAAGCGGTCCTCGCCCAGCAGCAGCTGGTGCATCCGGCGCAGGAACTCACCGGACTGCGCGCCCTGGATGACGCGGTGGTCGTAGGTGCTGGTGAGCGTCATGGTCTTGCTGATGGCGAGCCGGGACAGGATCTCCTCCGACGCGCCGGACCATTCCGCGGGGTACTCCATCGCCCCGACGCCGATGATCGCGCCGGCGCCCTGCATGAGGCGCGG
>JAHWJP010000130.1:0-4210 GCA_019348355.1 Actinomycetota bacterium
GCCAAGGACAAGCGCAGCGCCTGACCGCACCCGATCTCCAGGCCGTACGTCGGGCCGCGCCCCTGCGTGGGGCGCGGCCCGCGGCGTGTTCAGCTCCGGTCGTCCGGCCGGTCGTCGACGACCTCGCCGTCGATCACCTGGCCTCGGCCCGGGCGTGCCCGACGGCCGGGATCCACTCCCCCCAGCAAGCCGCCCACGCCGAGTCGCCGGGCCACGACCTTGGTGACGGTCCGCCGCAGCACCGCCCGGGACGGCGGCAGCACGCAGGCGAGGCCGAACAGGTCGGTTGCGAAGCCAGGCGTGAGAAGCAGCGCGCCGCCCAGCAGCACCAGCGCGCCGTCGGCGACCTCGGCCGCGGGCACCCGGCCCGACTGCAGCGCCGCCCGGAATGCCCGCCAGGTCCTGGCTCCCTCGCGCCGCAGTAGAAAGGCGCCGAGCAGCGACATCGCGATCAGCAACAGCAGCGTCGGGACGATCCCGAGCAGCTGGCCGACCTGGATGAGGACGTAGAGCTCGACCAGTGGGACGACGATGAGCAGGGCGACCAGCAGGGCAGGCACGGCTACTCGCCCCGTACCGGCGTCGGACTGTGCGAGCGCCCGTGGCGCAACCCCCACCAGCTCACCCGCCACAACGCCTCGAGCACGATGGAGCGGCTCATCTTGGACTGCCCGCGCTCGCGCTCGACGAAGGTGATCGGCACCTCGACCACGGTCCAGCCCGCCTTCCAGGTCTGCCAGGCGAGGTCCACCTGGAAGCAGTACCCCTGTGAGGCCACTTCGCCCAGCGGAAGGCTGTCGAGGACCGCCCGCCGGTAGGCGCGGTAGCCGCCGGTGGCGTCGCGCAGCGGCAGTCCGAGCGCGATCCGGGTGTAGGCGTTGCCGCCACGGCTGAGCAGCTTTCGCGTCGCCGGCCAGTTGACGACCTCCCCACCGGGGATCCACCGGCTGCCGAGGGCGAGGTCGGCGTCCTCCAGTGCCGCGAGCAGCCGGGGCAGCTGCTCGGGCGCGTGCGAGCCGTCAGCGTCCATCTCCACCACGACGTCGTAGCCGTGCTCGCGGGCCCAGGCGAAGCCGGCGACGTAGGCCGCGCCGAGGCCGGTCTTCTCGGAGCGGTGCAGGACGTGCACGCGTTCGTCGGCCGCTGCGAGTCCGTCGGCGATCCGGCCGGTGCCGTCCGGGCTGGCGTCATCGACGACGAGGACATGCGCGGCCGGCACCGCGGCGTGCAGGCGCGCCAGGATCCGCGCGAGGTTGTCCCGCTCGTCGTAGGTCGGGACGACGACGAGGACCGGCCCGAGCGGCTGCCTCACGCGGCCCAGGGCCAGGTGCGAAATGTCCCGCCGCCGCGCCCGGCGGTCCCTGAAGTGGTCTGCACGGCCAACAGCCTGCCGCCTCCGGTGTCCACGCCACGCATCAGGCCTGTTTCATCGGCGAGTGCGCCGCCACCAGGACAGACGCCCAGCTGCCCTTCGGACCGACGTGCCGGAGGCTGGAAACCGCCGGCTCGCCGTTGTCTACTGGACTGCTGGGCGTCCGCCCGGGGTGGACCGATGAGAACCTTAGCGGCGGCTCCCCGGGGGCTGTCAACAGGCCTCTGACCTGCACGTTTGATGCGTTTTGCCTGGTCAGAGGGGGTGCGGGAAACCTCTGCCGTTCAGGTCTTGACTTACGGCCGTTCAGGGGGTTGACACCGGCTGTCCATCCACCACGGTGAGCCGGCAGACCGGGTCTGCAGAGATCAGGTCGGGCAGACCGGCCACTCCTGCGCGCGAGTCGGTGGACCAGGCCGACAGTCTCGGGTCCGGCGCCTGCACCACCAGCTCACCGGGCAGCTCCCAGACCGCGAACGTCGCTGGCGCCCCGAGGGCGAGCTCACCGGTGTCCTCGATCCGTGCCGCCCGCCAGCCGCCGCGGGTGTGGGCGGTGAAGGCGGCCCGCGCCGACAGCCCGCTGCCGGGGGTGCGGTGGTGCACGGCCGCCCGCAGCGTCCCCCAGGGGTCGAGCGGCGTGACCGGTGTGTCCGAGCCGAGCGCAAGCGGCACCCCGGCGGCGGCGAGTGCGGCGAAGGGGTTCATCGTGCGGGCTCGCTGCGGACCGAGCCGGGTGGCGTACATGCCGTGCTCGCCACCCCAGCGGGCGTCGAAGGCCGGCTGGACGCTCGCGACCACGCCGTGCGCTGCCATGGCCTCGATCAGCGCCGGGGAGAGCATCTCGGCGTGCTCGATCCGGTGGCGGGCGGCGCGTACGGCGGCCAGACCGACCTGCTCGGCGGCTCGTGCGATGCCGGCCATCACCTGCGCCAGGGCCCCGTCGCCGATCGCGTGGAAGCCCGCTTGCAGGCCGGCAGTCGTGCAGGCGGTGACGTGCCGGGCGACCTGCTCCGCGTCGAGCTGGCTGTCCCCGGTGCCCGACGCGTCCAGGTAGGGCTCGAGCAGGCAGGCGGTGTGGCTGCCCAGCGACCCGTCGGCGAACAGGTCACCGCCGGCGCCGACGGCCCCCATCTCGCGGGCCCTGTCGACGCCGTCGAGCTCGCCCCAGTAGCCGATCCGCCGCACCGGATGCTCGAGGGCGAGCAGGTCGAGGAAGTCCTGCTCACCGGCGATGTCGGGCCCGCCGCACTCGTGCACGCAGGCGATGCCGAGGGAGGCGGCGCGGTCCAGGGTGACGCGTCGGGCGGCGCACCGCTGCGCCGGTGTCACTGCCGCGTAGGCCGCACGCCGTACGACGTGGTGGGCCTGCTCGCGCACCAGACCGTCGGCCAGGAAGCCGCTCGCGGCACGCGCGTCGGGTGCTGCGGCCAGCAGCGCGCTCGAGGCCACCGCGGAATGCACGTCGGTGCGAGCCAGATAGACGACGCCGCCGTAGGAGGCGCGGTCGAGCTCGGCGGCTGTGGGCGGGCGGCGCTCCGGCCACGCCGTGTCGTCCCAGCCGGTGCCGAGCAGCACTCCCCCGCGCGCCGTGCGGGCCGCCTGCGCGACCCGGTCCAGCGCGGCTGCCAGGGATGGAGCGCCGGTGAGATCCAGGCCGGTCAGCGCGATCCCGGTCGAGGTGGCGTGCACGTGCGCGTCGACGAACGCCGGCGCGACCCAGGCGTCGTCCAGGTCGACGGTGGTGTCGGCGGTCATGGCGTCGGCGGCGGCCTCGCTGCCGACCCAGGCGACGGTGCCGCCGTCGACGAGCAGCGCGGTCGCGTACGGGTCGGCCGGGGTGCGGACCCGGCCGCGGCGGTACAGCGTCGTGGTCACAGCTCGAGCCTAGGGAGGCGCCTGCTCGCCGTCCGCGATGGACTTCCGGCTGGGCTGAACCCGCCTCACCAGCGCACGCCGCACTGCGCCAGGGCGGCTTCGGTCTCGAGCCGGCTGACCGCGGACAGCGGTGGCCGGCTCGGTTCGGGTAGGCCGACCGCCCGGCAGCAGTCCCGCAGCGTGTCGTCGTAGGCCAGACCGACCGCGAGCAGGCGCTTCGCGCGGTGCGGTTCGTCCGAGCGCTTGATGCGGCGGTAGTCCTGCTCGAGCCGGCGCAGGTCGGCTACCAGCCGTTCCAGCGGACGCGAGGCCGGGCTGGGGGTCGTGGCGCGTCGGCCCGGCGCGCGCACCAGGCGCTCGACCCCCACCCGGGCGCCCCAGAAGGCGGCGGTGGGGATGCAGACGAGCGCGAGGTAGAGCAGGGCCGTACGCACGTGGAGCTCCCTTCCTGCGGCGCCGGGGGCTGCGCCGGTACGTCCAGGATGCGTCGTGGGGGGGCGAAGCGCCAGTGGCGGCCGGCGGTGTCCGGCACCGGACGGGTGGGTAGGGCTGGAAAATGGATGACTCCACCGCTGCCGCGCTCGCGCTCGAGGAGACGGCGCCCGTTGAGGTGGCCCTTCCGACATTCGCTGTGCTTGCCCGCCTACGCAGCACCGCCGCGGACGGGCCGGCCGCGGTCGCGGACGTCATCGGGCAGGTCGCGCCGTCCGCCGGGCTCTACGACGACGTGGTCGTGGAGCGGCAGGAGGACGACGGCAGCTTCTGGGTGGTGGTCCGCTTCGTCACGGTCAGCGTCGACGTGCACACCGCCGTGCTCGGTGTGCACGAGACGCTGACCGGTCAGGGCGTCGCCGTGGACGAGGTGTGGGCGCTGCCGATCTGATCACCGAGGTCAGCCGCAGTGGGCGGCGTGGGCCCGACGTTCCGGGCCGGTACCACCTCGGCGAGGTGTTCGGCGGCGGC
>JAHWJP010000130.1:4310-7368 GCA_019348355.1 Actinomycetota bacterium
GCGTGGGCCCGACGTTCCGGGCCGGTACCACCTCGGCGAGGTGTTCGGCGGCGGCCCAGAAGGGGACAAACCCGGCGGCCAGCCCGGTCCCGCGGCGAGCGCGCGGCCGAACGGCGAATCATGTGGTCGGGAAACGTGCATGTAACGGCAGGGAGAGGGGATGAGCCGCGCGGCAACGCTGTCCCGCAGCGTTCCACGACGAGGAGGTCGGGATGCGCGCGAGAACCGCGTTGGTCACCGCGGTCCTGTCCGTGCTGCCCCTGGCGGCGTGCGGCGGAGGCAGCGACGAAGCCGGTGGGGTGCCCACCGTCAACTGGTACATCGGCAACGAGGGCTGGCTCGACCAGGTCATCGAGGACTGCAACGCCAAGGCGAACGGCGCTTATCAGCTGGTCGCCGAGTCGCTGCCGACCAACCCCGACCAGCAGCGCGAGCAGCTCGTGCGCCGGCTGGCCGCCCGCGACGACTCCATCGACCTGATCGGTATGGACGTCGTGTGGACGAGCGAGTTCGGTCAGGCCGGCTGGGTCACGCCGTTCGAGGACGGCGAGCTGAAGAACGTCGGCTCCGACGATCAGGTGCTGCAGGGACCGTTCGACAGCGCGCAGTACGACGGGAAGCAGTACGGCGCACCGCTCAACAGCAACACCCGGCTGCTGTGGTACCGCAAGTCGGTGCTCGGTGACCGGCCGGTGCCCGCAACATGGGACCAGCTGCTCGACACCGCCGACCAGCTCGACACGCGCATCCAGCAGACCGGCAAGCGCGCGGAGAGCCTCATGGTCTTCTTCAATGCACTCGTCGAGAGTGCCGGCACCAGCATCGTCGAGCCCGACGGCGAAGGCGGGACGGAGATCGCCCTCGCGGAGGAGGAGACGGTCAAGGCACTGTCGATCATGCAGCGGCTCGCAGAGTCTTCCGCCGCGCCGGTGGCGCTGTCGAATTCTGGCGAGGACGACAACCGGCTCGCGTTCCAGGCCGCCGACAGTGGATCCGCCTTCATGATCAACTGGCCGTACGTCTATCCGAGCGTCCTCGAGGCCGACCCCGAGCTCGCGAAGGACTACGGCTGGGCGCCCTACCCGCGGGTCGACCCCTCACGCCCGGCCGCCGCGCCCCTCGGCGGTTACAACCTCGGCATCGGCGCCTACACGAACAACCGTGCTGCGGCGCTCGCGGCCATCAACTGCCTCACCGAGCCGGAGCAGCAGCGCACCATCGCCACCGTCGGCGGCCAGCCCTCGGTGCTGCGCTCCTTGGCCGAGGATCCCGCGATCCAGGAGGTGCTGCCGTTCCTGCCGCTCATGACCGAGCAGTTGGAGACCGCCGCTCCCCGGCCCGTCACGCCGAGCTACAACGACCTCTCGCTCGCCGTCCGCCAGGTGCTGCATCCCATGCGCGACATCGAGCCGGAGTCCAGTTACGAGGCACTGCGCGACCTGCTGGTCCGCGCCCTCAACAGCCAGGCGGTGCTCTAGATGTCCGCGACCACCGAGACGACGCCCACCGGCGGGGAGCGCATCGCCGGCGACGCCCCAGGAAAGAACCGGAAGATCACCGATCGGGCGCAGGCCGAACGTCGGCTCGGCATCAAGCTCGCGGCGCCCGCTGCGATCCTGATGCTGCTGGTGACCGCCTATCCCATCGGTTACGCGCTCTATCTCAGCCTGTTCCGCTACGACCTGCGCGTGCCGTCGGAGAACGCGTTCATCGGGCTCGACAACTACATCCTGGTTCTGAGCAGCGGGGTGTGGTGGACGGCGGTGCTCGCGACGACCATCATCACGGTCGTCTCGGTCGTTATCGAGCTGATCATCGGACTGGGCTTCGCGCTGGTCATGCACCGGGCCGTCTTCGGCCGGCGCACCGTCCGTACGTCCATTCTCATCCCGTACGGGATCATCACCGTCATCGCGGCGTTCGCGTTCCGGTTCGCGGTCTCGCCCGACACCGGGTTCCTACCTGGCACACCGAACCCGCTGGGCAGTCAGCTCGGCTCGTTCGCCACGATCATCCTCACCGAGGTGTGGAAGACGACGCCGTTCATGAGCCTGCTGCTGCTGGCCGGCCTCGCGACCGTGCCGGAGGAGCTACAGGAAGCGGCCAAGGTCGACGGAGCCAGCGCGTGGCAGCGACTGTGGAAGGTCACCCTGCCGAACATGAAGGCCGCGATCCTGGTCGCGCTGCTGTTCCGCACGCTGGATGCCTTCCGCATCTTCGACACGGTCTTCGTGCAGACGGCAGGCGCCAACGACACGCAGACGTTGTCGGGGTTGGGCTACAACGCGCTGATCAGCCGGGTCAACCTCGGCTTGGGATCGGCGATCTCGATCCTGCTGTTCCTGTTCATCATCGCGATCGCCTTTTTGTTCGTGAAGGGCTTCAACACCAATCTCGGCACGGTCAAGGGAGAGAAGTGACATGACCGCCTCCACGATCGGTGCCGAGCAGGTCGGGGCGCAGACGACGCCGGCCCGGACGCAGACGACCAAGGGTGCCTCGCGCCAGCCGGGTAGCGGCGCGATCTGGAAGATCGGCACCATCTTCATCGTGGCCTACGCGATGTTCCCGGTGCTGTGGATCGGCTCGCTGTCGCTCAAGCCGGCCGCCGACGTCGGTGACGGCAAGCTGATCCCGGCGAACCCGAGCCTCGAGAACTACCGCGACATCTTCACCAGCGGAGAGTTCGTCCGCCCGCTCATCAACTCGATCGGCATCTCGCTCATCACGACGCTGATCGCGGTGGTCATCGCGGCCTTCGCGGCTTACGCCATCGCCCGCCTGGACTTCCCGGGCAAGACGCTGCTGCTGACCGGGGCACTGGCGATCGCGATGTTCCCACCGGTCTCGATCATCGGGCCGCTGTTCAACATCTGGCGGGCCACCGGTCTCTACGACACCTGGCCGGGGCTCATCCTGCCGTACATGACCTTCGCCCTGCCGCTCGCGATCTGGACCCTCGCGGCGTTCTTCCGGGAGATCCCGTGGGACCTCGAGCAGGCTGCGCAGGTCGACGGCGCGACGCCCTACCAGGCGTTCCGCAAGGTGATCCTGCCGC
>JAHWJP010000131.1 GCA_019348355.1 Actinomycetota bacterium
GGGCCTCGAACTCCTCGACGCACTTGCCCGAGCCGATCGCCACGGAGTGCAGCGGATTGTCGGCGATGTGGATCGGCATGCCCGTCTCGTGGCGCAGCCGCTCGTCGATCCCCTGCAGCAGCGCGCCGCCGCCGGTCAGCACGATGCCGTGGTCCATCACGTCACCGGCCAGCTCCGGCGGGCACTTGTCCAGGGTTGCCCTGACCGCGTCGATGACGGCGTTGAGCGGCTCCTCCATCGCCTTGCGGATCTCCTCGGCGCTGACCGCGATCGTCTTGGGCAGGCCCGAGACGAGGTCGCGTCCGCGGATCTCCGCGACCGGCTCGTCCGGCATCGGGAAGGCCGAGCCGATCGACATCTTGATGTCCTCGGCGGTGCGCTCACCGAGCAGCAGGGAGTACTCCTTCTTGACGTAGGCGATGATTGCCGCATCGAGCCGGTCGCCCCCGGTGCGGATCGACTGGCTCGTGACGATGCCGCCGAGCGAGATGACCGCCACCTCGGTGGTGCCGCCGCCGACGTCGACGACCATGTTGCCGGTCGGCTCGTGGACCGGCAGCCCGGCGCCGATCGCCGCCGCCATCGGCTCCTCGATGATGTAGACCCGTCGCGCGCCGGCCTGGTATCCGGCGTCCTTGACGGCCCGCTGCTCCACGCCGGTGATCCCGCTGGGCACGCACACGACGATGCGCGGCTTGGCGAAGTGGCGTCGCTTGTGCACCTTCTGGATGAAGTAGCGCAGCATCCGCTCGGTGGTCTCGAAGTCGGCGATCACGCCGTCCCGCAACGGCCGGATGGCCACGATGTTGCTCGGCGTGCGGCCGATCATGCGCTTGGCCTCGGTGCCGACCGCGACGATCCCATTGGTCTTGGTGTCCATCGCCACGACGCTCGGCTCGTTGAGGACCACGCCGCGGCCCCGCACGTAGACGAGGGTGTTCGCCGTCCCGAGGTCCACGGCCATGTCACGCCCGAGCAGCGACATCCACGGGGACATCGACCTGGACATGTGCGGCGGGAGCCTTTCGAGCCGACGGGCGTACGGGGCGGTCGCCGGGGTCAGAGGGCGGGGAAGAAGATCTTGATCTCCCGCTCGGCCGACTCCGGCGAGTCCGAGCCGTGCACGAGGTTCTGCCCGATCTCGAGGGCGTAGTCACCGCGGATGGAGCCGGGACCCGCCTCGACGGGGTTGGTGGCGCCGATCAGCCCGCGGGTCCCGGCGACGGCGTGCGGACCCTCGACGACCAGAGCGACCAGCGGACCACCGGTGATGAACTCCACGAGCTCACCGAAGAACGGGCGCTCCCGGTGCTCGCCGTAGTGCTCCTCCGCGGTCGCGCGATCCAGTGTGC
Source organism: Actinomycetota bacterium (assembly GCA_019348355.1). Taxonomy (GTDB): domain Bacteria; phylum Actinomycetota; class Actinomycetes; order Mycobacteriales; family SCTD01; genus SCTD01. The sequence continues at coordinate 1,353 of JAHWJP010000131.1, forward strand.
GCAGCTCTATCGCGACCAGCGTCAGCCCCTTGGCTTCGAGCCGGCCGATCACCTCGCCGGCCAGGCCGCGCCGTACGCCGTCGGGCTTGACGAGGACGAGGGTGCGCTGCACGGGGGCTCCTGGGTGGGGATCGGGCGGTCGAATCGGCCTCCGTCACGCTACCGGCCCCTCCGTCCTCCCCCACGTGGCGCTGATCTTCGTCATCTTGCGGTCGCTGCCGGCGTGTCGGCCACCAGATGGCGAAGATCGACGAAGTGTGTGGCGCGGGCTCAGCCGTGGCGCAGCAGCGTCCGGGCCTCACCGACCGTGACGATCGAGCCGGTGACCAGGACGCCCGCCCCGCCGTACTCCGCTTCCGCGTCGGCCAGGGCGACTGCTGTCGACAGCGCGTCGTCGAGCGAGTCCTCGACCTGGACGCGGTCCTCGCCGAACACGTCGGTCGCCAGGTCGCGCAGGTCGTCGACCGGTAGGGCGCGAGGGGAGCCGTTCTGCGTCACGACGACCTGGGCGACGGCCGGTTCGAGGACCTCCAGCATCGCCACCACGTCCTTGTCGGCGAGGCAGGCGACGACGGCCACCAGATGGGTGAAGGCGAAGGCGTCGGTCAGCGCCGCGACGGTGGCCGCCATGCCCGGTGCGTTGTGCGCGGCATCGAGCAGCACGGTGGGGCTGGTGCGCACCACTTCCAGTCGACCGGGGGAGGCGGTACGCGCGAAGCCTTCGCGGATGAGCTCCACGTCGAGCATGCCCTTGTCGCCGCCGCCGAGGAACGCCTCGACGGCGGCGAGGGCGGCGGCGGCGTTGGCGGCCTGGTGCGCACCGTGCAGGGGAAGGTAGATGTCGCCGTAGCGCCCGCCGAGCCCCTGCAACGACAGCAACTGGCCGCCGACCGCGGTCGCCCGCGACACGACGCCGAACTCGAGCCCCTCGCGGGCGACGATGGCCCCGACATCGACACAGCGACGCAGCAGCACTTCGGCGGCCTCGGGCTCCTGCTGCGCGAGCACGACGGTGGCCCCGGCCGAGATGATCCCCGCCTTCTCGGTGGCGATCTCGGTCAGCGTGGTCCCGAGCAGCGGCAGGTGATCCAGCCCGATCGGGAGCAGGACAGCGGTCTGGGCGTCGACGACGTTGGTCGCGTCCCAGGACCCGCCGAGGCCGACCTCGAGGACGGCCACGTCGACAGGGGCGTCGGCGAAGGCAGCGAACGCCATGGCCGTCAGCACCTCGAAGAACGTCATCGGCAACGGCATCCGCGAGTCGACCAGCTCGACGTAGGGGGCGATCTCGTCGTACACGACGGTGAACTGCTCGTCGGTCAACGGCTGCCCGTCGAGAGTGATGCGCTCGGTGACCGAGTCCAGGTGCGGGCTGGTGTAGCGGCCGGGACGCAACCCGAACCCCTGCAACAGCGCGTCGATCATGCGGGCGGTGCTGCTCTTGCCGTTCGTGCCGGTCAGGTGGATCGAGGGGTAGCCGCGCTGCGGCGACCCGAGCAGGTCGCACAGCAAAGTGATGCGATCGAGATCGGGCACCATCCGGTCCTCCGCCGGATAGCGGGTGGCCAGTGCAGCCAGCACGCGCTGGAGCGTCACCCGGCGAAGTGGTCGGTCGGGGCGAGCGTGACGTCGACGCCGTCGTTCCCGTCGACCTCGGAAACGACCAGGTCGGTCACGACCCCGGCGCCGCGCAGGTCTGTCTCGACCTGCCGGACGTACGTCGTGCGTTCGCGCCCCGCCCGGACCTCGAGGCGCTCCACCGGGGCGCGCATCGACACCTTGGCGCTGCTCTTGGCCTTGCGAATCTGTCCGAGCACCTCACCGGCGACCATCAGCAGCGCCGGATCGCCGGTCGCGCCGCCGGCTTCGTGCAGCTGGGCTGCCTCCGGCCAGCTCTGCGCGTGCACCGAACCGGGCTGCCACCACGACCACACCTCCTCGGTGGTGAACGGCAACACCGGGGCGAACAGCCGCAGCAGCACCGACAGGGCGAGCCGCAAGGCCCGGCGGGCACTGTCGGCGCCCCTGCTGTCGGCGGCGCCCTCGGCGTACGCCCGGGTCTTGACCAGCTCGATGTAGTCATCGCAGAACGGCCAGAAGAAGGCCTCGGTGCGCTCGAGCGCGCGGGCGTAGTCGTAGCCGTCGAAGGCCGCCGTCGCCTCCTCGACGACCGAGGCGAGCCGCGCCAGCAGCGCGCGGTCGACCGGCTCGGTGACCGGTCCGGGGCCCGCCTCGGGGAAGGCGAGCGCGAACTTGCTGGCGTTGAGCAGCTTGACAGCGAGGCGCCGTCCCACCTTCATCTGGCCCTCGTCGAGGGCGGTGTCGGTGCCGGGCCGAGCGGACGCCGCCCAGTAGCGGACCGCGTCCGAGCCGTGCCGCTGCAGCACCTCGGCCGGTGTCACGACGTTGCCCTTCGACTTGCTCATCTTCTTGCGGTCCGGGTCGAGGATCCAGCCGTTGATGGAGGTGTCGGACCAGGGCAGCCGGTCGTGCTCGAGGTGGGAGCGCAGCAGGGTCGAGAACAGCCAGGTGCGGATGATCTCGGGGCCCTGCGGGCGTACGTCCATCGGGAACGTCCGGGCGAACAGGTCCGGGTCGTCCTCCCACCCGCAGGCGATCTGCGGGGTGAGCGAGGACGTGGCCCAGGTGTCCATCACGTCGGGGTCGCCGACGAAACCGCCTGGCGCGCCGCGCTGCTCGGCGGAGAAGCCCGAGGGCACGTCGGAACTCGGGTCGATCGGCAGGCTCGACTCCGGCGGGACGATCGGGGCGTCCTGGTCGATGCTGCCGTCGGGGCGCACCGGGTACCAGAGTGGGAAGGGCACCCCGAAGAAGCGCTGCCGGCTGACCAGCCAGTCTCCGTTGAGCCCCTCGACCCACGAGTCGTAGCGCGACTGCGTCCAGCCCGGGTGCCAGTCGAGGTCCTTGCCGCGGCGCAGCAGGACGTCGCGCAGCTCGCGGTCCCGGCCGCCGTTGCGGATGTACCACTGCCGGCTCGTGACAACCTCGAGTGGCCGATCGCCCTTCTCGAAGAACTTCACCGCATGGATGATCGGCCGGGGCTCTGCGTCGAGCTCGCCGGCCTCGCGCAGCAGTTCGACGATGCGGGCCTGCGCCTGCTTGGTCGTCTTGCCGGCGAGCTCGGCGTAGGCAGCCCGGCCGCGCTCGCTGGTGATCGCAGCCGGCGGCTCGGCCCGCAGCCGGCCGTTGCGTTCGAGGATGCTGCGCACCGGCAGGTCCAGCTCACGCCACCAGGTCACATCCGTGGTGTCGCCGAAGGTGCAGACCATCGCGATGCCGCTGCCCTTGTCGGGCTGGGCGAGTTCATGGGCGAGCACCGGGACCTCGACGCCGAACAACGGCGAGACGACGGTCGTGCCGAACAAGGGCTGGTAGCGCTCGTCGTCGGGGTGCGCGACCAGCGCGACGCACGCCGGCAGCAGCTCGGGCCGGGTCGTCTCGATGCTGACCGGCGCGCCGCCCGCGGTGGTTCGGAAGGCGTAGCGGTGGTAGGCGCCGGGCTGCTCGCGGTCCTCCAGCTCGGCCTGGGCGACGGCGGTCTGGAAGGTGACGTCCCACAACGTCGGGGCCTCGGTGGCGTAGGCCTCGCCGCGGGCCAGGTTGCGCAGGAACGCCCGCTGGCTCGTGCGCCGGGCCCGCCCCCCGATCGTCGCGTAGGTCAACGACCAGTCGACCGACAGGCCGACCTGACGCCAGATGTCCTCGAAGACCTTCTCGTCCTGCTCGGTCAGCTCCAGGCACAGCTCGACGAAGTTCGGCCGCGAACAGGAGACCCGCTTCTTCGGGTCGGGCTTGGCGGGCGGCACGAACGCCGGGTCATGGACGAGCGAGGGGTCGCACCGCACGCCGTAGTGGTTCTCCACCCGGCGCTCGGTCGGCAGGCCGTTGTCGTCCCACCCCATCGGGTAGAACACCGCCTTGCCCCGCATCCGCTGGTAGCGGGCGAGACTGTCGGTCTGCACGTAGCCGAAGACCGAGCCCATGTGCAGGCTGCCGCTCACGGTGGGCGGGGGCGTGTCGACGCTGAACACCTGCGCCCGCTCCGCCGTCCGATCGAAGCGGTAGGTGCCCTCGGCCTGCCAGACCGCGTCCCAACGCTGCTCCAGCCCGTCGAGGGTCGGCTTGTCCGGGACGGCCTGATGTGGGGGCTCGGTCACGGGCACGAGTCTAGAGAGGGGCGCGCCGAGCACCCGGCCCTGCTTCACCCTTCCCGCGCCAGGCACGAGTCTTTTCGCAAGCGGACCACCGAGTGTCACCCTCCGTGTTCGACTTGTGGTGTGCTCCTCGCCCTGAGCGCCGTCGAGGCGGGCTCGCTGTTCAACCGGTCCTGGCTGCTCGTGGTTGCCGTCGGCGTGCTGGTCGCCGGCTGGCAGCGGGGACACGTCGTGGTGGCCATCCCGGCGCCTGGACCCGACCTGCCGCGGACCACCCTGGCGAGCGTGGGCATCGCCCTGTTGGCGGTCGGTGTCCTCGGCAATGCCGCAATCGTGGTCGGCACACGAACTGACCTGTCGGCCCAGCCCGGCCCCGCGCCCGTGACGGCGCCGGTGCGGATCGCGCTGCCGCCGACGACACTGGGGCTGCCCCGCAACGAGGAGCTCACCCAGTCGATCCTCGGGGACGTCGCCACGCCTCCGGAACGGCAGCTTGCTTTCTACGGCCAGCCCAGTGACGGTGTGGTCGTGTCTGCCGGGCCGATCAGCTCGCAGGAGCAGGCCACCGCACTGCAGGACGCCCGGGCCGGTGCGGAGGTCGACCTCGGCGAGCTCGGCGACGGGCTGGCGGTACCGCCCGGTGACCCGAACGGGGAGGCCCGCTGCTGGGCTGCGGCGCTGCAGGGCAACGACCTCACGTACTGCCTGTTCGTCGGCCAGGGAAGCGTGGTCGCGATCCTCGACTTCGCCGCCCCCGACCTGCCGACCGCCGGCGCCCGCGGGCTCGAGGTCGTGACGACGGCCGTCTCCCCTGGCTGACCTGGCAGCGCCGTCGCTGCCGCCGTATCCGTAGGCTCGCTCGCCGTGACGCCGGCCCGCTCGACCACACCCGTCGACCTTCCCGACACCTGGGCGTACGGGCGGGGCATCCTGCACGGCGGCTGGCTGCTCGAGACGATCAGCTCCGCCGCGATGGAGCAGACCGCGCACCCGCATCCGCTGGCCGTCAGCGCCCACTTCCTGAGCGCGGCCGAGCCGGGGCCGGCCGCCCTGGACGTCGAGCCGCTGCGCGAGGGACGGACGGTCGGTGCCCTGCGCGCCCGACTCACGCAGGGCGACCGCATCCGGGTCGAGGCGCTCGTCACCGCCGGCACCCTTCCGGCGGCCGGCAGTGCACCTCTGCTCGTCGACGCGGCCGCGCCCTCGCTGCCACCTGTCGAGCAGTGCCCCGTACAGGAGGCCCTGCCCGGCACGCCGCGGAACGGCATCATCGAGCAGCTCGAGGTGCGCCTCGACCCGTCGTCCGCGTCATGGCTGCGCGGTCGCCCCGGCGGCAGCCCCGAGGTACGCGGCTGGGTCCGGTCGGCAGACGGGCGGCCGGTCGATCCCCTGCTGCTGCTGACCGTCGCCGACGCACTGCCGCCGGTGACGCTGGACCTCGGTCTCGAGGGCTGGGTGCCGACGGTCGAGCTGACGGTCCTGCTCCGCTGCCAGCCGGCGCAGGGCTGGCTGCGGGTGCTGCAGCGGGGGAAGCTCCTGCACGGCGGCTGGCTCGACGAGGAGTGCGAGGTGTGGGACAGCACAGGCCAGCTCGTGGCGCAGGCAAGGCAGCTCGCCGGCTACCGCGAGCCGGAGCAGCCCGCGGCCTAGCGCTGCACCAGGGAGCCGGCTCCGGTGGTACCGCCGCACCCTTGTGGTCGAGGGCTTCCGGGGCGCACCGTCCCAGGGCGCGCACCGGCCCCGGGCCAGTTATCCACTGGGTCCTGGGACCCAGCCGTCTGGTCCGAGCCAGCGGCCGTCCTTGA
>JAHWJP010000251.1 GCA_019348355.1 Actinomycetota bacterium
GACGGGGGCGGCGGAAGCGGCGCCACGGGCCCTGGGGCCGGCGCCTGCGTGAGCGGCGGTGGCGGTGGCGGTGGCGGCGGCGGTGGCGGTGGCGGCGGTCCCACCAGCGCCGGCTCCGGGAAGGGCAGCGCCGGTAGCGCGCCCACGACGGCGCCGGTGTATTCGCTCCACGTGCGAGCCGGCAACGAGCCGCCGGTCACCGACCGCACGCCCGCAATGGCAGGAAGCGAGGTGTCCGAGCGGTCGGTGTACAGCGCCACCGCAGTGGCCAACCGGGGCGTGTAGCCGACGAACCAGGCGGCGGTGTTGCCCGTCGTCGTGCCGGTCTTGCCAGCGACCGGGCGGGCGGGAAGACCGGCCGCCTGGCCGGTGCCGTCCTGGACCACCTGCTGCAGCGCGAAGGTGACGTCGGCGGCGACCGCCTCGTCGATAACCCGCTCGGTCACCGGCTGCGTCTGGTGGACGACGCGTCCGTCCCCGTCGGTGATGCGCTCCACGACGTACGGGGTGGCCCGCACGCCGCCGGCGGCGAGGGTGGCGTAGGCGTTCGCCTGGTCGAGCGGGGTGACCGCGGTGACGCCGAGGCTGAGGCTCGCCCCAGCCCGCTCGATGCTCATGTCGGAGGTCACGCCGAGCGCGGCCGCAGTGTCGGCGACGTTGCCGAGCCCGGCTTGCAGGCCGAGCGGGACGTACACGGTGTTGACCGAGCTCCGCGTCGCCTCCACGAGGTCGATCTGGCCGAAGTCCTGTCCGTCACCGTCGCCGTAGTTCTTGACCTCGTAGTCGCCGAAGCGCTGTGGTGAGGAGCCGTCGAAGAGGGTACGCAGCGCGATGCCCTCGGCAAGCGCAGCGGCCAGCACGTACGGCTTGAAGGAGCTGCCGGCTTGCGCGCTGCCCTGCGTGACTGCGTCGAAGGGCCGCTCGAGGTAGTCGCGCCCGCTGTAGGACGCCTTGACCCGGCCGGTGCCCGGCTCGACGGAGACGAGCGCGCGGTAGACGCCGGCGGGCGCCGTCGGGCCGGTGACCTCGTGCACCGCACGGACCGCCTCGGCCTGCGCCCGCGGGTCGAAGGTCGTGTCCACGACGAGCCCGGCCACGCGGATCTCGGCCTCGCTGTAGCCGAGCGCCTCCAGTTCGGTGAGCGCCTGCTGCAGGAGGTAGCCGTTGGGGCCGCCGAAGGTGCTGCCGGACTGCTCGGGAACGACCTGCGGATACTCGATGGCCTCGACCGGGCCGTCGAGCCAGCCCTGCCCGGCCATCCCGTCCAGGGTGTAGCGCCAGCGCTCGCGGGCGAGCTCGGGGTTGCGGGCCGGGTCGTACGCCGACGGGGACCGCAGCAACGAGGCGAGCACGGCGCCCTCGCCGGCCGTCAGCTCAGCGGCCGGCTTCGCGAAGAAGGTCTGTGCGGCGGCTTCGATGCCGTACGCGCCGCGGCCGAAGTAGACGGTGTTGAGGTAGCGCTCGAGGATCTGCAGCTTCGTCGTCGAGTGGTCGAGCTTGATGGCGAGCACCGCCTCGCGGGCCTTGCGCGTCCAGGTGCGCTCCGAGGTGAGGTAGGCGTTGCGGGCGTACTGCTGGGTGATCGTCGAACCGCCCTGCCGCACCTCACCACTGCGCAGGTTGGTCCAGAAGGCCCGCAGGATGCCCGTGGTGGAGATGCCGCCACCCTCATAGAAGCCACGATCCTCGGCAGCGAGCACCGCCTGCCGGGCGGCCAGGGACACCTGATTCAGCGGCACGCTCGTCCGGTTCTGTTCGCTGAGCCGGCCGAGCTCGCTGCCGTCAGCGAAGCGGATCACCGAGGCCTGCGGGTTCTGGACGCTGCCCGGCGGCGGCACGTCGGTGTTCGCCCAGAACCAGCCGGCCACCCCGAGCAGGGCCAGGAGGGGGAGCGCGAGGGCCAGGCCGGCGCCGAGCGCGACGCGGCGAGCGATGGTCGCGCGGCTGCTGCGGGCGTGCGGCACGGGTGTCCTTCCTCGGGGGTTCGTATCGGGCTACCCGGATGACACCGAGGGGCGCGCTCTGTCGTCGGGACGACACACAAACGTGCCGGGCCGGACATATCGCGCTCACGTAGTCTTCACGGATAGCCGATTTCCCCTCCCCCGATCAGCTGGTGATGATCACGGTGGTTTCGGGCCCGCTGGGCGCCAGCTGATCAGGCAGACCCAGCCACGCCTGCGGATCGGCCATCCAGGACTTGGGCCAGCGCTGCGGCCGTCTCTCCCCGCCCACCCTGTGCCACGG
>JAHWJP010000252.1 GCA_019348355.1 Actinomycetota bacterium
ACTGCCGCTCCTCGCCGGAGTTGCGGCCGAAAAAGCCCTGCGCCGCCTGCAGGAAGCCGCTCATCCAGCCCGCGTCGTAGTGGTGGCTCAGGCTCGGGCAGTCCGCCCACCCTTCTTGAACTGCACCTTGCCTTCGTACGCGACCATCGACCCGGTCAGCGCCTTGACGCTGTCGCCGTTCAGGTGGGCCTCGACGACGCGATGACCGTTCGTCCGCAGCTGCGCCACCACGCATCCCCTTGTCGCCCTGTCGCATGGGCGGCCTCCGGACCGTACCGTCCCGGCGGCTCGTCGGGAGCCTTATCGCACAGGTCACCTGGTGTTCGCCGGCTCTCTTCACCTGGCGCGGCGTGGGTCCGATCCCCCGGCGGCGGCGGTGTGGGCGGAGCTGCTCGACGCGCAGGTCGACTACATCAACACCGACCAGCTCGGCGACCTGCAGCTGATGGCAGGGTGGCCCCATGTGGGCAACGGCCTTGCGGCGGGCGCAGGGCCGGATGCCGGCAGACCGCGTGCTGTCGGCGGCCCTTCTGCTGCAGCTGCTCCCGCTGCTCCTGCTCGCCCGCGTCGTCACGGTGGACGGGCCGGCGCATCTTGCCGGGGCGGCCGTGCTGCTGTCCTACGACGACCCCGGCCGGGACGTGCTGCGCCGGCTGTACGAGGTGGATCTGCGCCCCGTGCCGAACATGCTGACCACGCTGGTGCTCGCGGGCCTGCTCCACCTCACCGGGCCGGACGTCGCGGAGCGCCTGCTCGTCGGCGCCTACGTCGTCCTGCTGACGTTGGGCCTGCGCTACGCACTGCGCGGCGTGCATGTGCAGGCCGGCTGGCTCGCTGTGGCCGCCCTGCCGTTCGCGGGGAACTACCTCTACTACTACGGGTTCTACAACTTCTGCCTCTCGCTCAGCCTCACCTTGTTCGTCCTCGGCCTGGCGCTGCGGCGCCGCGACGGCTGGTCCGGGCAGGCGGTCGCGGGCCTGTCGGTGCTGCTGGTGCTGGCCTGGTTCGCGCACCTGCTGCCGTTGCTGATCGCCGGCCTGTTCGTGGCGGTGCTCGCTGTCCTTCGGGCGCTCCCGGCCCGACGGACGGGGGGCGCGCTGCGGGCCGTTCGTACCCACGTGCTTGCGCCGGCCTTGGCAGCGCTACCGATCCTGCTCCTCACCGCGTCGTTTCTCGCCAGCCCGGCTGCCGAGAGAGGGACGCCGGTACGGCGATCAGCGGCCGACCTGGTGCTCGGTCTCGCGACGCTCGGCCGTCCGCTTGCCGTGTATTCACGCTATGAGTACCTGCCGGCGACGGCCGTCGCGCTGACTCTGGTCGCGCTGGTCGTGGTGGCCCGCCGTTCGGGGCGGCCGAGCAGTCCGGAGCGGCAAGCTCTTGCCTGTACGGCTGCGCTCTGCACCGTCCTGTATCTGGCTTCACCGGACCGCTACGGCCCGGACTACGGGTTCCTGAACGACCGGCTGAGCCTCTTCCCGCCCCTGCTCCTGCTGCTCTGGACTGCTGGACCGGTGCCGGATCCGCGGTTCCGGCGGCTGGTGGTCGGTGCGCTGCTGAGCGCGGCGGTGCTGCTTGCCGGTCTGCGTGTCCCCACTGAGATCCGGTATCAGCGCGACGTCGCGGAGATGCTGTCGGTGGCTGCCAAAATCCCCCAAGGCTCGACGATGCTCAGCTTGCAGCTGTGGCGTGATCCGGCGGTCGGCGGGCCGGTCGGCAACCAGTTCCGCGATCCGTTGCGCCACCAGGCCGGGCGGCTCGCCGTGCTTCTCGACGGCGTCGATGTCGGGCACTACGAGGCGACCCTGGACTACTTCCCGACCCGCTTTCGCGCCGGCAACGACCTGCGCCGTCGCATCGACCCGAGCCTGACCGGTCTCAACCGCATCCCTCCAGCGATCGACCTCGCCGCTGGTTCGGAGGACATCGACGCGGTGCTCGTCATCGGGCGGGAGCAGGCCGGTCCCGCGCTGCTCGCCCGGCCGGACACCCAGCGGCTGCTGCGGGACCTCGCTGCGGACTACGAGCGGACCGCGGTCTCCGAGCGGTCGGGGCTCGTGGAGGTGTGGACGCGCCGTTGACGCGGCGCGCGTCGCCGCGGGAGTTCATCTGATGCTCATGCAGGGCTCACCTCGGCGTCGCCCGGCGGCCTGTCGGAGCCACCACGTTCGGCCTCGACCGATTCCCAGCGCGGCGAGGAGCCCACATGTCGGACCTGCCCGTCCCGCCCGAGACACCCGG
>JAHWJP010000253.1 GCA_019348355.1 Actinomycetota bacterium
TGAGCACGCTCACCAGCAGGCTGTTGATGCACACCGACTTGCCGGCGCCGGTCGCGCCGGCGATGAGGATGTGCGGCGTCTTGGCGATGTTCGCGCAGACGAAGCCGCCCTCGATGTCCTTGCCGAGCGCGACGAGCATCGGGTGGTGGTCGTTGACGGCGACGTTGCTGCGCAGGATGTCGCCGAGGCTGACGTTCTCCCGGTCGGTGTTCGGGATCTCGATGCCGACCGCGGACTTGCCGGGGATCGGGGACAGGATGCGCACGTCGGGGGACTTCACCGCGTAGGCGATGTTGCGCGACAGCTGGATGATCCGCTCGACCTTGACGGCCGGGCCGAGCTCGACCTCGTAGCGGGTGACCGTCGGGCCGCGCGAGAAGCCGGTGACCCGCGCGTCGACCTGGAAGTCCTCGAGCACACCGCTCAGCGCGGCGATGACCTCGTCGTTGGCGGCGCTGCGCTTCTTGGCCGGCGTACCGACGGCGAGCAGGTCCGGCGGCGGCAGCCGGTAGCCGTCCTCGGCCGGGAGGAGCTGCAGCTGCTCGGCCGTGCCCGGCGCGGGAGTGTGCCGCGGCGGCGGGGGGGGCGGTGGTGTCGTGGCGGCTGCCGGCTCGACCGCCGGGACGGGCTCGATGACCACCGGGGAGCTGTCCTCGGGCTCGTCCTGCAGCGCGCCGACGCGGCGCCGGACCGGACGGCGGCGTAGCGGCGGGAGCGACTCGAGGGAGTCCGGCCGGTCGTCGGCCGGCGGCGGCGGCCGGCGCAGCGCCTTGTCGCGCAGCAGCGCCAGGGCCGCGGGCACCTGGTGCATCGGGGTGGCCGTGACGACGAGCAGCCCGAAGCCGGCGAGCAGCACCAGCACCGCGACGCCGAGCCAGCTGCCCAGTCCCTGCCGCAGCGGGTCCCCGAGCAGATAGCCGACCAGACCGCCGGCGTCGTGGGTGGGCTCGCCGCGGCGCAGGACGTGCAGCACGCCGAGCAGCCCGAACGACAGCGCCGACCAGCCGACGAGCAGGCGGCCCCGCCCGCCCGGCCGCCCCGGCCTGCCGTCCGGGTGACGCATCACCCGCCAGGCCGACAAGGCCAGCAGCGGCGGCAGCGCGAACGCTCCCCTGCCGAGGAGGGAGGTCAGCCCTTCCGCTACGGCGTCGCCCGCCTCACCGGCATGCCACCAGACGCCGCCGGCGCTGATCAGGGCGCCCGCGACGAGCAGCAGCCCGAGTCCGTCGCGGCGATGCGCCGGATCGAGATTGCGGGCCCCGGAGCCGGCCACCCGCGACAGTCCCCCGACGGCCGAGGCGGCGAGCCGCACGATGCCGACGATCAGGCGGACGAAGGCGCCGACCAGGATGCCGGCTGCGCGCAGGAGTCGGACCGGCAGGCTCGAGCCGCGCCGGGCGGGGGTGCGCTTCGAGGTGGGACGCCTGGCGCTGGCGCGCTTGACGGTCGACGTGGCGGCGGGGCGCTTGGCGGCCGGTCGCTTGGCGGCCGGTCGCTTGGCGGCGGCACGGTCATTGGCCGGCCGGCCGGCGCGCTCCGAACCGGGACGGGTCGTCGTGGACGTACGGCTGGCCATGCCGGGACGCTACCGCTCGTACCACCGCTCGTGGCCGTCACAGCGCCGGACACGCCGTACGGGGCCGACCCCGCCGAGCCCCACCGGCCGGGGGAGCAACCACCGCGGCGAACCGGGTGCGAGCCCCGCTCAGACCTCGATGACCACTGGGATGATCATCGGCCGACGACGGTAGGTGTCGCTGACCCACCGACCGACGATGCGCCGCACGTTCTGGGCGATCTGATGGGCGTCGGCGACCCCTTCACCGGCGGCCCGGTCCAGCTCGGCCTCGATGAGCGCCTTGACCGGGTCGAACGCCGCGCGGTCGTCGCTGAACCCGCGGGCGGCGATCTCCGGCCCACCGGCAATCTTGCCGGTGACGCTGTCCACCGCGAGGGTGACCGAGATGAACCCCTCGTCGCCGAGGATGCGCCGGTCCTTGAGCGTCGTCTCGCCGACGTCGCCCACCTCGAGCCCGTCGACGAAGACGTAGCCGCACGGCACCGCGCCGACGATCGAGGCCTTGCCGTCGACCAGGTCGACGACGACCCCGTCCTCGGCGAGCACGATGCGCTCGGCCGGCACGCCGGTCAGCCGCGCCAGCGCGGCGTGGGCGCGCAGGTGACGCCACTCGCCGTGCACCGGCATGACGTTGGACGGCCGGGTGGCGTTGAGCAGGT
>JAHWJP010000132.1 GCA_019348355.1 Actinomycetota bacterium
AGAACCGGGCGAACTCCGCCGCCCCCTGCGGCGTCGCCGCCTGCGCTTCAGTCGGCACCGGCTCGGCGCTCGGCGCCGATGGGCTCGGCGCCACCGACAGCGGGGGCAGCGTCGACGCCGGCGGATCGTCCTGGCTGCAGCCTGCAAGCAGGGCAACAACGAGCCCACCGAGGAACACGAACCGGAACGTCACCGGGGCATCGTAGAGGCCGCGTCCTGCGTACTGCTGACGACCTGTGGATGACCGTCGGGGCACTGATCTTCGCCGTGTTGCGGTCCGCGGCGGCGTGTCGGCCACCACGAGGCGAAGATCGGCGAGGAGCGTGCGGCAGCGAGGAGGGGCGGGCGGAAAGGCGGATCGGGTCAGTCGCGTGCCGTCATTGACCGTGCCAGTTGCTCGAGCGCCAGGGACTGCGCCGACGCCGGGTCGAGTCCCGTCGACGAGCCGTCCCGAAAGCCAAGCTGGACGCGGGGCGGCGGGCCGCTCGGCGCCTCAGCCGGCGGCGGACCGCTCGGCGGGGTGAAAGGCGGCGGATCGCCCACGGCAGCCGCAGCGGCCGGCGGACTCGGACGCACCGCGGCACCGGGCACATGCTTCCCCCGCCGCCGGCGCCGGAACGGCCACACGGTCAGGCCCGAGCAGCGGCAGGCGCGTCGATCCGGTCGACGACGCAGTAGAGCAGAGCCAACAGCACGCTCTTGACCGATTCGCGGTCGGTTGCGTCGCAGGGCACGACGGGGGTGTCCTCGGCCAGCTCGAGAACCGAGCGCACCCGTTCCTCCTCCAGGGGCTCGAGGCCGTCGGCGTGGTTGAGCGCGACGACGAACGGCACGCGGGCCATCTTGCGGAACGCCGCCAGGATGCCGACGGCCTGCTCGAGGGAGTCCTCGCGGGTCGCGTCGATCAGCAGGATGTAGCCGAGCATGCCCTCGCCGAGGATCTCCCACATGAAGTCGAAGCGTTCCTGGCCGGGCGTGCCGAACAGGTAGAGCACGAGGTCCCTGTCGATCGTGATGCGACCGAAGTCCATCGCGACGGTCGTTTCCGCCTTGCGCGAGCGAGTGGCGTCGGTGATGTCGGTCTCGGTCGACAGGACCGTGATCTCGCTGATGGTCCGGATGAGCGTGGTCTTGCCGGCGGAGAACGGACCGGTGACCACGATCTTGACGGCGGTGCCGCCGTGCTTGCGGCGATTGGCGCCTCGCGTTGACATCTACAGCCCCCGCACTCCGGCGATGAGCCGCAGCAGCAGGCTGCGGTTCAGGCTCGGGTCGCTCTCGATCGCCGCCGGGTCGACGGAGCGCTCCGGCGCCAGCGCCATCGCCCCTTCAACGGAGCCGTGGGCGCCTGTCGTCCCGGCTGAGCGGGAGAAGGTGCTCGACGGCGCGGTCGCGCGGGCGAAGGCAGGTGCCGGCTCGGCCACCTCCTGCCGGCGCGGCGGGGCAACTGGTTCACCCTGCTCGGGAAGGACAGCTCGCCGACTACTGACTGGTTCCGCAACCGGCGGCGAGCCAGCCGGTGCCGAAGCCTCGATCACACCGCCCTCGAGGGCGGTCAGCAGGCTCTGCCGGCTTACGAGCCGGTCCTGCTCGGCCCCGGCCCGGACCACCAGCAGCCGCCGACTGACGAGCCCGGCGAGCGCGGAGACAACGGCGTACTCCCCTCGCCCCGACAGCGCGACCAGGTCGGCGACGGTACGCCGGCCGTCGACGAGCGAGAGCAGCGCCCATTCGCCTCGGTTGAGCGCCGGGTCGGTGTCCGGGGAGGCGTTGACGACGACGACCGCATCCGGGGCGGGCACCGACTCGACCAGTTCCCCCCAGGCGGCCAGCCGACGCTGGCCCTCGGCCACCACCTGATCGACCGGCACCAGTGCACCGAGGTCATCCGGGTCGGATTCATCGACGACGAAGGCGAACTCGCCGTCCGGCCAGCGCAGCAGGCTGAAGACCGCGTCGTGAGCCTGCTCGGCGGCGAGGTCGCGGACCGTGTCGACATCGAGCTTGCCCTTCTCGGCCAGCAGCTGAGCAAGGCTCAGCGTGGCGTCTCCGGCCAGCTCCTCGGCCGCGGCAGCAAGCACCTCGTCGTCCACCAGGCCGGTTCCGAGCAGTCGGCGTCCGAGCTCCTGACGCAGCATGTCGGCGCGACCGCCCGTGACCGAGCCGGCCCGGAGGTGGACCGCGCCGTGCGCGCCCTCACGGCGCAGGTGCAGCGTTCCGGTCTTCTGCGTGAAGCTCAGCAGTTGGAAGATGTCCGGGAGGCTGAACGCATCCAGGGTTCCTTCGAGTCTCACAACGGTCCCGTCGGTCGGCGGTCAGGATGGAGCGGTCAGGACCAGGCCGACGGCGGCGGGACGACCGTGTTGCTCGTCGGGAGGTATGACGGCGTCCACGTGCTGTCCGGGGCGGTGACCCGTGGCGCAGGGGCAGAGCTCGCATACGCCGGCGAGTCCTCCGGCGCCAGCAGGTCCGGCGCCGGCAGGTCCGGCGTCGGACGGGAGGGCGCCGGCACGTACGGCGCGCCTGTCGACACATTCGAGACCGGGTCGTCCTCGGTCGACAGGATGGCGGCGACGACAGCGGCTGACCGGCGGACCTCGTACAGCATCATGCCCACCTTGGCGCCCTTCGCGGCGACAGCGACCAGCACCGCCTCGTCCTCGGCGGAGACGAGGAAGACGGTCCCGTCGGTGCCCTCGATGTAGACCTGGGAGAGTTCCCCGCGGCCCAGACCCTGCGCTGCGCGCTCGCCGAGCGAGAGCAGCGCCGCGCTCATCGCGGCGACCCGGTCCTCGTCCATCGACGGTGGCAGCGCCGCAGCCATGGGCAGTCCGTCGAAGGAGACGACGGCCACCGCCTCGATCTCGGGGGTCTGCGACAGCAGTGCGTGGATCGCCCGGTCCAGCCGGTCGGAGCGGCTCAGGCCTGCGGCCTCCGGCGCGCTGTACAGGTCGGTCATGGGACTCCTTCGGGTGGCGGTCGGGCGCCTTTGCAGTCCCATCGGCCCTATCGCCTCATCCCTTGAGGCAGGCCCGCATCTGGTCGAGCGGAGGGGGCCGGCCGGTCATGAGCTCGACCTGCGCCGCGGCCTGGTGCAGCAGCATCTGCGCACCACTCGCCACAACGCCTGAACACGCTCTGGCGAGCGCTGTGGGCCACGGGTCGTAGACGACGTCCAGCAGCGCCGGGACATCACGTACGTACGCTGCCATCACGTCTGCGGTGCCGGCCGGCAACGTGCTGATCACCAGGTCGCTGCCCTCGAAGACCGCCGGGCCGAAAGCGACGACGGTGGGCTGCACCCCGAGCCGGGCGGCGGCGGCCAGCGTCTCCACCGGCTCCGAGCGCACGACCAGGACCGGCGTGCGGCAGCCCAGCAAGGCCAGTGCTGCCAGCGCGGAGCGGGCGGTGGCGCCCCCACCCAGCACCACCGGTCGTGTCGCGCCGAGAACCCCGATCTCCCCGAGCGCTGCCACCATGCCGCCGACGTCGGTGTTGTGCCCGTGCCGCTTGCCGGCCGACAGGACCACGGTGTTGGCGGCCGCGACGTCACGGGCCAGATCCGAGCAGGTGTCCAGCAGCGGCAGGACCGCCTGCTTGAGCGGCATCGTCAGCGACAGCCCCGCCCACTGGTCGGACAGGCCGGCGAGGAACTCCGGCAGCCCGGCCGCGTCGAGCTCGATCGCGTCGTACGTCCAGTCGAGGCCGAGCGCGGCGTAGGCCGCCCGGTGCAACCGCGGTGACAGCGAGTGCGCGACGGGCCGACCGAGGACAGCGGCCCGCACCGGTCAGAAGATGCCTTCTGCGCGCGACTTGTCGCGTTGCCGCAGGAAGGCCTCGTTGCTGTTCGTGAAGAACGTGCGGCCCTCCTTGGTGGCCAGCACGTAGAACAGGATGTCGCCGTCGACCGGCTCGAGCGCTCCCTGAATGGTGGCTTCCCCGGGTGAGGCGATCGGGGTCGGCGGAAGCCCGAGTTTGCGGCGGTTCTCATACGGCGTGTCCTTGGCCAGGTCGGACTTGGTCAGCTCGCCGCCGGCGGTCTTGCCGACCCCGAACAGGATCGCCGCGTCGATCCCGAGGGGGATGTCCTGGTCGAGCCGGTTGTAGACGACCCGGGCCACCTGGCCGTACTCGTCGTCGAACTTGACCTCACGCTCGATGAGGCTGGCCACGATGACCACTTCGTACGGCGTCAGGCCGAGCTTCTGGGCGCCGGCGACCAGCCCGGTCGCCTGGGCCGCCTGTTCGAAGCGCTGCACCATCAGCGTCAGCACCTCGACGGCCGTGCTGCCCGGCTCCACCTCGTAGGTGGCCGGGAACAGGAAGCCCTCGAGGCGGTTCTGTGCGTAGGCGGGCAGCCCGAGCGCAGCGGGCGCCGCGGCTGCTGTTTGGTACTGCTCGAGCGGGATCTCCGTGTTCTCGGCGAGGGTCTGCAGCGTCTGGGCGACGGTCAGCCCCTCCGGGACGGTCACCTGCCCGACCAGCCGGGAAGCCGGGTCGGCGAGCCGATCCAGGGCAGCGGTCGCGCTCATCTGCGCCGAGACCCGGTAGAAGCCGGGCTGCAGCCGCAACGCCCGCGGGTCGTCCGAGGCGACCTCGAAGAAGGCGCGGCGGCTCTTGACCACGTCCTTGGCGACCAGATCGTCGGCGATGTCACCGGCGGTGTCGCCCGGCTCGATCTGCACGACCACCTCGCCGGTGCCCTCGCCGACGTAGTCCTCGGGCGCCGAGCCGATCACCTGGCGGACGGCGAGGGCGCCACCGGTGACCAGGCCGACGAGCAGCAGCAGGACGAAACCCACCGCGAGCCAGCGGCCCACGCTGCTCTTCTTGTGCCCGCGCGGCGGCTGGCGTTCGTCGCGCAGTTCCAGCAGGTCAGTCATCCCCTCGACCTTATCGGTCGGTCATGATCCGTCCAGCACCGCCTGCAGCAGCGCGACGGCAGCGGCCTGGTCGACGACGGCGCGGCTGGCCTTCGCGGAGCGCCCGGCGGCGCGCAGCGCGGCCGTCGCACTGACGGTGGTGAGCCGCTCGTCGACCAGCCGCACCTCGACCGGGGCGAGCATCGGCCCGAGCTCCTCGGCCCAGGCGCGGGCCATGTCCGCCGAGGCGCTGTCCGCCGCCCCGGACAGCGAGGTCGGCAGCCCTACGACGATCAGGACGGCGTCGCGTTCGACCGCCAGCTCGACCACCCGGGCGTGTCCGGGCGCGGGCACCGTCTCGAGCGGGAAGGCCAGGATCCGGTGCGGGTCGCTCGCCGCCACGCCTACGCGCACGGTGCCGACGTCGACGGCGAGCACCACTCCCGGCAGGCTCACGCCCCGCCTGTCGCGACCCTGCCGACCAGGTGCTCGGCGCGGCGCAGTGCCTCATCGATGCCCTCAGGGTTCGACCCCCCGCCCTGCGCCACGTCGTCCCGGCCACCACCCTTGCCGTCGACGGCCTCGGCCGCCGCGCGCAGGAGGGCGTCGGCGGACAGCCCACGGGCCCGTCCGGCGTCGTTCACCGCCGCGACCAGGGCGACGCGCGCACCGCCGGCGGCGACCACGACCACGCCGGGCCGCTCCGGCGCGAGCCGGCCGCGGATCTCGAGCGCGAGCTGGCGGACCAGGTCCCCGGGGATGCCGGCCGGAGCCTCGACCCCGACGAACGCCACGCCGAAGACGTCCCGTGCCGCGGCCGCGTAGGCGCCGGCCTGCTGCAGGACGCCGGCGGCACGCAGGGACGACAGCTCCTTCTCGACCTCCCGCAGCCGGGCGACGGTGGCGGCGACCCGGTCCGGGACCTGCTCGGTCGGGACCTTGAACGACGCCGCGAGCTGCGCCATCAGCACATGCTCGCGGGCCAGGTAGGAGAAGGCATCCAGGCCGACCAGGCCCTCCACGCGGCGGACGCCGGCACCGATGGAGGCCTCCGACAGCAACTTGATCATGCCGAGCTGGCTGGAGCGTGCTGCGTGGGTCCCCCCGCAGAGCTCGCGGGCATAGTCACCGACCTCGACGACGCGTACGGCGTCGCCGTACTTCTCCCCGAACAGCGCCATGGCGCCGATCCGGCGCGCCTCGTCCTGCGTCGTGACGAAGGCCCGCACCTCCAGGTCGGCGAGCGCGATCTCGTTGATCTCCTGCTCGACGTCGGCGAGCACCGACGCCGGGACCGCGGAGGGCGAGGCGAAGTCGAAGCGGAACCGGCCGGGCCGGTTCTCCGAACCCGCCTGGGTGGCCTGATCCCCGAGTGCAGCGCGCATCGCCGCGTGCACCAGGTGGGTGGCTGTATGCGCCCGGGAGATGGCCCGGCGACGCTCCACGTCGACCGCGGCCAGCACCGTGGCGCCGGTCCTCGCCTCGCCGGACACGACTCGGCCGCGATGGATGGTGAGGTCGGGCAGCACCCGCTGCACGTCGTCGACCTCGACCACCGCGCCGTCGCCCAGCACGATGCGGCCGCCGTCCGCCAGCTGACCACCGGCCTCGGCGTAGAACGGGCTGCGGTCCAGCGCGACCTCGACGGCTGCGCCCTCTGCCGCCGCGGAGGTCACCGCCCCGTCGACGAGCAGGCCGCGCAGCACCGCCTCCGACACGATCTCGCCGTAACCGGTGAACTCCGTCGTGCCCGCCACCTCGAGCAGCGCCCGGTAGGCCGAGCTGTCCACCCCGGCCGTCTTCTTGCCCCGCGCATCGCTCTGGGCGCGCTCGCGCTGCTCGGCCATCAGCGCGCGGAAGCCCTCGTCGTCGACGCTCAGCCCCTGCTCGGCCGCCATCTCGAGGGTCAGGTCGATCGGGAAGCCGTTGGTGTCGTGCAGCGCGAAGGCCACCGAGCCCGGCAGGACGCCGCCGCCAGCCCGGGCGGCGGGCACGGCTGCGTCAAAGACGCTCGCCCCCTTGGTCAGCGTCTCGAGGAAACTGCCCTCCTCGGCGAGCGCCACCGTGTCGATCCGGCCCGAGCTCGCCACCAGCTCGGGGTACTGCGGGCCCATCGCGCGAATCGACGCCTCGACGAGCGAGGACATCGTCCGGTCCGGCGCGCCCAGCAGGCGCATCGCGCGCACGGTGCGGCGCAGGATGCGGCGCAGCACGTAGCCACGGCCCTCGTTGGAGGGGGTCACTCCGTCGCCGATCAGCATCACCGCCGTACGAGCGTGGTCGGCCACCACGCGAAGGCGCACGTCGGCGACCGGATCGGCGCCGTACACCGCGGCGCACAACGCTGCTGCCCGGTCCAGGATCTGCCGGGAGGTGTCGATCTCGTACAGGTTGTCGACGCCCTGCAGGAC
>JAHWJP010000133.1 GCA_019348355.1 Actinomycetota bacterium
CCTTCGGCCGCGTCCGCGCCATGCTCAACGAGCGCGGCGAGAACGTGCAGGAGGCGACCCCGGGCCAGCCGGTCCAGGTGCTCGGCTTCACCAGCGTCCCCGGCGCCGGCGACAACTTCCTCGTCGTCGGTGAGGACCGGGTCGCCCGGCAGATCGCCGAGCAGCGGGCCGCCCGCGAGCGTAACGCCGCGCTTGCCCAGAGCCGTGGTCGTCCGACGCTCGAGTCGCTGTTCGACCGACTCAAGGAGGGCGAGAACACCCAGCTCAACCTCATCCTCAAGGGCGATGTGTCCGGCTCGGTCGAGGCCGTCGAGGATGCACTGCTCAAGATCGAGATCGACCCTGAGGTCTCGCTGCGGATCATCCACCGCGGTGTCGGCGCGATCACCGAGAACGACGTGACGCTGGCCTCGGCCTCCGACGCGGTCATCCTCGGCTTCAACGTCCGGGCCGAGGGCAACGCCCGCGAGCTCGCCGACCGTGAGCGGGTCGACGTCCGCTACTACTCGGTCATCTACGCCGCGATCGAGGATGTCGAGGCCGCGCTCACCGGGATGCTCAAGCCGGAGTTCGAGGAGGTCTCGCTCGGCACGGCCGAGGTGCGCGAGGTGTTCCGGGTCCCGAAGATCGGCAACATCGCGGGCTCGATCGTGCGTACCGGCCTGATCCGGCGCAACACCAAGGCCCGTCTGCTGCGCGACGGCGTGGTCGTCAAGGACGACCTCACCGTCGAGTCGCTGCGCCGGTTCAAGGACGACGCGACCGAGGTGCGGGAGGGCTACGAGTGCGGCATCGGGCTCGGGAAGTTCAACGACATCAAGCCCGAGGACGTCATCGAGACCTGGGAGATGCGGGAGATCCCGCGGTCCTGACCGCCTTCGGGTGGTGATGGTCCTCCGGCGCTGCGGCTCGTTCCTCACCGCTTGAGGCGCCTTTCGGACCATCACCACCCTCCGGCTCCGAGCGCTGTTCTCCCGTTTAGAGCAAAGGCAGGTGGCTGGGGTTGTTCACTGGGACTCTCGCGCTGGATCTGCTTCTCGGGGACGTGCATTCGCTGAAGGAGAAGCGCAGCGTCGTCCGACCGATCGTGGCCGAGCTGAAGCGGCGGTACGAGGTGTCGGCTGCCGAGGCGGGGTCGCTCGACCTGCACCGGCGGGCGCTGGTCGGCGTGGCGGTCGTCGCGGCGGACGCGCAGCACTGCCGCGAGGTGCTCGAGGCGTGCGAAGGTCTCGTGGCGCAGCGTCCAGAGGTCGAGCTCCTGTCGGCCCACACCTCACTGTTCAAGGAAGGGGACGACTGACATGGTCGACGTGGCGCGGGCGCGCAAGCTCGCCGTACGGATCCGCGAGGTGGTGTCGATGACCCTGGAGCTGCAGGTCAAAGACCCCCGCCTCGGGATGGTGACGATCACTGACGCCAAGGTCACCCCGGACCTGCGGGAGGCGACGCTCTACTACACGGTGTACGGCGACGAGGCCGAGCGGGCGAGCAGCGCAGCGGCGCTGGAGAGCGCCAAGGGGGTGCTGCGCAGCCAGGTCGGCCGGCAGATGGGCACCCGCTACACCCCGGCGCTGACCTTCGTCGCCGACGTCGTGCCGGAGACAGCCGGCAAGATCGAGGAGCTGCTCGCCCAGGCCCGGCTCGCTGACGCGCAGGTGCACGCGATCGCCGAGCGGGCTTCGCCGGCGGGGGACCCCGACCCCTACCGCGCGCCACGCACGGTGGAGGACGACGCATGAGCGTCCCTCCCGAACGGCAGTGGCAACGGGCGGTGGCGATGCTGACCGGCGCCGACCGGGTCGCGCTCGCCTGCCACGTCGCACCCGACGGTGACGCGCTGGGCTCGATGCTGGCCCTCGGCGACGCTCTTCGCTCGCGCGGCACCGAGGTGGTGGCGTCCTGGGGCGGGGAGCCTTTCGAGGTGCCTGCGGCCTACGCCTTTTTGCCCGCGACCGACCTGCTGGTCCCGCCGTGGAACTTCCCCGCCGAGCCGGAGCTGTTCGTGACGCTGGACAGCGGCAGCCCGGACCGGCTCGGGACGCTCGGCGACCGGGTCAGGACTGCGAACTGCACGATCGTCGTGGACCACCATGCGACCAACACCCGCTACGGCGGGGTCCACCTGGTGGATGACGAGGCCGCCGCGACGGCCGTGCTGGTGGCCGAGCTGGTCGACCGGCTCGACGTCGAGCTGAGCCAGGACATCGCCGCGGCCCTCTACACCGGGCTGCTCACCGACACCGGTTCGTTCCGCTACCCGTCGGCGACGCCTGCGGTGCACGAGCTGGCGGCCCGGCTCCTGGCGACCGGCATCCGGCACGACCTGATCAGCCGGGCCATCTACGACACCGCGCCCTTCGGCTGGATCGAGCTGCTGGGCCAGGCCTGCGCCACAGCCCGCCTCGACGTCGCGGCGGTCGGCGGCCTGGGCCTGGTCTGGACCGTCGTGGAAGCCGGCGACCTCGCCGCCAGTGGGCTCGGGCTCGCCGACGTCGAAGGGGTCATCGACGTGCTGCGGGTCGCGCAGGAGGCCGAGGTCGCCGTCGTGGTCAAGGCCGACCCGATCGAGGGTGGCTGGAAGGTCTCGACCCGGTCCAAGGGGGCGGTCGACGTGGGTGCGGTCTGCGCTGCACTCGGCGGCGGCGGCCACCTGTTCGCGGCGGGTTTCACCTCCGACGACGACGACGCCGACACGACACTGGCGCGGTTGCGCGCTGAGCTCGAGGCCGCCCCACACCTGCCGACGTGAGTCCCCCTGCCGACGGCCTGCTCGTCGTCGACAAGCCCGCCGGCTGGACCTCGCACGACGTCGTCGGCCGTACCCGCCGGCTGGCGCAGACCAGGAAGGTCGGCCACGCCGGCACCCTCGACCCGATGGCAACCGGCGTGCTGGTCCTCGGCATCGGCCGGGCCACCCGGCTGCTCGGCCACCTGTCGTTGACCGACAAGGCCTACGACGCCACGATCCGGCTCGGCCTGACGACGGTGACCGACGACGCCGAGGGCGAGGTGGTGGAGCGGCGGGACGCCGGCCGGGTCACCGACTCCGAGCTCGCCTCGGCCATGACCGCGCTCACGGGTGAGCTGCTGCAGGTCCCGTCGTCGGTGTCGGCGGTCAAGGTGGACGGCGTGCGGTCCTACGCCCGGGTCCGGGCGGGGGAGTCGGTGAACCTGACGGCCCGCCCGGTGACCGTCTCCCGCTTCGCCTTGCTCGAGCGGCGGGGGGACGAGCTCGACGTCAGCGTGGAGTGCACCTCGGGCACCTACGTGCGCGCGCTGGCCCGCGACCTCGGCGCGGCACTCGGCGTCGGCGGCCACCTGACCGCGCTGCGCCGCACCCGGGTCGGGCCCTTCGATCTGAGCTCGGCCCGCACGCTGGACCAGCTGGAGGCCGACCTGCAGGTGCTGCCCCTGTCGGCTGCCGTCGCAGCGGCGTTCCCCCGCCGCGAGCTCGACAGCGAGGAGGCGCTCGCCCTGTCGTACGGCAAGAAGCTCACCGCGAGCGGACGGCCGGAGACGCTCGGCGCCTTTGCGCCGGACGGGCGCTGCATCGCCCTGCTCGAGGACGCCGGCGACGTGGCGCAGCCGACGGTGGTGTTCGCGCCGGCCTAGCCGTCCGCCTTGGTGTCCGCCTTGGTCGCCGGCGCCGCCACCTCCATCCGCTCGGCGGCGAGCTCCTTGCGCAGGAAGTAGTTCAGGACGGTACGGATGGCAGCGATCGCCGCGAGCCGGCCGATCTCCTCGAAGGTCGGCGCGATGGCGGTGCTCAGGATGTCGCTGGCGAGCTGGAACTCCAGGCCCAGCACGAGGTAGCGCCCGAAGCTGAGCCGCACCTGCGTGAACTCTTGGTCCCGCCCCGGCCGGATCGCGGCCACCACGAAGCGGACAGCGGCGATCACCGCCCCGAGAAAGATGATCAGCGCACCAGCCGCCTCCACCAGGCGGACCAGCAGGTCGACGTACTCCCGAAGCAGGTCCTCGGACAGCACACCGTCGGGGAAGGCCACGGCCCAGCCCTTCCCGGGCCGCAGCAGTCTCACTCGCCGGTGGGCGGCCAGTCGATCTCGGTCTCGAGCACGCTCATCGCGACGTCGAGGACCTCGCTGCGGTCCCGCTCCTGCTGCCCGTCCTGGAGCGCGAAGCAGCGCACCGTCTGCGTCTGCCAGTCCGCCACGAGCAGCTCGCGCACGCCGCGGGCGGTGTAGAAGTCGAGCTTGGCGAAGGTCTGGTCGTCCGGCAACAGCACCTCGACGACGAGCTCGGTGGTGTCGACGTAGAGCACACCCGGGGCGCCGCGGTGCAGGCCGCCGTCGGGCACCCGGAAGTTCTCCGGCTCGCCCAGGTTGAACCCGACCGTCGGCACGAGCCCCAGGGGTCGTGCCCGCGGGCCGAGGGCGATCGCGATCGCCGCCTGCACGACCCCGTGGTTGCTGTGCGCGACCGGTGACACGACGTACCTGCCCTCCCAGACCTCGTCGTGGCTGTCCTGGCCGAGAAGCCGACGACGCTCGAGGAAGGCCTCGAACTCCGGCGGGCGCGGTCCCAGCACGATCGTGGTCATGGGTCTACCTCCTGTCTGCTCCTGCCGCGAAGCGTCGTCCACAGGGCGGTCACTGGCAACCCGTCTGGCAGGGTGGTGACGTGCAGCGCTGGCGGGGGGTGGAGAGCGCGCCGTCCGGCTGGGGCCGGTGCGTGGTCACCATCGGGGTGTTCGACGGAGTGCACCGCGGCCACCAGAAGACCATCGGGCGTACGGTCGAACGCGCCCGGGCCGCCGGGGTCCCGGCCGTGGTGCTGACCTTCGACCCGCACCCGCTCGAGGTCCTGCGGCCGGGCAGCCACCCGCCGATGCTGACCGGGCCGCGGCTGAAGGCCGAGCTGCTCGAGGGGCTCGGCGTGGACGTCATGTGCGTGCTGCCGTTCACCCAGCCGTTCAGCACGCTGACCCCCGACGAGTTCGTCCACGAGGTGCTCGTCGAGCGCCTGCACACCAGTGCCGTCGTCGTCGGGGAAAACTTCCGTTACGGCCACAAGGGAGCCGGTGACGTCGCCGCGCTCGCCGCGGCCGGGCGGCGCTTCGGCTTCACCGTCGAGGGCGCCCCGCTGCAGGGCAGCGACGAGACGACCTGGTCCTCGACCTACGTGCGGTCCTGCGTCGACGCCGGCGACATCGGTGGGGCAGCCGACGCGCTCGGCCGCGACCACCGCATCGACGGGGTGATCGTCCGGGGCGACCAGCGCGGCCGCCAGATCGGCTACCCGACCGCGAACCTCGAGCCGATGCCGTGGAGCGCGGTGCCGGCGGACGGGATCTACGCCGGCCGGCTCGTGCGTACCAACGGAGAACGCCGGCCGGCGGCGATCAGCATCGGCACCAACCCGACCTTCGCCGGGCGGGAGCGGCGGGTCGAGGCCTACGTCGTCGACGCCGAGCCGGGGCTCGACCTCTACGGCGAGCATGTCGGGATCACCTTCGCGGCGCGGCTGCGCGAGACGCTGCGCTTCGCGACGGTCGAGCCGCTCGTCGAGCAGATGGGGCGTGACGTCGAGCGCACCCGGGCGGTGCTGGCCGGTCACCCGAACGGGTGATGACCGGCGGGCCGCCCCCCGTCGATGCTCAGCTGTGGCCTACATCCTCGTCGTCGACGACGACGCCAGCGTCCGTGCCCTCGTGCGTGATGTGCTCGAGTGCGAGGGGCACAGCGTGGAGGCCGTCGCCGACGGCTACGCCGCGCTGCGCAGTCTCGACACGCGCCGTCCCGACTGCGTCGTGCTCGACGTGATGATGCCCGGGCTGGACGGCCACGCCGTGCTGGCCCGGCTGCGCGCCAGGGAGGGCGGCGCGACGCTGCCGGTGGTCATGCTGACCGCGGCCGCCGACGACGCGCAGGCGTGGCAGGCGTGGAGCGGCGGGGTGGACTACTTCCTGTCCAAGCCGTTCGACGCCTGCGAGCTGCTGCGCTACCTGGACCACCTGTTCGACGGCGCGCCGACCGCCTCCTCCTGAAGATCATCCGCAGCATCGCCGCGCTAGGAGCAGAGGGGCCCTTGCTGAGCACGGTTATCCTGCGGATGATCAACGGGCAGGGGCCAGCGCCCGCCGCCGCAACCCGTCCTGGACCGGCCCGTTGGGCTCGACCACCAGCCCGGCGGGCTCGCCGGCTCCGTTCGCGTGCACCGCGGCGACCAGCAGGTCGACCCAGGCCGGTCCCAGCATGCGCAGGCGCCGCGGCGTGACGTGCAGCATCGTCATTCCGTACGCCGCATAGCCGTCGTGGGCCGCGAGGGTCGCGTCGAAGTCGTCGTCGCCGCTGTGATGGCGCCGGCTGTCCACCTGCCACCCGACGCCGGTGCCGGGGACGTAGCCGTCGGGTGCGCCGATGCGCCGGTCGCCCAGCAGCAGGGTCGGGTTCAACAAGAACCCTGGCAGCCGACGAGCCCGGACCGCGGCGGACACCAGGTCGGCCGCCTCGGCCTCCGGCGCCGACCACGCTCCGGCGATCGCGTCGTCGACCGCACGGCGCACGAGCCCCGAGCCGCGGCGCCATCCGCTCTCGACCTCCAACCGCAGGTCGTCAGCCAGGCAGAAACGTCGGCAGACCGCGCCGAGCACCAGAGCGCGTACGGCCGAGAGGTCCGTCAGCCGCCGCGCTCCGTCGATGACCGCGCGCTCAGGCATCACGTAGCGCACGCCGCCGCTGGTCCACGTCGACGCTGCGCGCTTGCTCTGGTGGACGACGACGTAGGGGCTGCTCACCGACCTCGTACCAGGACCGATCAGCACCTCGACCAGCTGCCCGTCGGTTGGTGGTCCCGGCCCGGCCAGGTAGACCGAGGGAGCGAGGCGCAGCCACTGACCGGTCCGCGCCAGGCGGTCACCGAGATCGCCGTCCACGCAGCCGGCGACGAGGGTCGCCCGGTCGACGATCCCGATGCGGACCAGCGGCAGCGCACTTGGCAGGGCCAGCTTCGGCATGGCCCGCAGTGCATCCCGGCCCCGGTGGACGACACCAGGCCTTCGGGGCCGAGTGTGGATGCCGCCCGGTGCGCTGTGGATATCCAGCCATGTTGATCATCCGCAGGATCACCGTCCTAGGTTGTGACCGCCACGGCTGAGGACGGCGATCCTGCGGATGATCTTCGTCGGGCTGGGGCTGGGGCTGGAGCCAGAGCCCGCCCGCACCCCGCGCTGCTAGGCTCGACCCCACGCCGGCTCGACCGGCG
>JAHWJP010000254.1 GCA_019348355.1 Actinomycetota bacterium
CAGCGGCAGTCCCGAAGGGCGCGGGCGCGGGGCGCAAGGCCCGCCGGACCACGCGCAAGGCCCCCCGGCGCACGCGCAGGGCCCGAAGCAACGGCGCTCCGACAAGCAGGCAGCCCAGCAGGGCAAGGAGCGGGGCATCCCCGGCGTCGCCGTCTCCAACGGCCGCGAGGTGGTGCTGACCGACAAGGACGGCCGCTACCAGCTTCCGGTCTACGACGACATGACCGTCTTCGTGACCAAGCCGGCCGGCTTCGACACGCCCGTGAGCGAGGACAACGTCCCGCAGTTCTTCTACCACCACCTGCCGGCGGGCTCGCCGCCGCTGCGCTTCGGCGGTCTGCCGCCTACCGGTCCCCTCCCGCAGGCCGTCAACTTCCCGCTGGCGAAGGCCGCCAACTCCGGCGAAGCCGACTGCGCGGTCATCGGGGACACCCAGACCTACAGCAACCGCGAGGCCGGCTACCTGCGTGACGGAGTGATACGCGACCTCGCCGAGCGGGACGACCTGGACGAGTGCGGCGCGCTCATCGTGGGCGACGTCGCCGGAGACGACCTCGGGCTCTACCCCCGGATCAAGCGAGTGATGAGCATCGCGGACATCCCCGTTCGCGCCGTCCCGGGCAACCACGACCTCGACTTCGACGCCACCGACGACGAGAACTCCTTCGACACCTACCAGCGTGAGATCGGTCCGGAGTACTACTCCTACGACATCGGCGGCGCGCACTTCATCGGGCTGGACAACGTGCGGTACCCGTGCACCCCGGAGGAGGACAACGCCGACGGCAAGCACGAGTTCTGCAACGACCCGGCCAACCACCCCACCTACAACGGCGTCATCGGCGAGAAGCAGCTGGCATGGCTGGCCAACGACCTCGCCACCGTGCCGAAGGACAAGCTGATCGTCATCGGCACGCACATCCCGCTCGTGTCGTTCATCGACATGGACGCCACCAAGCACCAGACCGACGACGCGAAGGAGCTCTACCGCCTGCTCGAAGGTCGGTCGGCGCTATCGGTGTCCGGTCACGCGCAGACGCTCGAGAACATGATCCCGGGCGACCGCTTCGCCGGGTGGCAGAAGGCGGTCGGCGTCGACGGCATCCCCTTCCAGCACATTACGGTCGGGGCCGCATCCGGTTCATGGTGGATCGGCGACCTCGACGTCGACGGCCTGCCTGAGTCCCTCCAGCGCGGTGGTGCACCGCCCGGTTACATCAACCTGGCCCTGGACGGCAACACCTTTCGGGACACCTACCGGGCGACCAGGCGACCCGAGAGCGAGCAGATGTCGCTGTCGATCTCCTCACTGTTCTTCCGCAACTGGTTCGACACACTCGATGCGTGGAAGGCGGCGAATCCCGGGACCAGCCCGACCTCGCCACCGGTCAACATCAACGATCTGGGCGACCCCAACCTGCTGACCCCGGCCGACCTGGCCGGCGGCGGCAGCTCGCTGATGGCCAATGTCTGGAACGGCACGACCGACACCGAGGTGCTGGTCAAGATCGACGACCGCCGCCCGACCGCAGCCACGCGTACGCAGGAGGCCCGGGGCGAAAGCATCCGGAGCGGTGCGGAGTTTGCCGACCCGTACGCGATGATGCGCAACCTGCAGGTGGCGCGGCACAGCCTGGAGAGCACCTCCGGCAACGAGCGGACCCAAGGGTTCGAGGCCTTCCGCGGTGATCGATTCGGCCCCGGCCCGACGCAGCCGATACCGGACTGGCTGTGGGCCGACCAGTCCAGCAGCCTGTGGCGGCTGCCGCTGCCTTCGGACCTCGAGGTGGGTGGGCACACCGCGACGGTCTATGCGAACGATTCCGACGGGCAGCGGTTCGTCGGAACGCTCAACTTCGAGGTGATGGAGGAGCGCCCGCCGCCGCTGTTCCGCAAGGAGGTGTTCGCGCCACCGGCGGGCTGAGGGCCCGGGCCGGGGCGGGCCGAGTGGCCCGCCCCGGTCCGGCCGGTGAGGCGGCTTGCCCCGGCCACGGCGCGAATGGAGTCCCGGACGATCACCCGGGAAGGCCGGCCGAACAGGTTCAGCTCCCGTTCCGGCAGCCGCACGCCGCAATGGACCCAGGCGTGGACGTGGCAACGCGTGATGAAGGTGTCCGCCGCAATGGAGTCCCGGACGATCATCCGGGAAGACGCGCCGCCGGCGAGCGCGGCCTGCCCGGCGTCCTGGCCGCAATGGAGTCCCGGACGAGCATCCGGGAAGAC
>JAHWJP010000134.1 GCA_019348355.1 Actinomycetota bacterium
CGCCATGGATCGTGGACCGGATGCAGGCGTCGGTCTGTGCGCCGGTCACGACCAGCCGTCCGACGCCATCCTCGGCGAGCATCTCCTCCAGGTCGGTGTCCTCGAAGGCGTCGCCGGATGTCTTGTGCACCAGCCGGTCTGACTCCTGGGGTGACAGCTCCGGGACGTATTGCCAGGCGTCAGAGCCTTTCTCCAGCTGAGCGTCGGAATGTTGGACCCAGACGGTCGGGACACCCTCGCCGCGGGCCTTGTCGACCAGCGTGCTGATGTTCGCGACGACCGCGTCGCGCTGGTGTGCATCGGCCACGACGGGGCCGAGGGGACCGGGCGATGATGGCGCGCCTTCGCATGGCACAGAAGGCGGGACCGGTTACGCAGCACGGGGATGGTGATCGCCCAGGGTGGCGAGACCCGCGGGACGCCAGGCGAAGGTCGTCCGACTGCTGAAGTCCCTCGATGTCCAGGCCGCGGGTGAACAGCTGGACAGGGAAGCCGGGGTGCTGCTGGGCCGACTGCGGGCCCTCGCCGACCGTCAACATCGCACCCTCAGCGCCCTCATACGCGACGCAGTCGCGGATAGCGCTGGGGCGGGTTCAGGGGTGACTGCGACACCTCGCGAAGTTCCGTCCGCCCCGGTCCGGTGACCGGTAGGCAGCGCCCGCCCCCAACGAATGCGCCCTTCAGGCCGGCTGTGCGCCAGGCCGGCCATCCTCGATGACGAAACTTGTCCTGGTCCGGATCGGGGCGCCCCGCCGGCTCACGGAGTCGACGACGCGGAAGTCGACGGTCCAGTCCGTGGCAGTGACGGTGTTGCGTACGTAGCCGCGGTTGCGGTTGACGAACTTGATGTGTGCGTTCTCGCCGAGCTGTGCCTCGTCATCGGGCCCGATGTCCTGGCCGTCACCGCCGGAGGAGATCGACGTGCCGACCAGCTCGGTCGCCACCGTGGCCGATGTCGGGTCGTTGAAGTCGGCTTTGACGTCGCACACGTAGTTGGCGTGCACGTCGCCGGTGAGCACCACCGGATTGGCGGTGCCGGCCTGGACAAGGTGGTCACGCAGGCTGTCGCGCTCGGCGACGTAGTTGTCCCAGGCGTCGTTGCTGAAAGCGGTCCCTGGCCCCGCCAGTTGGTCGCGCTGGGAGAAGAACACCTGTTGTGCCAGCACGTTCCACTGTGCGGTCGGTCCAGCCAGGCTCTGGCGCAACCAGCTCCCCTGCTCGGCTCCGAGAAGGGTTCTCTGAGGATCGGTCCGCTGCGCGTCAGTGGCCTGGTCGCTGCGGTACTGGCGCGTGTCGAGCACGTGGAAGTCGACCAGCCGGCCGAAGGACAGCCGGCGATACAGCTGGATGTCGATGCCCCGCGGCAACGACGACCGGCGCAGCGGCAGATGCTCATAGTAGGCCTGGAAGGCCGCCGCCCGGCGGGCCAGGAAAGCCTGCTGGGGCTGCGTCTGCGGGTCCTGCGGGATCTCATCTGCCCAGTTGTTGTTCAGCTCGTGGTCGTCGAACACCACAATCCACGGAAACGCACCGTGGCAGGCCTGCAGGTCGGTGTCGGTCTTGTACTGCGCATGCCGGCGACGGTAGTCATCCAGGCTGACCGCTTCCCCCTTCCCCTCGTGCTGGCGTGGCGGATCCGACGTCGGCGCCCCCTCGTAGATGTAGTCGCCGAGCTGCACCACCAGGTCCAGATCCTCCTCAGCCATGTGCCCGTGGGCCGTGAAGAAACCGCCCGCGAAGCTCTGGCACGACGTGAACGCGAACGCCAGCCGGTCCAGAAGTGCCCCCGGGGCCGGGGCGGTCTTCGTCCGACCGACCGGGCTGATCTCCGAACCCGCCCGGAAACGGTAGAAGTACTCCGCCCCAGGGCGGAGGCCGCTCACTTCGGCGTGCACCGAGTGCGCAAGCTCCGGCCCTGCCAGCTCGGTGCCCTCGGAAACCACCTGACGGAAATCCTCGTCGTCCGCCACCTGCCACTCAACGGGCACCGGTCGGTCGGGCATCCCCCCTCGGCCGTCCTCGGCCAACGGGCGCGGCGCCAGCCGGGTCCAGAGGACCACACCGTCGGGCAATGGATCACCCGAAGCGACCCCGAGCGTGAACTGTGCCCGGACGCTGGGCTGCCCCGACGTCGACCGCCCCAGCAGCGCGGCGGCACCGAGCGCGCCTGCCCCGGCGGCGCCACCCAGCAGCAGCTGGCGCCGCGATAAGGAGCCTCGGCTTCGCGGGAAAGCGCCTGCTTCGGGCATCGGCAACCTCCCCACATGCGAGAGCTCAGCGTCCACTTCTCCCAGAGCATAGGAGGGATCGCCGGACTGTACGGCTCCTACCCGCCCTCGGTGTGTCAGTGACGGCGACGCACGTGGTTTAGGGCCTAGCAGGGCCGAACGACACTTGCTCGACCTCGTCCTCGACGGTAGCGAGCCCTCTCGCAACGGCAGATCGGCGAGCACAAGCAGCTTCTCCACCCCTGCGGGACCTCCTCCTGCTTGAGCGAGCTCTCTGTTTTGAGCCGGCGCCAGGTCGTACTCGCCGCTGACAACCGTCTCAGGCCCGGTCCAAGTACTCAGAAACGCTGATCGGTCGGTGCGGCCGTGGAATACCCGGACGCCGCACACGAGGTCTTCGATCCTCTGCGCAAGCGCGATTCGACGGATGGATCCCGCAACAGCAGCCGAGGCGGTGGGTCCTATGATAGGCGCCCCGTACGTAGACCACGCATGCCTGCCGTTTCCAGCAGGCGCACCGCAGTGTCTCGAAAGGCGGGGTCGGGGCGGTGGCCGAGATTCGCTCCGGTCAAGATCAGATGCTGTACGGCCGCGGGGGCGAGCCGTGCGACTTCGATTGCGCAGGAGCCGCCGACCGAGTTGCCGACGACTACCAGCGGCCCGGGGCCGGCAAGGTCGAGCACGCCCGACGCCCAGTCCTGCAGCGTCGGACCCAGCTGGTAGAGGTCGGGCGCGACGACCTCGTATTGGAGGCCTTCGGCAACCTCGTGCCACATCGTCGCGTCCAGAGGCAGCGCGTGGAGCAGCACGACCTTCACACGTCGGACCGTAGTGGCGTCCGCTCTCGCCGCCGACAGCGGCGTTTCTGTCCGGCTCGGGTGCATGCTCTTGATGTGTCCGCGTGGCCAGCCCCGCCGTCGCACGTCCAGCGCGCTTTCGGTCTCACCGGCGTGCCGGTCGCCTTGCCCGGCGGCGCGGGAACGAGCGTCCGCATCGGTGGCGCGGTCCTCAGGCCGGTCGACGACGTGCACGAGGCAGTCTGGAGCGCCAAGATCCTGTCCCGCATCTCGGAGGACGGGTTCCGGATCGCCCGCCCTCTTCGGGCCCGCGACCGGTCGTGGGTCGTAGACGGGTGGTGTACGGCGGCTCGCGTGGAGGGCCAGCCAGGACCAGCAGGAAGGTGGGGCGAGCTGCTGGCCGCCGCTCGCGCCTTCCACGCCGTCCTGCGGGACGAGACGCGTCCGGACTTCCTGGCGCATCGTCGGCATCGCTGGGCAGTGGCCGACCACGTCGCATGGGGTGAGGGATCACCGGAACCGGTCCGGGAGGTGAAGCCTCTGCTGGACGATCTGGTAGCTCGACTTAGGACCCCCGCACCAAGCTCGGTACCTCACTTGATCCATGGCGATCTCAGCGGGAACGTGCTGTTCGCACCCGGCCTGTCGCCTGCGATCATCGACTTCTCGCCTTACTGGCGCCCGGCGGCGTACGCGTCCGCGGTCGTCGCCGTCGACGGCGTGCTGTTGTTCGGCGCCGGCGAGGCGTTGCTGCAGCGCGCCGCCGACGAGGCGGGAACCGTCCAGACACTCTTACGGGCCCTGAGCTTCCGGCTGATCGCCCTCGACGAGCGCTCTCGTGTCGACGCCCTGGCGCTCGACGAGTTGCCACAGTTCAACGCAGCAACGTCGATGATCGAGAACGTGCGCATTGGCTGACGGCATGCGGTTCGAGTTCGTCGGGCGGGTCATCGAGTGGCGGGGGCCGTCGCCGTACTACTACGTCGCCGTGCCGGCGTCGGTCTCGGCGGACATCCACGAGGTGCCTGCGTCGGTCTCATACGGTTGGGGCGCCATCCCGGTCGAGGCGCGCATCGGCGAGGCCGCCTTCACCACGTCGCCCTTCCCCAAGCACGGACGTTACTTGCTGCCGCTGCGTGATGCTATAAGCCGCAAGGCATTGCACTCGACGGTGAGTTGACCGGCCGCTGCGCGTCCGGCCAGCTCCCCAACCCCGGGCCGCGCCGGTGGTCATGGGTAAGAGTCTCGCCGTCCCGGGCGCGGGCGGGCCGGACTCTCAACACCACGACTCGGCGGGACCTCATGCCCGCGGCGCAGGGGGCGGCCCGAGCACCTGGATCTGGAAATCGGCGCATACCTGCGCCATCTGCGCTCCGTCAACGTCCGTGGGAACCGGCAGGGTCGGGGTCTGGCTCGGCTCGCCAAGGGTGCGCACGAACTCCTCGAACTGCGCGGGTGTCGTCACCTGAAGCACTCGAGCGGTGTCGGTGAGGATCTGAAACTGGTGCGGAATCCCTTTGGGCAGCCAGACGACGGCTCCCGGCCCCTGCTCGGTCTCGATGCCCCCGCAGCTGAACCACAGGCGGCCCTCCACGACATAGAAGAGCTCGTCCTCGATGTCGTGGCTGTGCAACGGTGGCCCGAAGTCCTTGGGCCCGAGGAACTCCATGCAGGTCAACGCGCCGGCCGAGCGCTCGCCGTCCACCTTCGTCGTGAACAGGTTGTTGAGGAAGTGGTGGTGCTCTCCCTCGTCGCGGGCGAGGAACAGCGGGGTCTGCAGCGTCATGACGGCCTCCTGGAAGTGGTGGGAAGATGGGCCCGGGGGGTCCGGGCGGCCGGAAGGTGGGTGGTGGGTGAGGCTGTGGCGGGGCCTGCGGGTCTCAGCCGGTGCGTTTGGTGAAGCTGGTGTGCCGCTCAAAAAGGGTGGCGACGAGCTCGGCTCGGCTGGAGACGCCGACCTTGCCCATGGCGGTCTTGATGTGCTCGCGCACCGTGTGAGGGGACAGCGCCAGCGCCTCGGCGAGCTGCACGGTGGAGGCGCCCCGTGCCAACGCGAGCACAACCTGTTGCTCCCGCGGCGTCAGCCCGTACGCCTGCGCGATCAGCGCGGCCAGGTCGGACGCACGAGAAGGCTCGACAATGACCGCGACCCCTTCGTCGCCCGTCAGGCGCGAGGCGTGCAATGTCACCCAGCGTCCGTCGAGGGCGCGCAGTCGTAGGCGGTGACCCCGTCGGTCCTGCGCCAGCGCAGCCAGGGTGCGAAGCGCCGGGGACGGCTGTTGTGCGCTGTCGGCAGGCGCGAGCAGAGCGAGCCAGGCTTCGCCGGCAGCGGTGGCCGCCGACAGCGTTCCGTCCGGTCGCACCACGATCAGACCCGGGCCGTCGGCCCGCTCGTCCGCCAGCGCCGCCCGCTCGAGGACGACCCGGCGCAACCCGTCAGCGACGATCGGCGCGATCCGGGCGAGCAACTCGGCCTCGTCGGCGGCGAAATCAGGCTCGCCCACAGACCGGTGCAGCTCCGCCGCCCCCCAGCACCCCCTCGCATCGTCGAAGGTGGCGCGGACCTCCGCGTCAAGGCCGACCGGGCGCATCACCTCAGCCCACCGCGGGCTCCGGGCCGGGTCGGTCGTGCGCGACAGCACTGCGGCTCGTCGAGTTCCCTTCAGGTGCACGAACTTGTTGACATCATCGACCCAGAACTCGTTGTGAAACCACGGCGCGCAGACCTGATCTTCGAAGCCCTCGATCACGCCGCCGGTGAACAGCACCGTCGCGGGATCGGTGACCAGCCAGGCCGCGGCGTCGTACGGCACGATCGGGCGCACACGGTCGGCGACCCCCTGAAGCAGGTCCTGGGACAGCGCGGCGCTGTGACACCAGCGGCGTACGCCGCGAAAGGTGCGCTCCTGCACGTCGGCGGTCAGCGGCATCCAAGGCCTCTCTCGTGCCGGCAGCGGCGCTCCGGGTCGACCGGAGGCTAGCCCCGACCCGTGACGTCGGGAACCCCCTGTCTGAGGGGGTCCGTCGCCATCTGTGGGCGTCGTGGCCTGCCGGACTACGACCCCTCGGATCCACAGACGTCGCGGCGGTCAGTCGCTCCCGGCGGCGCAGTCCGGCCCGGGCACCGGAGTTCAGCGCCCGAAGCCGTCGGCTGTCTGCCACGCCATTGCCCTGCACCGCCGACAGCGTGTTGGAGAACACCACCTTCGGCGGCGACTTCCAGAGCGCAGCCCACTCAAGCAGCACCTGTTCGAGCGACGGACCTGATCGGCGGTCTCCAGTACAGCCTCGTCTCGTAGAGCCGCCGCCCTACAAGGTGGACGCCAACCGCTCGTAACTCCATGGTGACGAAGCGGAAGACCTCCTTGTCAGGGGCCGTCCACTCAAAGCCGCCCTCCGGTCCGACGATGTACCCGTCGAGCGAGACGCCATCGAGTAGGTGACGCTGCGCATCAAAGTTTCCCTCGGTCCCGCCTCGATGAACGGTGCTCCGCGTCCGCCGGGCTTCACGACGCGCTCAACGGCTATAACGCACGAGTGCACGGTAGTGCCGGTGAGACGTCCAGCGCGCGAGGGACCCGCGGCATGTGCGTGCGATTCCCCTGGCCAGCGTTGCTGTTACATGTAACCTCGACGTCATGGCCGTACGACAGCGGGTGAGCGCGTACCGGGCGCGGATGCGGGCCCAAGGGCTGCGGCCTGTCCAGATCTGGGTACCCGACGTGCGCTCGCCAGATTTCGCCGCTGAAGCTCACCGTCAGTCCGCGCTCGTTGCAGCCGCTGACCGCGCCAGTGACGACATGGACTTCGTCGAGTCCGTTTCCGACGAATGGGACCAATGAGGCGCGGGGACATCGTCACCGTCGCGGGCGGTGTCTACGCGACCAAGCCGCGGCCGGCCCTGATCGTCCAGGACGACCGGTTCGACGCGACTGACTCGTTCACGGTCTGCCCCTTCACGAGCACCGAGGTCGACGCGCCGCTACTACGGGTGTCGGTCACTGCGGACGAGGCGAACGGCCTCGATCAAGACAGCTTCCTGATGGTCGACAAGATGACCACTGTCCGAAGGAGCAACGCACGGACGGTCGTCGGAAGATTAGAGGCCACGACGTTGGTCGAGTTCGAGAGGCGACTCCTCGTCTTTCTCGGCTTCGGCGCCTGAACCGCCCGGGTCGCGGCAGA
>JAHWJP010000135.1 GCA_019348355.1 Actinomycetota bacterium
AGCGGCTGCTTGGGATAGGGCCACTCGTCGAGGTCCATCACCGTGCGCTTGTGCAC
The DNA here is from genome assembly GCA_019348355.1 of Actinomycetota bacterium. Lineage (GTDB taxonomy): Bacteria > Actinomycetota > Actinomycetes > Mycobacteriales > SCTD01 > SCTD01. The sequence continues at coordinate 57 of JAHWJP010000135.1, forward strand.
CCGGAACGGCACGTCGGGACGGTTCGGTGCGACCCGGGCGATGCGGCCGTCCGGCAGGTAGTCGACGTCGTAGAAGCGCGGTACGTAGACCCCGCCCGCCTGAGCGAGCCGAAGCAGTGTCTGCTCGCGGGTCGCGCCGTCGGCCTTGGCCTGCCGGAGGACCGCGGTCATCTCGAGCACCGCCTGCTCGCCGTCGCCGAGGACTGCGGCGTCGACGAAGTCGGCGATCGGCTCCGGGTTGAACGCCGCGTGGCCGCCGGCGACGACCAGCGGGTGGCTCTCGTCCCGGTCGCCGGCGTGCAACGGGATGCCGGCGAGGTCGAGCGCCTCGAGCATGTTGGTGTAGCCGAGCTCGGTGGAGAAGGAGATGCCGAGCACGTCGAATGCGCGGACCGGCCGGTGCCCGTCGACGGTGAACTGCGGGATGCCGGTGGCGCGCATCTTGCTCGCGAGGTCCGGCCAGACGGCGTAGGTCCGCTCGGCGAGGGTGCGCGGCTGCTCGTTCAGCACCTCGTACAAGATCATGACGCCCTGGTTGGGCAGGCCCACCTCGTAGGCGTCGGGGTACATCAGCGCCCACCGGACGTCGCACGCGTCCCAGTCCTTGACCTGGCTGTTGAGCTCGCCGCCGACGTACTGGATCGGCTTGCTCACGGTCGGCAGCAGCGGCTCGAGGCGCGGGAACAGGCTCTCGACAGGCATGGGCTCAAGGCTACGTCTGGTGTCGAGCGCGTCGCGGCGCCTCAGAGCTCGCCCGGCCGCTGGCCCGCTGGCCCGCGCCCGCCCAGCCACCCTGGCCCGCTGGCCGGCGCCCAAGATCATCAGGGGATGGCCGTCCGACACGCACCGGCGTGTCGACGTCAACCTCCTGATGACCTTGTCCCAAGCCCAGACAGCTTGTCCACAGCCCAGACGTTGTGCACAGCAGGCCCGCCGAAGCCCCATCGGCGGTCGCTTCGCCGACAGGGTCAGATCCATGACCGACCTGTCGACTCTGGGCGTCGCCTCACTCGGTGTCTGGACCCGGGCCGATGCCCTCACCCTGCTGACGCCCGGCGAGATCGATGCGCTGGTGCGCGCCGGGGTCTGGCAGACACCGTGGCGTGCGGTCTATGCCGACGGTGGGTGCGACCTGTCGGCGGAACAGCGAGCCGTCGCTGCCTGCCTCGCGAGCGGCGGGGCGGGACAGCCGTTCCCGTACGGACCGCCGGACCCGGTCACCGGCAAGCGGCGACGTCGTTTGCGGGCGGTGGCGGCGGGACGTACTGCCGCCCGGGTGTACGACCTTCCGCTCATCGACGACCACGACCCGGCCACGGGGACCGTCGAGCACCTGCTCGACGACGTCGCCGTGTTCCGGCACCTGCCGGCGCTGACCAAGGACGGCCGCACGCTGTACCGCCGGCAGGAGCGACTGACCGCCGAGGAAGTAGTGCGGCGCCCCGGCGGGCTCTGGGTCACCTCGCCGGTCCGCACGCTCGTCGACTGCGCCAGCTTGTTGACCCACGAGGCGCTCGTCTGCGCGCTCGACAACGCTCTGCACCGGGAGTGCGACCTGCTGCCGAAGCTCGTTCAGGCTGCCGCGGACCGCCAGGGGGCGGTCGGCGCCCCAGCGCTGCGGCACGGCTTGGCCCTCGCCGATGGACGGGCGGAGTCGGCCGCCGAGACGCTGGCCCGCCTCATCTTGCTGCCGGTCCTGCCCGGCCTGCGCCCGCAGGTCCGCCTGTTCGACCACGCCGCCCGTCTCGTCGCGCGGTTCGACCTCGGGGACGAAGAGATTCGGCTTGCCGTCGAGTCCGACGGCCAGGCCGGGCATGCCGGTGAGCGCATGGTCGCCAAGGATCAGCGCCGCGACCTCCGCACGAAGTCGTTCGGCTGGTCAACCGAACGGGCCACCTGGTACGACCTGCGTCGCCGCCAGGACGAGTTCCGGGCACGGGTCGTGGCCAAGGACACCGAGCTCCGGGCCGACCGCGACCAGACTGCATGATCATCAGGGGATCGCCGTCTGACACGCCCCGGCGTGTCGACGTCAACCTCCTGATGATCATGGGCAACGGGCGGGGCAGACGGAGCGCGGGCTCGGCAAGGGGGCGGCCCCAACCGTCAGCTCCACCTCGCGATGACACCGTGCAGCAGCACCGCGCAGGTGCCGGCGACCACCAGCAGGTACGGGCCGTAGAGCCGTTGCAATGTCGGCTGCAGCCGGTTCGCGAGGGCGCGCACGACGAGCGCGACGGTGAGGATCCGGGCCCCCCGGAACAGCGCCGTCCACAGCGCGAGCAGCCCGAGGTCGGTGCTCCCGGCTCCGGCCGAAGCGGCGTAGACCTTGACCGGGATACCGTTGAACGGCTGGTGCCAGATGGCGAGCGGTCCCTGCTCCGCGAGCTGCTGGGCAGCGACCGCCTCAGAGCTCGCGGCTGCGCAGGTGCACGTTCTGCAGGAGCCCGACGGCGAGCAGGTTCGCGAACATCGCCGAGCCGCCGTAGGACACGAACGGCAGCGGCAGCCCGGTCACCGGCATGATCCCGAGCGTCATGCCGATGTTGACGAAGCTCTGGAAGGTGAACCACGCGACCACGCCGGCCGCGACCAGGCGGCCGAAGGTGTCGGAGCTGCGCGAGGCGATCCGCAGCCCCCGCCACAGCACGATCCCGAGCAGGAGCAGCAGCGTGGAGGCTCCCAGCAGGCCGAGCTCCTCCCCCGCGACCGTGAAGATGAAGTCGGTCTGCTGCTCGGGGACGAACCGGCCGCGGGTCTGCGTGCCCTCGAACAACCCCTTGCCGAGCAGCCCGCCCGAGCCGATCGCGATCCGCGCCTGGTTGCTGTTGAAGCCGGCCCCGCGCGGGTCGAGCTCGGGGTTGGTGAAGGCCGCGAAGCGGTCGAGCTGGTAGTCGTCCAGCACTCCGGCCTGCACCGCACCGCCCGCGACCAGGACGCCGGCAACCACCAGGCCGCCGAGCCAGATCGCCGGCGCGGCGCCGATCGCCAGCACGCCGAGCACGAGGAAGACGAACACCAGCGCGGTGCCGAGGTCCGGCTGCAGCATCACCAGAGCGAGCGGTACGGCGGCGATCGCCAGCACCGCCAGGATGTCCGTGGTACGCGGCGGGCTGTCCCGGTCGCGCCGGTCTGCAAGCAGCATGGCCATGCCCAGGACCAGCGCGACCTTGGCGAACTCCGAGGGCTGCACCTGAAATCCGGTGCCGAGCACGATCCAGGAGTGGGCGCCGTTGATCGTCGAGCCGAGCGGCGTGAGCACCGCGACCAGCCCCAGCACCGAGGCGCCGTAGATGATCGGGGCGTACGCATGCAGCGACCGGTAGTCGACCAGCGCGGCGACGGCGGCCATCGCGAGGCCGATCACGGCGTTGAGCAGATGGCGCTGCAGGAAGGTCTGCGGGTCGAGGTCGGCGTCGATCATGCGCTGGCGGGTCGCCGACCACACCAGCAGCGAGCCGAGCCCGATCAGCGAGGCGACGGCGAGCGCCAGCACCCAGTCGAGGCGGTAGAGCGCCGCGTCACGGCCGAGCGCCCGCTCGCGCAGGCCGGCGTCGCGGCGCCCGAGCCGCACCGGCGTCGACAGGCTCACGGCATGCCCGGCGGGGCGATCGAACCGTCCGGCCGCCGCGTCGGCAGCAGGTCCGGGAGCCGGCCGCCCGGCAGCGCGGGCGCCCGACCGGCCCCGCCGTAGATACCGTCGTAGACCTCGCGGACCATCGGCGCGGCCACGGTGCCGCCGGTGCCGCCCTGCGACACCATCCCGACGACGACGAGCTCAGGGTTCTCGGCGGGCGCGAACGAGGCGAACCACGAGGTGTCCTGGGCGTTCGCGACCTCGCCGGTGCCGGTCTTGCCGGCCACCGCGACCGGCGCGCCGACAAAGGCGCCAGCGGCCGTGCCGCCGGGCTGGGTCACTCCGGACAGGGCATCCCGCACGTAGCCCAGCACCTCGGGCGCGACCGGCACGGTCCGCTTCACCACCGGCGCGATCTCGCGGACCGCCCCACCCGGCGACAGCAGCGCCCGGCCGACGTGCGGCTCCAGCACCGCACCGCCGTTCGCGATTGCGGCGTAGACGGTCGCGAGCTGCAGCGGCGTCACGAGCGTGTCGCCCTGACCGATCGCGAAGTTGGTGGCGTCGCCGCCGCGGAAGCGGTTGCCGTCGGAGCAGAACTCCGCGTTGGCCTGCCGGCGCTCCTCGGTCAGCGCCGGGTTGACCGCCCCGGCGCAGCGGTTGTCCTTCGTGCTCTCCCAGAACGCCTGCTTGTAGGCCCGGTCCGCGATCGTCCCGCGCCGCTCGCTGGGCAGGTCGACGCCGGTGCGCTCGCCCAGTCCGAACGCCTTCGCCATGGCGATCATCGGGTCGCGCGGCGCAGCCACCGGCCGGTTGCCGCCGTCGCGCTGCCACTGCTCGTAGCCGAACTTGTAGAACACCGTGTCGCACGACTTCACCAGCGCGGTGCGCAGGTCGATCGTGCCGAGCGGCGCGCTGTCGAAGTTGCGCTGGCCGGTCGGCGCGTAGACCCCCGGGCACGGATAGCTGCCGCCCAGCGGGTAGTCGCCGCTGCTCACCGCCGCCGCCGTCGAGACCACCTTGAAGGTCGAGGCCGGTGCGTACGCCCCCTGGATCGCCCGGAACACCAGCGGTGCGCCGCGGCTCTCGTCGACGAGCTCGGCGTACTGCGCCGGGGTGGCGCCGCCCACGAACACCGCCGGGTCGTACGACGGGTAGCTCGCCATCGCGACGACCCGTCCGGTCCTGGCCTCCATCACCACGATCGACCCGGAGTCGGCCACGAGCAGGCCGCCGGCGCGGGACTCCATCGTGCGGGCGCGCTCGATCGCCCGCCGCAGCGCGTCCTCGGCGACCGCCTGCACCTGCGCATCGATGGAGAGCACGAGCGTGTCGCCGGGCTGCGGCGCGGTCCGGCCGCGCGTGCCGGTGACGGTGCCGACGTTGTCCACGAGCAGCTGGCGGCTCCCGTCCGTCCCGCGCAGCGCTGCGTCGTAGCTCGCCTCGACCCCGGAGCGGCCGACCAGCGCCGTGGGCCGCACGCCGGCGTACTCCGGTCGGGTTGTCTCCTCCTGGCTGAGCGGGCCGAGATATCCCAGCAGGTGCGCGCCCCGCTGCCCTCCGGGGTAGTCACGCACGGCGGCGAACTCGGCGCTGACCCCGGGGAAGTCCTCACGGTGCTCCTCGATACGCAGGACGCGGGCGAGGGCGGCCGGGTCACGCGCGTCGTACTCCTGCACGGGCACCGGCTGGAAGGGCGAACCCCGCCAGCACGGCGGCGCGCTCTGCATCCCGCACGGCGTGATCTGCTTCGCGAGATCGGCTGCCGGCACGTCGATCACGGCCGCGAGGCGGTCCAGGACAGCGGCGCCACGGTCGCTCTCGCGCTGCAGTGCGGACCGGCTCACCGACACGACCAGTGCCGTGCGATTGCGTACGAGGGGAAGACCCCGCGCGTCGTACAACTCGCCACGGGGCGCCGGCTCGACGACCTCGCGGACCCGGTTGGCGCTGGCGGCCTGGTCGAAGGTGTCACCGGCGTAGACCTGCAGGAACCACAGCCGCCCGAACAGGGTGGCAAGGATCGTGACGACGAGCACCCGAAGGACGAACAGGCGGAGCTGGGAGCGCTCGCTCACGGGCCAGTCACCGTCGCAGCGGGTCGAAGTCGAGTCGCCGGACCAGGATCCCGATGACCGGGACGACGAACGGGGTCAGGAGCACACAGTAGGCGACCGTGGCGACCAGCGACTGCGTGTAGGCGTCGAGCGTGATCCGGTCGTCGCCGAGCAGGAAGCCCACCGCTGCGTAGACCGTCACCCCCGCCGCAGCCGCCACCGCGACGACCACCAGGGGCTGCAGCGGCGAGCGGGCCCGGCCGCCGCTGACCCCGCCGCCCAAAGCCGGGGCGTCGTGCACGAGGCCGGCCGCGTAACCGACGAGGGTGTAGACCAGCGCGCTGCGGCCCAGCTCGTGGTCGGTCCCGAGGTCGGCCAGCAGCCCGGTGACGAAGCCGGTGACCGTCCCCGACAGCGGACCCTCGGCGAGGGCGAAGGCCACCACGAGCACGAGCAGCAGGTCGGGCGCGCCCCCCGGCAACGGCAACCGGGTCAGGACGGCGGACTGCAGGAGCACGGCGGCGACGACGGTGACGGCGCCGAACAGGAAGCGGCGGGGCGTCACGGCGGCGGGGGCGGGGGGGGTGGCGGCAGCGGCGACCGCGGAACGTCCCGCGGCGGCCCGGTGACCACCCCCACCAGGTCCAGCGCGGAGACGTCGACGAACGGCTCGACCTCGGCGGTGGTGACGAGGTCCCCGGCGCTCGCATCGACGGCGGTGACCCGCCCGACCGGGACACCCGGCAGGAACGTCTCCGAACCGGTGGTCAGCAGTGCGTCCCCGACCGCGACCCGCCCGCCCTCGACCAGCTCGTAGGTCAGCGCCGACCCGACCCCGGTCGCGAGCCCGATGGTGCCCTCCCGCGTGAGCCGGGCACCGACGGTGAAGCCGGGGTCGGTGAGCAGCAGGACGGTGGCGGTGAACGGCCCGACGCGCAGCGTGCGACCGACCAGCCCGGCGCCGCTCAGCACCGTCTGCCCCGGCTGCAGGCCGTCCCGGCTGCCGGCGTCGATCGTGACCGTCGAGCCGAAGCCGAAGGCCGAGCCGATCGCCACGACCCGGGCCGGGACCGTCGGGGCGGTGCCGCGCTCGGCGAGCCCGAGCAGCCGGTCCAGTTCGGCGACCCGCCGCTGCAGTTCCTCGCTCGCCGCGAGCTCCGCCCTCAGCCGGGCGTTCTGCTCGCGCAGCCGCTGCTGCTCGGCCGGGTCGCCGTCGAAGACGTCCCAGACACTGCCGGCCGCTCCCCCGACGGCGCGCTGGACCGGACCGAGCACCGTGTCCGCGCCGCGGCGTACGGCATCGAAGGGTGCGAAGGCGCCGGAGCGCGCGTCGACGGCCGTGAGCGCGAGGGCGGCCAGCACGAGCAGGACGAGCAGCAGCCGCGGGCCACGCACCTCCCGGCCGCCGCCCGCTAGTGGCGCGGCTCGGAGATGAGGACCTGCTTCAGGGCCTCGAACTCCTCGACGCACTTGCCCGAGCCGATCGCCACGGAGTGCAGCGG